>PKXI01000244.1 GCA_003133425.1 Acidobacteriaceae bacterium
TAATGCTTGAATCGAAAATGCTCTAGCGAAGTAATGCGCAGTTCAATTTGCGGTTACCCACGGTCTTCCGCCGCGGCGGATCGCGATCCGCCGCGGCGGAAGACCCGGGATGTTGCAAGCGCACCCCATCCTTTATTGGAAAACGCAAGGATGTGCACGCGCGCCAGTAGGAATCTAACATTGGCCGCTAGCTATTGCGGCAATGGAAGCTTTTTTCTAGGCGCTGGCTGTTGGTCGGAATTCGCCTGCCCCTGATTCGCGCCCGGTGTCGCGTTTTCCGTGGCACTCGACATCGAGGCCAGCTCCGACTGCCTGTACTTCGGCGCGCTCACGTATCCGTGGATGTGGTCCTTGCTGATGTCGTTAATCACCACCTCAACCGGCTGCGGACTGTCGGGTGTATAGAACATGACCGGCTGGTAGAGATTGACATGCTTTTGCGACAGGTTGCGATCGTCCACCATCATTTCCATGTCGGCATACTGATGCCTGATATTGGCCTTCTTCAGCCGGATCTCCACCGCTCCCGCGCGCTTGAATTCCTTCGCTTTCGAGATGTCAAACTCCGCGTAGTTCCGTTCCCCCCGCTTCTGCAACAAGACCAGTTCGTCATGGGTGTGCGCAATAGAGCCCGACAGTTCCGTACGCGTGTTCACGAGGTCGCCTTTTGTGCCCGCAAGGTCATTGCGGGTATCCTCAATCGCCTTGCCCTGTGCGTCAAGTTGCGATTGCAGCTTCTTGTAGCGCGGATCCTCTTTTTGCCGATGAGCTGCCGAGGGCCGGCCGCCGTTCGGCTTCTGCGCGGATCGCATCGACGGATCAGACTGCGCCGCCGGAGCCGACTGCGATGCATCGCGCGAGGCCAGCATATTCACCTTTGCCGTCAGGTCGATTAGCTGATGCTGTGTCGCGTTCAGTGCGGCGTTCGCCTGCACATTCTCTGCCGCAAGATTCTGTGCGGCGTTGTGTTCATGAATCGCATAGCCACCAACGGCGCCGCCAAGCACCACGATAGCGGCATAGATCGCCATGCTCTTGTGCGCCACTCCCTGTGGCAGTGAAGCAAATTCCACCATAACGCCTCCGAAGAAGACGACATAACGTCACCCTCTACTAATGTGCAGCACGTTCGGTGCCAGTTTGCTCAATCCAGAAAGGTCTCTGATTGCCGTGAGTTACAGCCAGTCAAACAATAGTAACGATGCAAAAATTCCCGGCAGCCGGTAAATTTTACTCGCCCCGCCGCGCCCATCTCCCCGCTTCACCAGTGCCGCACGGCGTCATCGGTCACACCATCCAGCCCCTTACGTCCCGCAAAAAGTCTGCCGGACACACTCCTCGGGTCGGGCCGCCATCGCGTACCTCTCCAGCCCCGGCCGCTCCTCATAGGGCCGCGAAACCACGTCCAGCAACTCCTCAAACGGCTGGAAATCCTGCCGTCCGCTTGCAGCTTCGAGCGCCCCCTCCACAAGGTGGTTGCGGGGGATAAATGCCGGATTCACGCTCCGCATCGACGCAGCGCGCGCCTGCCCATCTTCCGCCTCTTCTTGCAGACGCTGTCGCCATCCAGCCGCCCAGCCGTCATACGCGCCCGCATCGGCAAACAATGTGCGAACACCCGCGTCGCCATCCGGTCCGGCTGCGGCATCGCACAACTTCCTGAAGGTCAGCGTGAAGTCAGCATGGTTGGCTTCCATGCGCTGCAGCAGATCCTCAGCCAGGGCCGCATCTCCCTCGCGCTCCGTAAAGAGCCCGAGTTTGCGGCGTAGTCCCGCAATGCGCGCCGCCTCATACTGCGGCTCAAATGCTTTGAGTACCTCGTTGTCCTCTGCCACCGCGGCCTCTTCGCTCCCAGACTCCAGTTCCAGCACCGGCAGCAGTGCCTCGGCCAGCCGCGTCAGATTCCACAATGCCGCACGTGGCTGGTTGCCGTAGGCGTAGCGTCCCCCATGATCAATCGAGCTGAACACCGTGGCCGCATCGTATGCCTCCATAAAGGCGCAGGGGCCGTAGTCGATCGTCTCGCCCGAGATCGACGTGTTGTCCGTGTTCATCACGCCATGGACGAAACCAATCAGCATCCATTGCGCAATCAGCCGCGCCTGTCGCGCCACTACGCCCTCCAGCAGCGCTCGATATGGCTGCCTGGCCTGCGCGGCCTCGGGATAGTGCCGCGCAATCGCAAAGTCCGCCAGCTTGCGCAGACCATCCGTGTCGCGCCGCGCCGCAAAATACTCAAATGTGCCCACGCGCAAATGGCTCGCCGCCACCCGCGTCAGCACGGCCCCAGGCAGGGCTGTATCCCGCAGCACCATTTCGCCGGTGGTCACCGCGGCCAGGGTCCGGGTCGTCGGAATGCCCAGCGCCGCCATCGCCTCGCTCACAATGTACTCACGCAACACCGGTCCCAGCGCGGCCCTGCCATCGCCTCCGCGCGAGAAAGGAGTCCGGCCGGAGCCCTTGAGCTGGATGTCGTACCGCACGCCATTGCGCCCCACCACCTCGCCCAGCAGGTTGGTGCGCCCGTCGCCCAGTTGAGGCACAAAATGCCCAAACTGGTGCCCGGCATATGCCTGCGCCACGGGCTCGGCCCCCTCGGCCACGCGGTTCCCGGCCAGAACTGCAACCCCACGCTCGCTCTTCAGCGCATCCGCATCCAATCCCAGTTCCCGCGCCAGTTCCACATTCACCTTCACAAGCCGCGGCGCCGCAACCGGAGTCGGGTCCAGCCGCGCGTAAAAGTGCTCCGGCAACCGCGCATACGTGTTGTCAAAGCCAAAGCGGACCTCCTCGCCAATCAAAGCGTTCGAGGCCGGCGATGCGTTGGGGGAAATATCGGGTGAATCCATCGTCTATTAGATGTGAGAACGCTGTCTTTGGTCGCGTTCTCCTTGCGAGCCGCCAATTATCGCCAAGGTGCCACATCAGCGCGCGGAGAATGGCGAAGACAGCAGTGGCTCTTTCCGGTCGATCTGCCGACTTGCCGAGATTGATCGGATTCTCGGTAGGTGCGTCGACGATTTTGCCGGGTGCCCCATCCTTGNNCCCCCCCCCCCCCCCCAACCAACCCCACAGTTTCTATTCCCTAGTCCCTAGTCGCTAGTCCCTGTCCTCAACTCGGCAGCCTCGGCCTGAAGTAGCAAGTGCCTCCGGCAAGAGTCGCGGTCCAAATCGAAGGATCGGCCGGTTGCTCGCTCGACCCCAGGAAGAGAATGCCGTCAGGACCCAACAGCCGATGAATGCCCGCCAGCAGTGTCTTGCGCGTCTCATGCGAGAAGTACAGCATCACGTTCCGCAGGAAGATCACGTCGAATCGATCGCCCGCTCGATTGAACGGCAGAACTGGCGCGCAAAGATTGGCCTTGCGAAAGTTGCAGAGTCTGCGAACCTCAGGCTTGATCACCCAGTCCTCGCCCACGTGATCGAAGTAGCGAACAACGAACCGCGCTGGCAGCCCGCGATTGATCTCGATGCGGTGATAGCGCCCCGCCTGCGCCCGCTCAACAACCTCCGCGCAAAGGTCTGTGCCTTCAATGCGAAGCGCCCAATTCACAAGCATGGGAAAATGCTCCTGCATCAGCATTGCAATGCTGTAGCCCTCCTGCCCCGTCGAGCATGCAGCGCTCCAAAAACGCAGGCTGCGCGCGTGTTTGCGCGCCTCAATCAATTTGGGCAGCAGCTCAGTACGCAACAACTCGAAGGGCCGCGTGTCGCGAAAAAAACTTGTCTCGTTAATAGTCATTGCCTCGGCAATCGCACGCTCGAGTGCCGGATCTTTTCTCGTGCGCAGATGGCGGACGAGTTCGTCCACGCGGCTCATCCCCTGGTTGCGCAGCAGCTTGGTGAGGCGCGTTTCAAAGAGATAGTCGCGCGAAGGATCGAGCACATTCTGCGAATGACCGAAGACAAGTTGACGAAGATAGCCGTAGTCGGCGCTGGTCGCTTGTTCCATCGTAGGTCGCTCCATCACGACAACCCCGGGCGAACAGGATCACCGGAAAGCTGGCGGACTTCAGTATGCGCGCGACCTGCGATGCGCAGAATTTCAGGAGCGATGACGTCGAGCGGGAGCACTCTGTGAGCCAAGCCCGCGCCGGCCACTGCGCCGGGCATTCCCCACACCGTGCTTGATGCCTCGTCCTGGGCAAGCACGCTGCCTCCCTGCTCGCGAATTATGCGGCAACCAAGCATTCCATCCGAACCCATCCCAGTGAGCACCACCGCCAAAACGCCGGATCCGTAAACTTTCGCCACAGAACGAAATAAAACATCCACCGCAGGCCGGCAATGATTCTCAAGCGGCCCCTGGCTCAGGCGCAGCGAGGGTGGCGCGTTGGGAAGCGAAGCAGCCAGCGCCTCCAAATGCCAGTTGCCGCGCGCGATGTAGATGTTACCAGCGCTCACCGGATCGCCTTCTGAAGCTTCGCGCACGCGCAGGTTGCAACGACCGTTAAGGCGCTCGGCGAACAGACGCGTAAACAACTCCGGCATGTGTTGCACGATGAGAATCGGAAGTGGAAAGTTGGCGGGAAGCCCAGGGAGCAGAACATCGAGTGCCGCGGGGCCGCCCGTGGAAACGCCGATGGCAACAACTGCAGGAATTGAAGAGATCGAAAGCGATCCGTGCGGCGCGTTCGCGGGCAGCGCAACTGCTGGAAACAGCGGTATGCGCGCAACGCGGGGAAAGACCGGCTGCGGCTGCAACAATGATTGGTAGCGCGACTTTCTCGGCGATGAACTAGTGAGTGCATGAATTCTTGGAATCAGTTCCCGGGCCAGTGTGTGGACCGCGGCCTCGCGGCCGGATTGTCCTGACGGTTTGGTCACGTAATCTGAAGCGCCGCCGGCCAAGGCTTCAATGGTGACCTTTGCTCCGCGTTGGGTAAGCGAACTGCACATGATCACCGGCATCCTGTTCCCCCGTCTCCGCAACTCCCGCAGCGTGGTCAATCCGTCCATCACCGGCATCTCCACATCCAACAGAATCACGTCGGGGTGATTCAGTGCCAGACTGTTCAGAGCCGAGACGCCGTCAGCCGCGGTTCCCGCCACTTCTAGGTTGGCATCCGAGCAAACGACAGTGCGCAACAGGCTGCGCATCACGACCGAGTCGTCCACAATGAGAACGCGGATGCGGCGAGCGAAAGGCATCGCTCAGTCCTGGACCAGGCCGAGCATGGCGAGTTTTTCTTTGAGAGCCTCATCGTCGAATGGTTTCATCAGGTACTCGTCAGCTCCGGCCTCTAGCGCGCGCAGGATGAAGTCGTTCTCGGCCTCGGTGGTCACCATCATCACCTTGATGCCGTTGAAGCCCTCGGCACGCAATTCCTTCAGCATCTCCAGCCCATTCATTACCGGCATGTTCCAGTCCAGCAGCGCAAGATCGAAAATTTGGCCGCCATGCAGCCGGTCGAGCCCGGCCTGTCCATCGGCCGCCTCCTCGCACTCGATTCCCTTTTCCTGGAGCAGGCCGCGCAGATACCCTCTTACGAAGCGGGAATCGTCGACAATGAGCGCTCGCATGGTTACCTCCGAGAAGCACAGCTTCTCGCTACTCGCATCCAGCCGCCAGCTAGAGCATTGCTGCCTCGCGGCAATCATGCCTCAATGGTTCTCAACTGCTGGCAACTGCCAGACAAATACAACGCTAAGAATTGAAGGCCAGAAGCTAACTCGCCTGGGCCTGACTCAAGCGCATTGGGTCGAGCCGCTCCGGATCCAACATGACCAGCAACTTGTCTTTGAGCTTGTACGCGCCGGCGAACAAGGCCTTACGGCGCTGGTCGAGAATTGAAGGGTTGGGTTCGTGGTCAGACGAGGAGACGGTAAGCACCTCTCCCACTGCATCCACCAGCAGGCCGAAGCATCCTCCCGCGGACTCTAGCACCAGGATGTCCTGGGTGCCGTCTTTGGGAGGCAGCGCGAGCAACTGGCGCAGACTCACAGTGGTAAGCACATCGCCACGATAGTGGACCAGGCCGCCCACATAAGCGGGTGCGAGAGGAACAGGCTGCGGCCGCGCCGAGCCCACGATCTCAAGAATGTGGGTGATGGGCACGCCGAACCATGTCTCAGCCAAGCGCACCGAGCAAACTTCGAGAAGTGCCGACGCCTTTTCACTCCGATGCAATACCGCTGCTGTGCTCATGCCACTGTCTCCGCAGTCCGGTTCCATTCGATCGGCGCGTTCTCGCCGGCAGGCAGGGGCTGCACGCCGCCCAGATCCACCACGCCGGTAACGCGCTCCTTGAGCAGGGTGACGCCGCCGGTGCGCTGGCTGGTTCCCGCTTCAAATAAGTCACCGCCAGAAGCCACATCCAGCACGTGCGACACCGCGATGCCCACATGGCGATTGCCTTGGCGGCAGACGACCACAATAATCTGGGCTTCATCGCCGCGTTGTGCAGCGCAATCAGCTTGAGCCGCAGCCAGAACTCCACCCGAATCTTCGACCGGCATCAATTGACCTTCAAAGTTGAGCACCGGCCGATAACCGATGTACTCGATGCGCGAGAGCGGGAGTTGCTCGATGCGCAGCACGTCGGCCAGCGGCACCGCGGCACGGCGCCCAGCAGCCTCGACCAGCAGATACTCCATACCCTTGGCTGCGCCAGTCTCCTCTTCTTCTCCCGGTGCAAGCGCGATATCTTCATCAGTGGTGATGGTCACCCCTGCTCTCATCGCGATGGCTCCGGGGTCGAGAATCATGGCCAGATCAGCATTGCCCAGCACCGTTGCGCCGGAGTAGAGGCCAATGTCCTTGAGCACGGCGGAGAGCGGTTTGACGACAATCTCTTCCGGGTCGGCGAGCCCGTCCACCACGAGGCCGAAGCTGCGGCCATCGGCGTCCAGCACGGCGATAAAGTTGTCCTGTTCGGAAGTTGAATTACGGCACCCGCCAGGCATCAGCAGCTGGTCAAGAAACACCAGCGGGAGCAGTTTGCCGCGGAGGCGGTAGAGCGGAGCGCCTTCCATCCATTCGATGGCCTTGGCGGCCTGCTCCGGGGGAATGTGGACCAGTTCAGAGAGCGATCCCTGGGGCAATGCGAAGCTCTGATTCACGCTGCGCACAATGAGGGCGGGAATAATCGCCAGCGTAAGCGGAATGCGCAGCCGCAGCGTCGTTCCCTTGCCGGTGCGGGAGTCGATCTCGACCTTGCCGCCGATCTTTTCCACGTTGGTGCGGACGACGTCCATGCCAACGCCGCGTCCGCTGACATTGGTAACAGCAGCGGCAGTAGAGAAGCCGGGCAAAAAGACGAGTTGCAGCAGTTCGCGCTCGCCCAGTTGCGCCGCACGCTCGGGCGTAATGACGCCGCGTTCAATAGCCTTCTGCCGCACCTTTTCCACAGCAATGCCGGCGCCATCGTCAGAGACTTCGATGATGACGTGGCTGCCCTCGTGACTGGCGCGCAGTTTGAGCGTTCCCTCGGGATCCTTGCCCGCGGTCTGGCGCACTTCGGGCAGTTCAATGCCGTGATCGAGCGAGTTTCTTACCGCATGCGTGAGCGGATCCTTGATGGCCTCAAGCAGGCTCTTGTCGAGCTCGGTGTCCTGGCCTTCAACCTGGAGGCGGACGCGGCGGCCGAGCGACTGCGAGAGGTCGCGCACAATCCGCGGCATCTTGGAAAAGATGTTAGAGACCGGCTGCATGCGCGCCTTCATGACGCTCTCACGCAGGTCGGCCGTTACCATATCGAGGCGGCGTGACAGCAGGGTCATGTTGGGGTCGGCTGAGGTAGCCTGCAGCACCTGGTTGCGCGTCAACACCAGTTCGCCCACTAGGTTCATCATGCGATTGAGCAGAATCACGTCGACGCGGAGTGTGCTTTCGGCGGCAGTGCCGGCGGTCTGGCCGCGTGGGCGGGAGGCATCCGTTTCGGTCTCGACCACAGACGATTTGGCGGCAGGGGCCGACGCTGCCCCAGGGGGCTCAGGAGCAGGTTTGGCAGCGACCGGAGCGGCTGGAATCGATTCTGGTTCAGCAGCCGCTGACGCCGGCTCAGCACGCACCGAAGAGGTGGGCCGCGGAGGAGGTGCGGTTGAGATCGAGGATGCCGATTCCGCTCCGGCCTTCATGCGAACGGGCAGCTTTGCTGGGGTCTGCAGTTCTTCCAGCCGTTCAATCAAGGCGGTGTCCTCGCCGTCGCCCTCGCTGGCCTCTGTCTCAATGGACTTCAGGATGGAACGGAGCCCGTCGAGCAGTTGCAGAAGGCCTGTAATGACGGGACGGTCGGCGTCCAGTTTCCCATCGCGCAGCAGGCCAAGCAGATTTTCGCCGCAGTGAGCCAGCTTTTCCAGCCGCTTGAAGCCCAAAAATCCAGTGGTTCCCTTGATCGTGTGTACGGAACGGAATATGTCGCCCAGCAGGGCGGCATCGTGCGGCCGTGCCTCAAGATCCGTCAGGCACCGCTCCATCCGGTCCAACCCTTCCTGACTCTCGATCAGGAACTCCCTTGTCAATTCATCCATTGCGTCCACTCATCCGGCCGGCAGGGATGCAAGCTCCCTGCGCAGCGAGCACTTAAGGCCTTTATCGGAAAGAAGCAGCCCAACTTGAGAAACAGGGGTCACGCGGAAGCGGATCAGGGGTTAACTCGCTTTGCACCGGGAGCATCCTTGATATACAGAAGCAGCGGAAATGCATTAGCCTCAAGTTTCAGTCCCGATGGAGATCGAAAGCAGAATGACCTTGAAGAACAGGCCGGAGTTCGAAACGCTGCTGGAACAGGCGCGTGAGGCCGCTCAAAATTCTTATTCGCCTTACTCAGGCTTCCGGGTGGGCGCAGCGCTGCGGCTGACCAACGGCGAAATTGTGACCGGAGCCAACGTGGAAAACATAAGCTACGGCCTGACCATCTGCGCGGAACGTTCGGCGCTGGTAAGCGCTGTTTCCCGATTCGGGCCAGAGATTCGAATTGAGGCGGTTGCCGTGGCCAACCTGAACGACAAGGCCAGCCCGCCTTGCGGCGCCTGCCGCCAGATGCTGGCCGAGTTCATATTGCCCGACGCGCCGGTGTTGTTCCCGGGCGCGGACGGAATTCGCACGATGGCGTTTTCCGGCCTGCTGCCGATGGCCTTCGAAATGAAGCTCAAGTAAGGCGGCGCCGAACGGCTACTTCGCGTAGAAGCGATAGCGGATGGTCCAGTGAGCTGTTTCGCCAGGAGCGATCTTGAGGTGAATGTACGCCTCTGGACAGATGGTTGTGCGAATCGACCAGAAGTTGATCCGGGAGATAGGCTGATCGCCGGTTTGCTCGACTCCTACGCCGGTCTTGCTGTTTTCAACAACGAAATCGTAGCTGGACGCATCGCTCGAGTATCCAGCGATGATGCTTGAAGCGCTCTGCCCGGTCTGCAGCTCGCGGTCATACACAATCTTCTTGCCTTCTACCCTTGCGCCGTTGCCCAGGTCTTTTTCCGCCTTGGCCTCAAATGGAAAGCGCACCTCCATGTCCGGACCCGTGGCAGCTCCATCGAGCACGTAGAAGTCGTGATCGTAAACTTGGGTGTCGATGGTTTCTTTCCCCGTGTTCTTCAGCTCATGCCGGAGGATCAGAACGGGGGCGCGCTTGTCGAGTTCCAGAGTCTTCTTGTAGACGTAGGCGATGCCGATCGGCGTCTTGAGGTCTTGTTCGAATGAGACGCTGGTCCGCCCGGCGTGAGTGGTCCACCTGCCTGCATCGATCAGTGGATAGGTGGTTGCGAATTTGAAGGGCGCATCGTCGATCCTGCGCAGCACGCCAACGCCTATCTTGACGAATGGGTCGCCGGGCTTGGCGCTTTCATAACTCAAAGCGCTGTCGCCATTGGCTGAACGAAACTCTTCGACGGGGCCGGTGATGGCATCGTGCAACTTCGGATCGTAGTGCGGAAACCAGACACCGAAGTAGTTGTGGCTTTTGTAAGCAAGGCAGCCGACCACGCCCGACCAGTCGAAGCGCGAACCACGATAGTATCCGTTCTTCGCATCGGGGAGGTAGAGGACGGCATTCACGGAGCCGTTCGAGATGGCGGCTGTTGGAAAGCTCTTTTGCTCAATTGACGGGCAGCCGGGTGAAGCTGAGTTGGGCGTGGCACCATTCTGTGCGGCCCACGCTGCGCAGGCAGGAAGAACCAGAAAAGACACTGCAAGAAAGGCGAAAAGATGTGTGCGTGCAGCTTTCAGTTCACTCATTGAATCCAGCTTCCTTTGTTGCTAATCGATCTTAGAGCCTATCCGTAAACTGNNATTTACGGATAAGTTCTTAGAACAACCCGCTAGAATCGATTTCGCATTCGATTTGAAACGAAACACTGCTACGGCTTCGGATTCTTCCACAATGAAACTCCGCGGTCAATGCCGCCGCGTGGTTTTTCGACTGTGACGGCGATCTTTCGAGGAACAGGCTCGCTTGCGATAATCTCAATTGTCACCAAAATGAGGTTCTGTCCGTCATGTCTACTTCGACCCTCCTCCCTCTTCACACCGTGGATTTGATACGAAAGAAACGTGACGGCGGCACGCTGGACGCGCGCGAGCTAGGCTTTCTAGCTGCAGGAGCGGCCTCGGGATCGATTCCTCTGGAGCAGCTTTCAGCGTGGCTGATGGCGGCCTGGCTGCGCGGACTGTCGCTGGAAGAGACGCGCGCGCTGACGCTGGCCATGCGCGATTCGGGCGAGAAGTTTTCGCCTGCGCGGCTGGGCAAGCAGGCCGTGGACAAGCACTCCACCGGCGGCGTGGGCGACAAGACCAGCTTCCTAATCGCACCACTCGCTGCGGCCTGCGGTGTGGCTGTGCCTATGATCAGCGGACGCGCACTGGGCCACACCGGCGGGACGCTCGACAAATTGGAGTCGATCCCCGGATTCCGGACCGCGCTCTCGCTGGAAGGATTTGAGAATGTTCTGGCCCTATGCGGCGTTTCGATAGTGAGCCAGACCCCGCGACTGGTGCCGGCCGACCGCGTGCTCTATGCCCTGCGCGACCGCACCGCGACGGTCGAAAGCCCTGGGCTGATCTGCGCATCGATTCTGAGTAAGAAGCTGGCCGCCGGACTGGACGCGCTGGTGCTGGATGTGAAAACGGGCTCGGGGGCCTTCATGCGCAAGCAGGAAGACTCGGAGTATCTTGCGGCCCTGATGGTGGCGACGGCCGAGGCAGCCGGAACCCGCACCGTGGCTCTTCTGACCGATATGGGCCAGCCTCTGGGCTCGACAGCCGGCAACTGGATAGAGGTGGCCGAGTCTGTGGAACTGCTGCGCGGCAAGCGGGCCGCCGAGGGCCCCGAAAGCAATAACGACCTGCGTGAGCTTTCGCTGATTCTGGCCGGCTGGATGATTCACCTCGGCGGCCAGGCGGCGACGCCAGCGGACGGGTATGCGCGTGCAGAAACGGCGCTGGCCGACGGCTCTGCTTTGCGCATCTTTCTGAAGATGATCGAAGCTCAGGGCGGCGACGTTTCGGTCTTTGATGATCCGGCTGGTTTTCACAAGCCGGGAGCGACCGCGGTGGTCGAAGCATGGGAGAACGGGTATGTGGCCCAGATGGATACGACCGCGCTGGGCTGGGCGGTGCAGAGGACGGGCGCAGGGCGCGAGCAGGCCGGCGAACCCGTCGATCCGCACGCCGGCATCGTGTTCCACGCGCGACGCGGCGCGCAGGTGGAGAAAGGGCAACCGTTTGCTACCGTCTACGCGACCAACGCGGAGTTGCTAGCGGAGCCGATCGAAATCTTGAAGCGGGCCATTCAGTTCACTGAGAATCCTCCCGAACCGGTTGACCTGGTGGGCCGCATCTTTACCCGCGAATCGGCGGAGGAATATCTGCACAATGCTGTAAGGTAATCGAAGAACAGGGAGGGACTGCTTTGGTTCGATTTACGGGAGTGCTGGGAATTCTGGCGGTGCTGCTGGCTGCGTGGCTGGGCTCGACCGATCGCAGACACATCCGCTGGCGCACAGTTGCCTGGGGCCTCGGCCTGCAGGTCACTTTCGCGTTTCTGGTGCTGCGCTTCGACTACGGACAGCGTGCAATGACGTGGGCCGGCGGTGTGGTCAACAATATGCTCTCTGCCACCTTCGCAGGAACGAGAGTTCTGTTCGGCCAACTCGGACTTCCCAACTCCGGGGCGTTCGGCAACCTGCTTCCTCCCAACTCTGGCTCAATCTTCGCCTTTCAAGTACTGCCGACAATCATCTTCATCTCTGCATTTTTCGCCGTGCTCTATCACATTGGCGTAATGCAGATCATCATTCGCGGCATGGCGTGGGTGATGCTGAAGACGATGCGCATCTCCGGCGCGGAGAGCATGAACGTGGCGGCCAGTATCTTCATGGGTCAGACCGAAGCACCGCTCACCATCCGGCCGTTCCTTTCAAAGGCCACGCGCAGCGAACTGATGGTGATCATGACCAGCGGCATGGCGCATGTGTCCGGCGGAATCATGGCAATGTACATTTCGCAGGGCGTGGAGGCGCGGCATCTGCTTTCCGCCGTGATCATGACCTCGCCGGGAACGATTCTAATTGCCAAGATGCTTGTGCCGGAGACCGAAGTGCCCGCCACTGAGGGCAAGGTCGTGATCCCCAAGGACGAGTTGCATGCCGATGAGAACCTGATTGGCGCGATTGCGCGCGGCACCATCGACGGCGGCAAGCTGGCAATGAATGTAGCCATCATGCTGATCAGCTTTCTGGCGCTGGTGGCGCTGCTGGATAGCATTTTGGGATGGGTCCATGGCGGCGTGCCGTGGGTTCCCGGCTCGCTGGGTCAGATCCTCGGCTACGTGTTTGCGCCGGTGGCATGGCTGATTGGCGTTCCATGGCACGACTGCATGGCCATCGGCAATCTGCTGGGAACACGCATGGCGCTGAACGAGGTGATCGCTTACATTTCTCTGGGTGCGCAGCGGGCAACATTGATGCCGCGTTCGTTCACCATTGCCACGTTTGCGCTGTGCGGGTTTGCGAACCTGGGATCGATCGGCATGCAGATCGGCGGGATTGGTGCTCTGGTTCCGGAACGGCGCAACGACCTGGCGAAGTTAGGCGTACGGGCCATGCTGGCAGGAACGATGGCGAACCTGATCTCGGCTTCGATTGCCGGGATGTTTCTGGGGTGATTGAGGGCTATGGGGCGTAGATGGGCTGGCGCACTGGCGGTGCTGCTGTTGATTGGTGCGGCGACTACTGGCGAGGCGCAGCATTCGGTTCATCGCTCGTATCTCGGATTTGACCGCAACGATTATCCCGGTGATGCGGCGCTCCCGGCGCTGCGCAAGAGCTTCAGCTACGCGAGCTACTGGCTGAACAATCCGCCAGGAGAGCAGCAAAACAGTTGGGCCGGCAAGCGCGCGCTGCTCAAGCAGAACGGTTTCGGGTTTCTGGTTCTGTTCAACGGACGGCTGTATGCGGAGCTGAAAGGCACAGATGCGGCCGCTTTGGGTACCGCAGATGGGAAGGCCGCTGTAGCCGCGGCGGCACGCGAAGGTTTTCCAATAAGCGTGATCATTTTTTTGGACCAGGAAGAAGGCGGACGCTTGCTGCCGGAACAGGCCGCTTATCTATTTGCCTGGGCTGATGCGGTACGGGCAAATGTGTCGCGCGCTGGAGTCTATTGTTCCGGCATCGATGTACCAGAGGGAAGCGGAACCATCAGCACGGCGCGGGACATTGTTGAGCGGGAGAACGCACTGGCAAAGGGCCAGTCCGAGAATAAACGCGCGGAGCGTCGCTTGAAGCTCTGGATTGCAAATGACCAATGTCCGCCATCGCCGGGATGCACGATCGCAAACCCGCCGTTGGGCGCGGGGCTTTCTCGGGAAGTCGCCGGCTCCGCGGTGGTCTGGCAATATGCGCAGTCTCCGAGGCGGGCGCAGTTCAGCGCGGGCTGCCCAGCGAACCAGGCGCCGGACGGCAAATGTTATGCGCCGGGACTCGCACACAGCGCGGACACCTTTGTGGACTTGAACTCGGCGGATTCAGTGGACCCGTCCGAGACTCAATGAGCGGGGGCATCGTCCGCTTGGCGCTCCCTGCGATCAGTGAAAGCACAAATGCCAACCGGCAAGGTTATGCGCGCAGGCGGCGGACACGATAGTAAAGCGTGAGAGCGGTCACCGTGCCGCAGGTAAGAAGACTGGCTGCCATACCGAGGGTGAGTGAAAGATCTTGCTGGTAGAGGCCGTGGACGATGCCGATGGCCTGCAGGATACTGAAGCCGCCGAAGGTGATCAACGAAATGCCTTCATCGGTCTTCTTGCGCCAGACGGCCACGATTTGCGGCACAAACAGTAGCGCGTTGCATCCCAGGCCCAATCCAAAGATGATGGCGACAATCTGCTTCATGCGGTCTGCCCTTCGCTGCGAAATCTCCCCGCGTTGCGCGCCTTTGCTTTGGCGGCCACTTCTTCGCGGCTCCGCGGCGGCGCATTGGTTTCGAGCGAACTGAGCAGGCGCGCCGAGACTGCGGCAACCTCATCCACCGCCGATAGAAACGCTGGTTCGTTTGCTTTTGACGGCTTTTTAAAGCCGCTGACTTTGCGCACGAACTGAAGTGAGGCGGCGCGAATCTCTTCGTCCGTTACAGGAGGGGCGAAGTTGAAAAGTATTTTGATGTTGCGGCACATCGCAATGGACCTCCGCAGCTATTCTCGCGCATTTACGGCAAAAGCTCTAAGAACAACGTCATGGCCGCTGATGCGTCCTGCGTCACAGGTCGAGCCATTCCCGCTTTGTTATCCTGTTGCGTGCAATACGAAAGCCTGATCTACCCTGCTTACGATGAGCCTCTTCTTACGGCATACGACGGCCAATTTGAATCCGTCTATGTGATCCTTCACCCGTTTGTCAGCGTGCCGGATGCCCTTTCCGGGAAGAGGACGAAACAATATCCAAGTGACGAGCAGATCGTAAGCACCGGCACAAATCGCACGTGGGCACACGTAGCCACCCAAACCGGACTGGCCACCTGCGCAAGACTGAACCAGGCGTTGCTGACGTCCATCGGATCGATCAGCGAAGACTTGCGCGACTATGCGGCGCGCGATGCCCTCAAGAGCTTTCTGGAATCCGGATCCGTGTGGATGCCGGGAGAAGGCCGATTCGAACCACTGCTGCAAGTGGATTTCCTGAATGTGTTCGAGGCTGCGGGGCGAGGGGAGCTGATTTTTGTGCCCGAATTTCCGAATGTCGATCCGGTGCAACGGCTCAATGTTCCAAGGCTCAGAAGCCGCGAGGAGACCTTTCCAGGTCGTGGCACTTTGACCGCGCTGGATTCGTCCTTCCTGTTGACGGTGGACTGGGACAGTTTCTTCACGCTGTTCTATGGCCCGCGTGAGTTTGTGACCGAAGTGGTTCGCAGGCACGATCTGGAAGGCTTCTTCGCAACTCC
>PKXI01000226.1 GCA_003133425.1 Acidobacteriaceae bacterium
ACTTTCACCACAGGCTGCTAGACGCGGAACGCCATGGTTTCGACGGCAGTCGGGTTCACCGGCCAGGACTCTTCACGCGCAGCACCATCTTGAGCGTGTCGCCGCGCGAACCGGTCATCTTTTCAAATGCCTGCTGCCCCGCTTCAAGTGGCAACTCCGCAGTCCACGGCGTCAGGTCGATCTCCCCCGCAACAAGCAGATCAAGCGAACGCCTGAAGTCCGCCGGCGTGTAGCCGAACGACATCAGCGCGCGGTGCTCCTTGCGAATGCTGACCCCGAAGTCGAGTTCGCTGCGCTCCTTCGCCATGCCCAGCAGCACTACCGTTCCTCCAGGCCGGCAAAGTTCGAAGGCCGCCTGGCGCGCCCGCTCTTCGCCGCTGGCATCGAGCACAATGTCCAGGCCGCGGCCGGCAAAGCTGCGCACCTCGCCTCGCCCGGTCGTGGAGTTCACGGCCAGCGTTGCTCCCATCTGCTTTGCCGCCGTCAACCGCACCTCGTCCACGTCCTCCACCAGCACCTCGCGCACTCCCATGAGCAGCGCCAACTTCAGCGCCAGCGAGCCCATCATGCCCGCTCCCACAATGCCCATGCGGAACGGCAGTGGCGGCGCAGCCAGCCGAAACAGGTGAACGATATTCGCCAGCGGCTCGGCAAACACAGCCCGTGCATCATCCAGATCATCCGGAATCTCGTACACCTGCGACTCGGGAACCGACACAAACTCGGCAAAGCAGCCGGCCAGCGGGTCCATGCCCAGCAGGCGCAGCCCGGAACAGAGATTCTCGCGGCCGCCGAGGCAATCCGCGCATCGTCCGCAACTCAAAAGCGGATCGACCACCACGCGTCGCCCATCCGGAGTGCGCCCCACCAATTCGTGGCCCAGAATCAGCGGCGGAATGCGGCGACGGCTGCGCCCCAGAAATCCTGAGATGTCCGCACCGCAGATGCCCGCGGCGGCAACGGCAATCTCCACTTCTCCATCCGCCGCGTGCGGGCGCGGACAATCCTTCAGGACTACCTGTCGCGGAGCCGTATAGACCAGGGCGCGCATCGTACCTCCCTCACCGGCTCATCGATTCCGAGCCGCCTCCAGGCTCGTCTAACCGGAAGGGTCATCTTATGAGAAGTGACCCCGCGAACGAAACTCCCGGCCATTTTGCCGCCGGCCTTCGGAGTCTCCAGTTCCAGACTATGCGGGCGGGCGCGTAAGCTATGTTGAGGGCGTCTCCACGGGGCGAGCCCGTAAGTGCATCCGGCGATTCCAGAAGCCGCAAGGCGCGCTCGCGCATCAACAATAAGGAAAGAATGAATCCAGTCGATCAAGCCCGCCACACTTCATTCGAAGAGACGCTGCTGAGCGCCCGCCGCACCATGCTGCTAAGCGAGATTCTCAAGCTGGCTCTGGACAGCTTCCGCGCCGCCAAGTTGCGCTTTGTGCTCACCGCTCTGGGCATGGTTATAGGAACCGCCTCGGTGATCCTGGTGGTCACCATCGGCATGACCGGCAGGCAATACGTACTGGAGTTGATTCAGAAGTTCGGCACCAACTCGGTTGAGGTGGAGTACGCAGGCGGCGGCGCAACGAACGCTGAACGCGTGCGCTACACCGACTACCTTACGCGCGACGACGAGAAGGCCGTGGACGCGCAGGTGCCCGGCGTTATGTACTCCTCGCCAGTCATGGACATGCACGATCGCATCAGCTTCGGCGGCGGCGTGGTGAAGGACACGCTGGTGCTCGGCGTCAGCCCGCAATACCTGTTCATCCACAATCTCATCGTCACCATGGGTCGCTTCTTCGACGATACCGACGAAACCACTCACCAAAAGTGCGCCGTGGTCAGCGAACTATTCGCCAAGGAACGGTATGGCAGTTCGGATTCGGCCATCGGCAGAACCTTCGAGATTACCGGCATCCCCTTCACCATCATCGGCGTCTTCAAAATGAGCGTGAACGACTTTGGCCAGTCGGAGATTGCCGACCAGACCATCCTGATTCCCTATTCCGTGGTTCGCTACTTTACCGGAACCGAGCGCGTGAATCAGATTTATTTCTCCATGCGCAGCATGGACGAAGTACCCGACGGCGCCAATGAGATTCTGCGCATCATCCAGTCGCGCCATCGGCCCAGCTCGGTCTACAAAGCGCAAACGCTCAAGGAACTGCTTGACGTGGCGGCAAAGAGCGCCGACGCGCTAACCGCGGTGCTGGTGATGGTAGCCGCTGTCACCCTGGCTGTGGGCGGCGTAGGCATCATGAACATCATGCTGGCCAACGTGCGCGCCCGCATCCGCGAAATCGGCATCCGCAAGGCCCTCGGCGCAACCCGCCGCGAAATCAAGCTGCAATTTCTTGCCGAAGCCATCATCATCTCGCTCACTGGCGGAGTTGTTGGCACACTCGTAGGCATGGCGGTGCCATTGTCGATTCACTTCTTCACCGACTACCATCTGCCCATCTCGCCCTGGTCGGTAATCATTGCCCTGACGTCAGCAACGGCGGTGGGCGTCATCTTCGGCACTGTTCCCGCTACCCGCGCCGCCCAGTTAGACCCGGTCGAGTCGCTGAAATATGAGTGAGCCCGAACGCGAATCCGGCAGCGCTGAAGAAGATCAAGCCGACCACGCCTCACAAGGCCCGAATCTTGTTCTCCTCTATAGCCTCATCGCGCTGGCGCTTATCGCCGCCATCGCCTTCGCACTGCTGATCGTGATGCCGTTCTATCAACGCAGGTAAGCGCAACAAGCCCCAGCACTGGCATTTGGGGTCGAGTTATTTCTGCGGATTTTTGCGCGCGTCAACTGCCTCAGCACGTTCCGCAATTAACACCGGAATGCCGTCCACTATCGGATAGCCGCGCCCGCAACCTGCGCAGACAAGGCGGGCCTCTTCCAGCCGCAGATCGCCCAGGCAGGCCGGGCAGGCCAAGTGGCTCACAAGAGCCGTGTCAAAGGTCGATTGCTGCATAGGTTTTGGCATCAAGGGATTGAAGGGCAACTGACCACTGACAACTGTTCACTGTTCACTGTTCACTGGATAATGGCGCCGTGTTTGCCGTCATCGCTGGCGTCAGGACCGGTCGCGCGTTGCTTCGGGTGGCTGGCAAACTCTTCTTCGATGCGCCCAATGGTGCCCGCCTTGGCAAATTCATATGCCACGCGAACGCCATTGAAGATGGCCCTGTCATTCGAAGAGCCGTGCCCGATGATGCACACCCCGCGCACGCCCAGCAGCGGCGCACCGCCGTACTCCCTGTAATCCAGTCGGCGGCGGAATTCGTTGAAGGCCTTCCGCGACAACAGCGCTCCCACCTGTGCGGTTACGGTGCGGGTCAGCGACTCGCGCAGCACGTCGCGCACAAAGCGGCCAACACCTTCGCTGGTCTTCAGCGCCACGTTGCCCACAAAGCCGTCGCAGACAATCACGTCCGCCAATCCGCTGAAGATGTCGCGCCCTTCCACGTTGCCGATGAACTTGATCGGCAGCGCCTTCAGCAGCGGGAACGCCTCACGGGTCAGATCGTTGCCCTTGGTCTCTTCTTCGCCAATCGAGAGCAGACCCACGCGCGGCTCGTTGATCTTCAGCACGCTGCGCGCATACAGCTCGCCCATCAACGCAAACTGCGCGAGATTCTGCGGCTTGCAGTCCACGTTCGCGCCCACATCCAGCAGCACGCACGGATTGCCCGTTGAACTGGGCATGGGATTTGCCAGGGCCGGCCGGTCCACACCCGGCATCGCGCCCAGCACCATCTTGGCCGTGGCCATGGCCGCTCCGGTATTGCCCGCGGTCACAAACCCCGCGGCCTTGCCCTCGCGCACCAGCTTCAGCCCCACGCGCATGGAACTGTCGCGTTTGGTCCGCACCGCCTGCGCAGCCTTTTCTTCCATGCCAATGCGCTCTGAAGCATGGTGGATGACGATGGGCAGATCTTCGTTGTCGAGGTGTTCGTCAAGCAGGTCGCGCAGCTCCGCCTCGGGTCCAATCAGGTGAACCCGCACAGGAAGAGCGCGGCAGGCGAGAATCGCCCCGCGAATCTCCGGCTCTGGAGCTTTGTCGGAACCTACGGCGTCAAGCGCGATGTCAATGAGCATATCGCATTACCAGGGAGGAACTATCTCGAAGCCAAAACCCTTGAGTCGACGCGACCACCAGAGAGCGGCGACCCTGCAAGAGCTTGGGCAGGACGCAGTATCCCTGGGAATGCCGCGATGCTCAGACTACTTGGCTGCTTCCTTGATGTCCAGAACCTGATGGCCCTTGTAGACGCCACACTTGGGGCAGGCGCGGTGGGGCAGCTTCTTTTCGTGGCAGGTTGGGCACTCGGAGAGGCCCACGGCCGTCAAAAAGTCGTGAGAGCGGCGAAGTGCGGTACGGCGCGTTGAGTGGCGCCTTTTCGGATTCGGCATGATGCAATTCCTTTCGTGTTCCGCCCGCGTTTGGTACCTTCAGGCCGCAAGCAGCCTGTTTCTGAGCCTTTCGGCCTGGCGGAACACCCTCAATCTCTTGGGGTTATCTTCAGGACTCGATCCGGCCGCGGAGCCCAGAGAGCGCTTCCCAGCGGGGGTCGCTCGGACCCACGTCGCAGGTACACGCCGTACTGTTGCGGTTCTCACCGCAGCGCGGGCAAAGTCCCTTACAGTCGGGCTTGCACAGGGTTCTGACCGGCAGGGACAAAAGCACCTGCTCCCTCAGCACATCTTCAAGCAACAGACTGTCCTTTAAATAATACCCGATTTCCGTCTCCGGTGCTGTAATCGACCGTTCCGTGGGCTCCGCATCCGCCGCCGCCGGCCGAAAGATCAGGTCGAACTCAGCCGCGAGCGGAATCTCCACCGGTTCCACGCAGCGCGCGCACGGAACCTGAAATTTGCCGTCAAACTGGCCCCGCAGCCGGATGTCGGCCACAATATCCCTGGGCCCGCGGTGCTCATGCAGCACCTCCGCACACCCTGAGGTCGCCAACTTTCCGATCTGCTCGGCCTCTTCACCCAGATCGACCGCCCCCGGAGCCAACTCCAGGTCGAAGTCGATCGGTTCCCGCTCCAGTTCGCTTACCTTGAACTCCATGCTATGAGCCTACGGCGCGTGCATCCGCTCGTCAATCCGCCCGCCCTGCCCAATCCCCCCCACAAAGCCCCGCACTCCCCTGATCCTCAGGCGACCATGCGCCAACCAAGAGCCCCTCCAGGCGACAACGGCGTTTCCGAGGACGAATCTGCGGGAGCCGGGTAGAGTGACGATGACGGATTGAACGTCCGGGCTTTACACTTCTGCCATGCTGCCCATGGGCTTTGACGACATCACCCCTGACGACATCGTGCGCCTGGTGACAGACAAGGTGTCTGAACGCAAGACGTTGGAGTACAAGAAAACCCTCAATGTTGGAAACACCGATGACAAGGCTGAATTCTTGGCTGATGTTTCGTCCTTCGCCAACGCCTCTGGCGGAGACATCCTTTTCGGCATTACGGATGAGAAGGGCGAAGACGGCAACGCAACTGGCATACCGGGTGAGATTGTCGGCTTGACAATCTCTAACGCCGGAACTGAATGCAATCGAATCGAACAGCTTATTCAAACCGGGCTTCAGCCACGACTGCCTGTCGTCTTTGTCAAAGCGTTAGACATACCCGAACGCGGAATGGTGATTGTCATTCGAGTTGGCAAGAGTTGGACTGCACCTCACATGGTCAGTTATGCCAACCGGACGCGGTTTTTCTCAAGGAACAGCAGTAGCGGTAAAGTGCTACTTGATGTTCACCAGATACGTGCAGCTTTCGCTGAGCAGAGAGGCATCGGGGAACGGCTGAGAGCCTGGAAAGCAGACAGGATTTCGAAGGCACTTTCGGGAGAGGGGCCTGTTCAGCTAATGGGCGCAAGACTGCTGTTTCATTTCATTCCGGCAGCTACGCTGATGTTTGACGGCCAATCCCTCCCGCGGGTGTTTAACACTAGTAAGTGGGGCGGCGGGCAGGTCCTGATGAGCCTCAGTTCAGAGTCGTGGCGATACAATGCGGACGGCTTCCTGCTGACCTCAAAGGAAACAACTGACAAGGGTCGCTCATATCTACAGATTTTCAAAGACGGTTCGTTAGAGTACGGGGACTCTTATGTTTTGGGATCGAACAGTAGGGGCTCTATCCCGAGTGGGATCTTAGAGCAAAAACTCGTTGCTACTTTTGAGCAAGCTCTGTCGCTTCTCAAGAGCCTGGAGGTTTCTCCGCCAATCTATGTCACTTTAACCCTGATAGGCGTCAAGGGCACTAAGTTGGCTACACCCTATTATGCTGACGGGTATAAAAGTGATCTGATTGACAGGGATGTTGTTGTTTGCCCAGACGTGGAAGTCCAGCACGTTACAGAAGAACGTCCGTATCCGACAACTCTTTTACCGATAGTCAATTCTGTCTGGCAGGCGGCTGGTATCGCCCAGAGCTTGAACATCAAGCAAGGTCAATGGGTGGTGGGTTATTGAGATGGGTATGAGCACCCGCCTTTAGACCCGGGATTGAAGGAGCGCCGACCAGCTCGTTCGACCGGTCCAATAAGAATTTACGCGAAATCGTCAATGCGCCCACCGAAGTGCGGATCTGTATCGAAAAGTCGGCTTGTGACAAGGTCTTTTACGAACGTTCGACGGCCGCCCTGGTTTTTGAGTCGTCGCGATACGCGTCGAGGTCCATCCCACTCACAAACTCCTCAATGAGCTGAATACTCTCGCGAATGTCGCGGAGATGAGATTGGGAATCCTCAAAAGGCAAGTATGGCCTCGCGGATGGCCCGTGCGCGCACAGCCTCTTTCATCGAATCCGCAGGAGAGAGATCGACCGTGACGCCGAGAAGGTCGGTAAGCTGGTTTTCCAGGTGCGCCATGCCAACAAGGGAGAGGCGCTTCGAACGATCGAGGTCCGCCATCAGATCGACATCCGATTCGGGGGACGCCTCGCCACGCGCTACGGAGCCAAAAAGGCGCAGATGCACGATACCGGCGGCCCTCAATTCCGGCTCATGCAAGCGCAGCGTCTCAATGACTGAACCCTTGTCCATACCGACACTCTGCCACACTTGGCAATCAAAATTCAATTGAATAAGACTCCCCCAGCATTCGGGAGAGTAGTTAAGAGACCCGCTACCGGCCCTGTGTTTGCGCCGCCGCGTTTTTCTCCCCCGGCCCGTGCTGATACCGCCCCGCGAACTCCAGGAAGAACGGCCAGTTTGGCGCCGGCGTGTGCCCGAACTGGTGCTGCCGGAACGCCAGATCGCCCGCGTCGAGGTCGGTCTGAATCGGCGGGAACTCCGTCGTCCCCAAATCCTTTTTGCCCAGCAGCCGATAAACTGGCCCCGCTCCCACTACCCCAAGAAACTCGCCCATGGAGTCCGCCCACTCGTCCCCTGCGGTATTCGATCCCACGCCGATAAACACCGGCCGCGGCGCGCACAGCGCAATCAGCTCATGTGCATCCACCGGCAGATCGCCCGTGTCGAGCGGGCCGCCATACTTGATGAAGTTGCCGGCCATCCAGTAGTAGAAAGTCGGCGCAGTGGTCAGGTTTTCAAGCTGCTCGCCCATCACATGCCGGTAGAGTTTATCGCCGCCCGTACCTGCCGAGCTGATGTAAGCCACGGCAAAGCGCGGATCGTAGGCCATCGTCACCAGCGCTGCCTTTCCAAATCTCGAGTGGCCTTCAATGCCCACCTGTTTCGCATCGACCGCCTTGTCGGTTTCGAGATAATCCAAGGCCCGGCTCGCGCCCCATGCCCAGGCGCGCAGCGTGCCCCAATCTTCCGGGCTGCGCGATTGTCCCTTGTTCACGAGCCCGATAATGCCGGCGTTAAGCCCCGCGCCATTGTCGTCCTGAAAGCTGGTTGGCAGCAGAATCGCGTATCCCCACCCCTTGGCCAGCACCTGCTGTTGCCAACTTGGCCCCGTGTTGCCCGGACCGCCGGGAATCATCTCCGGAATGCTGCTGGCAATGGCCGACATGAACTCCTGGCTGAAGGCCAGCTCCATGATCACCGGCACGGGTCCAGCTGCACTCTCCGGAGTCGTGAGCACCAGGTCGACGTTCACCGTAATCGCCGGATCGGCCGAGTTATCCACGCGGCCAGCAAGACGCTTGGTTACCACCGGCACTGCGCCAACCGTTTCATGCTTCGTGTCTGTGACCTCCCACGTCACCTTGGGTGTGTGCGCAGGCATGCGACCCACAACTTCGCGATCGAAATCTTCCACAATTTCCGGCCGCCGCTTTGCCCACCAAACCTTCGCAGACGTCACGGGTTTACCGTTCTTCAGTTTTAGCGGATCAGGCAGCGTTGGATAACGGTTCGCCTTCGATTCGTCGTAGTTCACCGCGTTGGGAGATTTGGGATCGTGGCTGGCCGGAGGACGAAGCTGCTTGATGCCGAGCAGATCCATCATGTGCTGATGGTCCTTGATTGCCGCATCGCGCTGCGCCAACTCATCGACGGTAGGCGCGCGCTGCCCTTGCGCTGCTCCCGCTGTGTGCAGGTAGCGCGCGGCGAAGATGAGAAACGTGGGCCAGTTCGGCGCCGGCGTGTGTCCGCCGGTGTGTTGCCGGAAGGCCACATCCCCATCCGTCAGCGGCGTCTCAATCGGCGGAAACTCCGTCGTGCCCATGTCGCGCTTGCCCAGCAGCCGATACACCGGCCCCGCGCTCGCAGCCGCCAGAAACATTCCCTTGGCGTCGACCCATCCGTCTCCCTTGAGGGCGCCGCCGGAGACGAAGACCGGCCGCGGCGCACACATCGCAATCAGCTCATGCGCATCCACAGGCATGTCGCCGGGCGTCAGCGGCCCCGCGTACTTCATGAAGTTGCCTGCCATCCAGTGGTACTCGTTGCTGCCGGCCACGTTGCCCACCTGCTCGCCGAAGATGTGCCGGTAGAGCTTTGCCCCACCCTCGCCCGACGAGCTCACATACGCAATCGCCAGCCGCGGTTCATAGGCCATGGTCACCAGCGTGGCCTTGCCGTAGCGGGAGTGCCCCTCAAGGCCAATCTGCTTCGCGTCCACCGCTTTGTCGGTCTCAAAATAATCGATCGCCCGGCTCGCGCCCCAGGCCCAGGCCTTCAGCGTGCCCCAGTCGTCCGGCGCGCGCGGCTGGCCCTTATTTATCAGGCCGATAATGCCTTCCGTCAACCCGGCGCCGTTGTCTGCCTGGTAGCTGGTAGGCACCAACTCCGCGTAGCCCCAGCCCTTTGCCAGCACCTGTTGCTGCCAGGTCGGCCCCTGATTTCCCGCCCCACCGGCCGCGAACTGAGGAAACCGCTTTGCCATCTGTGCCATGAATTCGCGGCTGAATCCGAACTCCATGATCACCGGAACCGGTCCTTTTGCATCTGCCGGGGTCGTCAGCGTCAGATCGATGTCCACCCTAATCGCCGCCCACGCCGAATTATCGACATGACCCCGCAGTTGCTTTGTCACCACCGGCACATCGCCGTTCTTTTCCTGCGTGGTGCTCACCACCCCCCACGTCACCTTGGGCTGGTTGGCCGGCGTGCGGCCCAGTATCTCGCGGTCGAAATCCTCTTGAATCTCCGGCCGCCGCTGGCTCCGCCACATCTCAGCCGAAGTCACCTTCGCGCCGCTCTTCATCACCAGCGGATCGGGCAAGTTCGTATAGACGTCAGCCTTCGACTCGTCGTAGTTGGCCGGGTTGGGTCCATCGGCATTGCCGCTCGCCCCAGGCCGCAGCGTCTTGATGCCCAGCAGGTCCATCATGCGCTGGTGGTCCTTCTCTGACGCAGCCTGAATCGCCAATTGCTCCGGTGTCGGTGCTGGACGTGCCGGCGCAGCCTGGACGGGAGCAGGCGCAGCGGCAGCCGGCGCCGCCTGAGCTGCCAGCCTCAACCCGCAAGTGCCGGCCAGAACCGCCAAAACCATCGCAGGCACACTGATAGAAACAACCAACCGCGGCATCGTCATAGCAAACCTCAATTCCAGGGCGTCTCCTCAATGAGAAGACGAAACGGCCCAAGAATATCGATTCACTCCGATTTGAGCAAGAGCGGGCGAGGCACGGCAGTAATGCAGAAGGGTCCGGGCTTGAGCCCGTGCATAGATCCATCAATATCACCGTGGGCTTTTGCCCCTGAGGGAATGCTCTCTCAAGCTGACCCACTACCCGAGGAACAGGCGCCTTTCTTCCGCTCCGCCTCGTCCCTCTCCACACCGGCAGCTTCGCTCTAGAACAGAATTCGCGTCTCCGCAATCAGGTTGTGGTTATACGTGTGAAAGCCCGAAGTCGCAATCTGCATGCCGGCGTCGATAACCAGGAAAGGATGCGTCGGCTTCCACTCCTTGCGCCGTACCACGTAGAAAGCTGCCGGCGTAACAAAGTTCTGCATCTTCCCGTCGTGCGCTCCGCTGAAGTAGAAGGTCGCGTTGTTCCCAACCTCGAACCAGATGTGGGGTGTTGCGTGAAGCTGGCCTGCGGTATTCCAGGCAATCGATCGGCCCTGCACTGCGATCAGGCCAGTCGGCAGAGTGCCGCCCAGCGCGGAGATCACGTCGAAGCGCCGAAAAGCATAACCGCCTGCAAGCGTCGGCCCGAACGAGTCTGTCGCTCCTCCGTTCTTGTAACTCCCGGTCGCAAAACAGTGGTTCAGAATAGCCGCTATGTCGAAATTGCCGTGCTTCGCATTCCCCGATGCGATCCGGTACTTGACTGTCATTGATGTGTCGCCAAACCCATCCATCGCTCCCGCTGTGTTGTGCTGAATGTAGGCCGGCTGAACGTAGTCGAACTCGAAGCGGTTTCCCGAGATGAGCCCGAAGCCCCGGCCGTTGCCGTAGTTCACCGTCTCCGCATGCGCCGCGGTATACTCGTGCGACACTGACACCCGGGCATACTGGATCAGCCTTGGATCGGGCGTCACAAGCGGCACGATCCAAGAGGGTTGCAGCGCGCCCATCTCGCTATTGTGTGCAATAAACCTTTCCCTGAAAGACTGCTGCCCGCTCACAACGCACGAATCGGTCATCAACATCGATGCCAACACAAGCGATATGACGATTCCAAACCGGTTCATTTTTTCTTCCTTCTCAAACTGATATGCCATGGCAGCATCCCGCTTCTCGGCTCCCGTGAAACGCTCGCCGCCTGTACCCGGCGTCGTGTCCTCGAAACAAGATCCTTCACCATGACGTGACCTTTGTTTCGGCAGTGCGCACACAGGTCTTCAGCTATTCCGTCTCAGCGAAAATTACATTTTGGATTTGTACCTTCTAATCTACCCGGCGATGCAACAAACCTCCGTGTTCGCAATCACCGGCCTGAACCCACTCTGATCCCTTCAACGACCGCGCAGCACATGGCAACGCTGGGGCCTTCTGGCTCCATCACCCATCGCGGCAAGACCTTGCCAACTGCGGCCGTTCATTCCCGCAGCGCTCTCCCCTCAGACGCATCGCTTTCCATCAAGTTTTTTCCACCACCGCCGATGACGTATTTGTCTTGGACGCCTGATGATCGCATCAAACTGCGCGCCCGGGGTTGCCTGAACAAGATACTGTCGGCCCTGTAAAGGGAAAGGAACCAGTCAATGTCCGCAATCCGCAATCTCCCCATCTCCCGCAAATTCATCGTCGCCTTCGGCTTCGTGTGCGTCCTTTGCTGCGTGCTGGGCGCCTACACCTACGTCACCTTCCGGGATATCGCCGTCAAGAACCTCGATGTCAGCGACAACGCGGTGCCCGGCGCCCTCTCCCTTGCGGATATTCGGGAAGCGGCCAACACGGTACGCGGCATGGATTATGCAATGCTGCTGTGCAAGGACGCGGCCTGTCGCTCCGACAGAGCCGACAAACGGCAAAAGGCGCTGGAACAGTATGACGCGGCCTTGAAGATCTACGAACCCACCGTCAGCTATCCGGGGGAGCGCGAACTCTACGAGAAGTTCTCTTCCACTTTCGCGCAATACCGCGGGGCCAGCGATCGCACCTTCGCTCTGGCGGAGGCCGGCAAGGTGGATGAAGCCACGGAGATGTGTTTTGGCAAGGGTGACTCGACCACAGCGCAGTTCAACACGGTCTTGGCCGCGATCACCGAGGACTTCAACCTCAATGCGAAGTACGCCGCGGAGGAGTCGAGCGCTGTGACCCACTCCGCCAGCCGCGCCACCTGGATCAATTTCGGCGTCACCGTGCTGATTGTCCTGCTCTGCGCGATCACAGGCCTCGTCCTCACCCGCCTGATTGCGCCTCCGCTGCAAGCGGCCACGGCCGCTTTGGAGCGGATTGCGGAAAAGGACCTGACGGTGAGCGTCGAGGAATCCGGCAGCGATGAGATCGGGCGACTCTCAGCCGCCTTGAACTCCAGTGTCGCCTCCATCCGCGCCGTCCTCCAATCCGTAGCCCAGAGCGCGGAAACTCTCTCGGCAGCCACAACCGAGATCAGCGCCCGCTCTGAGCAGAGTGCAGGCAACGCCCGCACCGAATCAAGCAAGATCAGCCAGATTGCCGCTGCCGCGCAGGAAATGACAGCAACCGTCGGCGAAATAAGCCACAACGCAGAAAGCGCAGCCGCATCCAGCCGCGCCTCCGCCGAAACAGCCGATCAGGGCGGAGCAGTAATGCAGGCCGCGTCCGCCACCATGGAAAAAATCGCCGCCGCCACCAGCTCCGTCTCCGAAAAAATGACCTCGCTCGCCCATCGCTCTGAGGAGATCGGCAAGGTCGTCAACGTGATTCAGGAGATCAGCGAGCAGACCAACCTGCTGGCACTCAATGCGGCCATCGAAGCGGCCCGCGCAGGAGAGCATGGACGCGGCTTCGCGGTAGTCGCGGGTGAAGTCCGCCGCCTTGCCGAGCGCACCAAGGGCGCAACAGAAGAAATCGCCGGAACCATTCGCAGCATCCAGGAAGAAACCCGCGAGACCCTCGAAGTGATGCATGAAAGCCGCTCAGCCGTCGAAACCGGGATGCAGGAAACCTCCCGCGCACGGCACAGCCTTGTGGCCATTATCGAGTCCTCCAGGCAGGTGGAGCACCAGATCAACCTGATAGCCACAGCGGCGACCGAACAGACCGCCGCGTCCGGCGAAATCTCGGAATCCGCCGGACAGATTTCGCTGTTGTCCAACGAGACAGCGCAAGGCGCCGAAGAGGCTGTCGAAGCACTCAGAAACCTCGCTTCGCTGGCCAGCGATCTGGATGGCATGATTCGACAGTTCCGCCTGGAAGGAGATCGCCAGCCCGGCGGAACGTTCGCCAGCAGCAAGCAGCCCATGCACCGGCCCGCCCTGCGCCCCGCACACTCGTAAACTGTGGGTGCCCCAGGTCTCGC
>PKXI01000274.1 GCA_003133425.1 Acidobacteriaceae bacterium
TAAATTGAAAATGCTCTAGCGCTGGTTGCGCAGCGCGCTCCTGTTGCAGGAGGTTAGATTCTGGGGGTTCTCTGACTGAGCTTAGGTGAATGCGCGGCATTCCCTCATGGATAGATAGACCATGAGCTTGATGTCGCGGCCGTGGAGGATCTCGTAGAAATCGGCCACGAGGTCGCGATGGGACGGTCCGGAAGCCTAAAGGCAGTAGCCGATTCTTTATCTGGCTTTTCCAGCACGGCCGGACACGGGTAGGGAATCAAGATATCGGCAGTAACTTGATTGTGACACGGCAGTTACCCCTCGCCAGAACCCAAGAAACCAATGCAAAAAATGCACATCTTTCAACTCCCCGTAACATTCGGTGTAGAGAATGAAAGGCGGCAGTGAAAAACTGCAAGGGAGCGTACTTTGAAGAAGACGTTGATTGCCATTGTGTTATCGATGTTGGCCATGAGGACCGCTCAGGCCCAGAAATTGACCGGGGCCGGCGCCACATTTCCATACCCCATTTACTCCAAGTGGTTCAGTGAATACAGCGCGGCGCATCCCGGCGTCCAGATCAACTACCAGTCCATTGGTTCGGGCGGCGGCATCAGCCAGGTGACCAAGGGCACCGTGGACTTTGGCGCATCGGACATGCCGATGACCGACGATATGCTTTCATCTTCCCAGGTGAAGCTGATCCACATTCCCACTGTGCTGGGCGCGGTGGTTCCGGTTTTCAACGTGCCGGGCGTGAGCGATATCAGGTTCAGCGGCCAGACGCTGGCCGACATTTACCTGGGCAAGATCACGACGTGGGCCGACGCCAATATCGCCAAGGACAATCCGGGAGTAAAACTGCCCGACCAGAAGATCATTGTTGTGCATCGCTCCGATGGCAGCGGTACCAGCTTCATTTTTACCGACTACCTGAGCAAGGTGAACAAGGATTGGGCTGGCGGACCGGGGAAAGGCACCTCGCCCAGCTGGCCGGTGGGCGTAGGTGGCAAGGGCAATGAGGGCGTGGCCGGATTGGTGCGCCAGTTGCCGGGCGCAATCGGCTATGTGGAACTGATCTATGCGCTCCAGAACAAAATGACGTTTGGTGCGATGAAGAACGCTGCCGGCAACTGGGTGAAAGGCTCGATTCCGGGCGTAACCGAGTCCGCGGCTGGGATCAAGAACATGCCCGCCGACTATCGCATTTCGATTACCAACGCGCCTGGCGCGGACGCTTATCCAATCTCAAGCTTTACTTACTTGCTGATTCCTACACACCCCACCGATGCTGCCAAGGAAAAGGTACTCAAGGACATGCTGAGCTGGATCGTTAATTCCGGCGAAGGCGAAGTGTCGTCCCTCTCCTACGCACCGCTGCCGAGCGGCCTGGCGCAGAAGGTTCTGAAGACGATTTACGCTTTGCCGTAGAGATTGGGCCATAGAAATTTGCGAAGGGTCCGGCTTATTCGTCGGACCTTTTCGTTTGCAATTGACTGGAACCGGCGAGCCTTCACACGAGTGGTGTGCTAGGATTATGGACCGATGGAGGGACTGGTATGCGGCAAGCGGTCCGGCTTCTGGTGGTTTGCGCCTTGGTGTTTCTGCCAGGGCTTTTGATCGCAGGGGAACACTTCGACGGCAATTGGCTCACAACGCTCACGTGTCCCGCAAAAGGGAGTACAGAGGGCTATACCTGGAAGATTCCAAGCGTGATCCAAAACGGCAACTTCAAAGGAGAGCACGGCACGGCCGGGCAACCCGGCTATCTGCTGATTGAAGGCCCAGTCGCGGAAGATGGCTCGGCCAAGCTGTCTGCCAATGGAATCGTCTACTCCAGGACGTATGCTCGTGGAGTCTTCGCCCATGAGGGCGAGAATTACAGCTACAACATCAAAGCCAAATTCAAAGAAACTGAAGGCTCAGGCGCGCGAGACGAGGGCCTCGGCATCGTAGGCCGCCCTTGTACATTCGACTTTGTGAAGCAATAGGCCGACGGCGGAATCAGAGTTAACTTTTGAGGTGCTCCGCGATCAGACGGTCAACGAGCGGCATGAGAGCCTCGCCTGTGCGTGGAAGCACGAAGGCTTTGGCCGCATCATCCCAATCGAGTTTGAAGCTGGTGGAGAGCGCTGAGATCCATATCTGGCGAACCGGCGCATTGGGCGTGATCACGAATTTGCCCGCGGGTTCTTCGAACAGAACATTCAGTACGCCGCCCTGCTCCTCCACTTCGAAGCCGGAGTCTTCAACTTCCTCGCGCTCGATGAGGTGCTGTTTGAGGGCTTCATGAGCGATATCGACCAGACGGCGGAACTCCAATTCATCCAACATGGCCTCAGTGTAACAAGTTCTGATATCGCAGGTGTCATGCCAACTCTGGCTCCAGCTCGGGCGTTTGGCTCCGCAGATACGGAAATACCCTATCCCATTCATGCACTCGGCCAGCTTTCTCCCACGTTTCACGCGCTTCTTGTCGACTCTTTACCGGGAGGTCGCAATTCACCGCTCGCGCGCCAAAATTCTGCTCGGCATGGAAGCACTGTGCGTTCGCTTTGGGCGACTGTAGCCGTTCTGGCGATTGCGCAGGCTGCCTTGTGTGCTCAGCCGCGTCAACCGGAGACGGCTGGTCAACTGGTTCGCGAGGTCGTCTACAACGAACTTCAGGACCACCAGGCACATGGTTCCTGGCGTTATTGGGTTCAGCGGCACAAAGAGGACGGGACGGAGCGCGAGGACCAGGTGGAGACCGCGGAAGGACCCATTACACGGCTTTACCTCAGCGATGGGCGCCCACTGAGGCCGGAGTTTCAAAAGCAGGAGGAGACCCGGCTGCAGCGCCTGCTTGGCTCGACCTGGGAGCAGGCCCGCAACCAGCGGGAATTCACCGACGGCGAAGAGCGTATTGGCCGGATTCTGGTGATGTTGCCGAATGCATTCATTTTCGAGTATGACGGCGAGGAGAAGGGATGCCGCCGGCTGAGTTTCCGGCCCAATCCGGCCTATGTTGCGCAATCAGTTGAATCTCGTATCTTCCACGCCCTGGGTGGTACGCTGTGCATCGATACTCAGTACAAAAGGCTGGCGCAGATCGACGGCCGAATCCGGGAGAATGTGGACTTCGGTTTCGGCATCCTGGGCCGGCTCAGCAAGGGCGGGTGGTTCCAGTTGAAGCGAACCCAGGTGAGCGCCACAGAGTGGAAGATCGAGGGCCTGGAGTTACACGTCAGCGGCCGAGCGATGCTGTTCAAGGATTTTTCTCACGAGATCAGTGAGGTGCGGGGAGGGTTCGTCCAAGTTCCTTCTGGCTTGAACCTGGCGCAGGGGATGAAACTGCTGCAGCAGACCCCATTCCAGACCGAGGCGCTGCCCACTGTGCAATTTCCGACGGCGATCTCCCACCGGTCAGTACCCGTCTTCGCGCTGCGCCAATAAGCGCTGACCATTCTCAGCACCTGAGGTTATGGCCAGCATGGCGTCAGCATTATTTCGTGCAGCCGGGATGTCGTCTTTCAGGACAGATTAAAGTTCCCCACGGTTCCGTCGATATGGGACAGCAGGGGCAGCCCCAAGCGAGGAGCGAAGATGGAGATCAGTCCAATCGCCGGAATTCGCGCAATGCCGGTTGTGAAGGTTCCACCAGCGGACCCTGAGCTCTCGGCTCTGTTTGAAATCGAGAATTCGGCTGGTCCGGGCGACGACAGCTATTCAGGTAGCGGCAAGAAGGCCGGAGGCGGGCAGGACGCCGAATCAGACGAACTGGAAGACGGCATCGAAGCTGAGTCGAGCGGACACGCTGGCGAGAATGGCCAGGGCGCGCAGATCAACTATTTTGCGTAAGCGGTCAGCGACAGAACTAGTCATTGAATTTGGATCGAATTGGCTCAAGGGTATTTGCAGGGGCTAAAGCCCGTGTCACTTTTCAGTGCTTTGCAGCACGGCTGAAGCCGTGCCCTGACACTTCATGCGGCTCCGGACGCATTATGCGCAAGGTCTGGAGTCGCCGAGCGGGAAGTTCTGCAATGTGAAGTGTCGGGCACTACTTCAAGGCGGTAATTGAAACAGCCACCAACAGCTGCGTGAGCAATACCTACAGTGTTCGCTTGAAGAGCGGGGTTGCGATCAGTAGTGTGCCCATGCCGAAGACGAACAGGAATAACAGGTCGAACTGGATGGCGGCGAATCCGCCGTCTTTCAGGATGATTGATTTGAAGCCATGTATGGCGTAGGTGAAAGGGTCGACGACAGAGAGCGCTCGGAGCCAGGCTGGAAATGCCGAGATGGGATACATGGCGCCGGAAGGGTAGAAAAGCAGAAGGTTGAGAACGCCGAACATGGCGCGGGGAACCAGCGGATCGTCTACGCGTACCATGAGCAGAAACATCATGCCGTTGAAGGCGAGCGAGGTGACTAGAATCAGGGACAGAACTTCGAGCATGACTATGGGATGAAAGATGATTCCGAGTCCGGCCATCAGCGAGCCGATGATTGTCAGGCAGATGCCGCTGAGGACGGCCTTGATGGAGCCGGCCAGGTTGAGGCCCATCACAAGTTCGAGGCGCGTGATGGGGGTGACGAGATAGCCCTCGTGGACGCCGCGGGCCTTGTCGTCGATGTACAACATGCCGCCGCCGATCATCACGGAGATGTACATGGCCAGCGCGATGCATGCCGGGAGAAGAAACTTCATATAGCCGACGTAGGGGTAGAGCTCGACGATTTCAAGCGCGATGCTGTTGGCCACGCGAGGCTGAATAACCGGGGCGCTGAGTGCAGCGACCAGAGCCTGCATTTCGCCCTCAAGGCTGCCGGAGGTGAACTGGTCAGTGTTGTCGACGACAAAGCCAATGCGTGGCGCATCCTGCGAATAGACGCGGCGCGAGTATTGCACGGGAATGATGACGGCACCATCTACCTTGCCGGTGCGAACGTCTTCGCGAGCTTGCATCTCATCGCTGTAGTTGATGGTGGTGAAGGTTTTGATATTGACGGCGATGGCGTCGAAGCCCTCGCGGATCTTGACTGCTTCAGGACCATGATCGTAGTCGACTACGGCCACCTTGGCGCCGACGATCTTGCCGCCGAAGGCGTTGCCCATGATGATCAACTGCAGAATCGGCATCATCAGCGACATGATCATGAGCGTGGGCGAGCGGAAGAACTTGCGCATTTCGCGTTCTACGATTGCAGACATTCGGTTCATGGCTGAGCTCCCGGACGCGGCGGCAATTGGAATACCGGCGGCTTGACCTGTTCATCGCGGAGCTGGCGGCCTGTGTAGTGGACAAATACATCGTCGAGCGTGGTGTTCTGAACACTGAGCGAGGTTAGAGTTTCGCCAAGTGAAGCGGCGAGCTCGACCAGTTGCATCGTGGTTCTGGAACCGGAAGAAGTGAGGACACGATAGAAGCCGGCGCTCTCGGCCTGCACGCTGGTCACTCCTTCGAGCTTCTCCAGCCTGTCCTGCCATTCGTCCGTCTCGCGGTCGAAGTGGACTTCGACGACGTTAGCTCCGGGCACGCTGTGCTTGAGCTCTATGGGTGTGCCAAGGGCCACGAGCTTGCCGTGATCCACAATGGCGATGCGGTCGCAGAGCTTGTCTGCCTCCTCCATGTAGTGGGTGGTGAGCAGCATGGTCAGTTGGCGGGTCTTTCTCAGGTTGTCGAGCATCTCCCAGACAGCAATGCGGGAGACCGGATCGAGGCCGGTGGTGGGTTCGTCGAGAAAAAAGATCTTGGGATTGTGGACCAGCCCGCGGGCAATCTCAAGGCGACGGCGCATTCCACCGGAGAGAGTTTTGGTTTGGGCGCCGCGCCATTTGGTGAGATCGACCGCTTCAAGCACTTCAGCAATATTCTTGATGCGCTCTGCTTTTGGGACGCTGTAGAGTTTGGCGTAAATGCTCAGGTTCTCTTCGACGGTGAGGTCCGGATCGCTGGTGAGTGCCTGGGGAATGACGCCGATGACGCGCCGTACGGCATCCGGCTCTTTGGCCACGTCGTGACCGGCAACGATGGCTTTGCCTCCGGTGAGCGGAATGAGCGTGGTCATCATGCGGATAAGCGTGCTCTTGCCGGCGCCGTTGGGTCCGAGCAGGCCAAAGATTTCGCCGTCGGCCACGGAGAAGCTCACATCCTTGACTGCTTCAAAGGCGCCGTAGCGCTTAACGGCATGTTCCACCTGGATGGAGGTAGACCCGTTGGCTATGGGCCTCTCGTTCATGCCGCCATTTGTAGCCGTGACGCTCACTGCTTCACCAACTTGGTCTTGGGAATGTAAATTTCTGCGGTCATGCCGGGGACGAACTGCTCGCCGGGATTGTCGATGAGCATTTTCAACTGGATTGTTTTGATGTCGCGCTTGCGGGCGCTCACGTCGCGCTGGGTGGCAAAGTCGGCTTCCGCGGCCTTGTTGATGACCTTGCCGTAGATGATTGCGCCGCCGGGCATAACCACGCGCAGGCTGTCGCCCAATTGCACAGCGTCGGCCTGCGTTTCCGGCAGTGGCGCATAGACCCAAGTCTGGGTGAGGTCCATGATGGTGACGATGGGAGCACCCATTGCGACTACTTCGCCCTGCCGGGCCGCCCATACGTTCACTCTTCCGCCGACTGGCGCCAGCACTTCAGCATAACTTTTCTCGACCCTGGCTTGATCGGCGAGCGCGCGCGCGTTTGCCACGTCGGCGCGAGTCGAGTCCACAGTGTGAGCCGAAACGGCCGCCAGCAGTTCATGGGCGCGTGCCTGGCGGAGGTTGGCCTGGGCTGCTGAAAGCGTACTCGCTGCAGCGTTCACGGCAGCTTGCGCCGCCTGCAGGGCGGTTACCTGCTCATCCCGCGCTTGCGCGCTCATGATGCCCTGCTGGGCGAGCGCGACGGTCCGGCTGGTATCGGCCTGCTGATGTTCGAGCTGTGCTTTGGCCTGGGCCAGGGAAGCCTCGGCGACCCGCACCTGGGCTTCTGCGCTGACTGTGGCGCTGCTGGTCTCGCCGCTGTTCTGACGCTCAGTCTCGACGGTTCCGTTCAGCTTCGAGCGCTGACTGGCCGTGGCGGCTTCGGCCGCTTTGAGCGCCGCGTCCAAGTCATCGCTGCCGATAACGGCGATCAGTTGTCCGGCCTTGACGGTGTCGCCTTCTTTGACGGTGAGTGTCTGGATGCGTCCCGGAATTCTGGCGCTCACCAACACCTCATTGGCGTCCACTGTGCCGATCAGTTGCAGGTCACCTGTGGGCCTGACCGTGACCAGGTACCAGATGAGCGATCCCAGCGTCAGCAGGGCCAGGATGATGAAAACTCGATTACGTGCGTTCACTTGGCGTTCCTCTCAAACAACTTGAATTCGCCGCTTTTGGGCATAGGCGTAGCGGCGAGCACGCGCGCTGCAACTTCTGCACCGTGCTTTCGATCAGTGAAGATCGCGAGGCCGAGATACTCAATGGCGGCTTTGCGCCGGAACTCCATCGCGCTGCGCTCAAGCGGATTCTTCTCCAGCATGATTCCTACCACCGGCGCTGACATGAAGTAGAAGACGTTGGCTCCCAGAGCCGAATACATGATCTGCCACTCGTCGGCCTGGATCAGTTCTCCAGTGCGCTTGCCTTCAGCGAACAGATCGCGCAGTCGCATCATCATCGGACGGAAGACCTTTTCGACAATGGGCGTGAGTGCGTTTTCTTCGCCGCGGTGCAGGCGCATCATCTCCTGCTGCATCATTTTCTGGAATGCCTGCTGCGAGTGGATTCGGTCAAAGTGGCTGAGGGCGAAATGAACCACCTGCTCACCGGCCGAGCGGTCGCTTGTCATGGCTGCGAGGCTGCTGGCTACTACGCGCTGCGCCACCGATTCAAGCGCTGCGGCGTAGAGTGCATCCTTGCCTTTGAAGTAGTAGTAGAGCAGGGCCTTATTTACGCCGGCAGCTTCGGCAATCTGTTCGGTGCGGGCTCCGGCGAGGCCGTTTTCGCTGAATTCGCTGACGGCGGCATCGAGAATGCGGGCCCGCGCCTGTTCGGCGCGCTCGGTCTGCGTGCGGGTTGGGATGGTGGCGGACATTTTAACTAACTGGTTAGTAAAGTAAATGGAGCTGAGGACTTTTGCAAGTCCTTTCGGCTAGATCTCAAGGAAAACATTGGGAACAAAGGGGTTAGTAGGGTGGCAGGCCTCCGAGGTACATGTAGCCAAGGGACGGCGCCGCGGAGTCAACTTGGAGATGGCGGGGTCGGGGAAGCTGTGCACATTCACAAGCGACTGCACATGGTGTCCTGAGACCTGCGGCAGAGATCGTGCGCGGCGGTGCGGCTCAGGCGCTTTTTGCCATGCGCTGCCGGATCGGCTCGTTGTCGGCGTAGACGCGCCACTCCGCCACTTTCTGCTCTTCAATGTACGCGCGGAAGGCGGTCGGCGTGGTCCAGCAGTTCTCCGGCTTGAGTTTTCCATCGGGGGTATAGGTTCCCTGCGCCATGCCCAGCATCACGACCACGGGGCCGTCGCAGAAAGTTTCTTCGATGGCGACCGTGTAGTCGGGAACCATGCGGAAGTATTTAGCCCAGCCGGTGCGCATCTTATCGCGGCTCTTGACTACGTTGCCGAGTGAGTCGATGAACCGGTGTTCGTCGGTCATCAACTCCGCGAGCGCATCTACATCCTGCCGGTTGATGGCGCGTATAAACGCGTGAGCAACAGATTCCGCCAGATCGTTCATGTCGTTTCACTCCTTAAACAGCTTGCAGCAACGCGACCGCCATCCGGTTCATGGGCGTTGCGATGCCATGCTTTTCGCCTTTGCGCACGATTGCCCCGTTGCGTGCGTCTGACTCCATCTGCCGGCCCGCTAGGCGGTCAGCCAACAGGGAATTTACGGAGTCGGCAGGTTGGGCGCGGTACATCGCTATCACCTGTTCGGGCAGGTTGTCGTCAAGATGAGCGCCTTCTGCGCGGCCCACAGCAACACATTCCGCCACCATCTCCATTGCGACGCGGCCCATTGCTTCTTCTCTCAGCACGCCGGCCGGTTTCACGGTCAATGCGTTCAATGCGCCGACGGAATTGATGCAGAGCTTCCACCAGGCCGCGGTCGTGAAGTCATCGACGAGCATCATTTTGGCTGTCGCGCCTGTGAAGAGTGCGGCAAAGTCTCTGCCGAGTTGGATATCTTCCACCTTCATCAGCGTTGCGCCGCGAACGCGGACACTACCGTCGGGCTGCCGTTCAGTAGGAACGTCGATGACTATCGGCAGAAGCCGGTCCGTGCTCAGATAGGGCGCAAAGCGCTCGCGATGTTCGACACCGTTTTGCACAATGGCTACGGGGGCGCCGGCTGCGCACAGGGCAGCGAACCACGCGGCAGCGCCTTCGGCGTCATACGTTTTGGTGGCTACGATTACCCAGTCCACGGCTCCGGCGTGCGCAGGATCGGTCACGTTCTGCGCGTTGACTTGCACGTCGCCGTCAGGCGTATGCACCATCAGTGGGTTTAATGGCCGCCGAGTGCACAGCGTGATTTCGTGGCGACCGGCCGTCTGAAGCAGGCCGGCCAGGGCGCCTCCAATTGCTCCGACTCCTACGATTGCTACTCGCGCCATGCTTGCTCCTGCTCGATCGATACAGATCAAAAATACACGTGTTGCCAAGCTGAGCGCAGCAGTTGTTTCAGATGTATGGCTGTTGTTGCTCGAAAGGGCCGGGGCTAAACAGGCTGCGGAAA
>PKXI01000205.1 GCA_003133425.1 Acidobacteriaceae bacterium
CCATGGCCGTCAGCACCGGGCGGAGAGCCGTGAGCGAGATGGGCTGCCCGGCGTCAGAATCGTCTCCTCGATGACGTCCCGCCCCTTGACCTTCCTGGTCTTCGCGGCCTGTGCGCTCGCGCAGACCCCTTCGCACCATCGGCCTTGCCGCGGATCTATGCTGACTTCAGAGAATCTCACACCCCGGCCGGCCACGGCGTTTTCTGCCGGACCATTCACTCAGGGTGGTCCGCTCAAGAACCTCAAAAAAGGGGGCCGATGCCCACTGGCAGGGCATCGGCCCCCTTTTCAAACTGCTACCGGAACCGTTAGAACTGGAACCGGGCGGTGAACGCCAGCACACGGGCCGGTAAAGTCCCGGTAGCATATCCCAGCGACGAAGCGTTGGACACCTGATTGGTAGACGGATTGAACTGGATGGTGGAACCGAGGGCGTTGAATTCCGGGTGGTTGAACACGTTGTACGCCTGTGCCTGGAATTCGATGGAACGGGCTTCGCCAAAGTTGAACCGCTTGATGGCCGTGGCATCGATGTTGTCGATGGGGTTGATGGGCTCAGTGTTGCGCTCCGAGGTGGGCAAAGTGCCGGCGGCGGCGGTGATGTATTCCGCGTTGGGATTCTTGGCCACATAGGCAACGGTATCGGCACTGCAAATGATCGTGCCGTTCGGGTCAGTCGCGGTGGTTCCCGCTGCGCACAGGCTGGCCATATTTGGATTGGCGTATGAGACGACTGCCGAGCCGGTGTGCTTGACGCCGTTGGAGTTGAAGATGGTGCGGTCAATCCCGGCGGAGTCGCTGTTCTGGTTGGAGTTGACGCCGGAGAGAACCGTAAAGTACTCAGGCGACTCATAGGTATAGATGGGCGCAATTTCCCAGTTTCCGATGGTGTTTTTCAAGAGCCAGCTTGAAGTCTTGAAGAAGGGCAAGTCGTAGACAGCGACCAAGGTAATTCTGTGCGTACGGCTGAGGGCGGAACGGCTGTAGTCGGCAGCGACGTTCTGCGAGTTCTGCGGGCGGCGCGGTGTGAGGGTGGTGGAGAAGGTCGCGGCCGTGGCGTCGTCCATCGCCTTGCTCCAGGTCCAGGAGAGGTTCAAGAGCAATCCCTGGGTGAAGTGGCGATTGAGGCTGGCTTCCATGCCGTTATAGTTCGACTCGGACAAGGGCCGGTAGGAGGTCATCTTGCCTGTGAAACCGCCCAGGTTATCCGTGGGGAAGTTCCATGCCGGAACAATATTGGAGAGCGCGGTGATTTTAGGGAGGGTATTGGTATAAGAGCCCAGCGAGGCCGCAGATGGCGCACTCATGAGAGTGGGAATCTGATTGGCTGCTGTGACCCTGGGCTGGATATTGATCTGATCCTGGGTGGGCAGGTGAATGCCGCGGGTTCCGACATAGCGGACTTCAGCGGTGTAGACGCTTTTGAAGACGTGCTGAACACCGAGAGTCCAGTTTTCGGCATAGGGCAGCTCCTCGTTGACAGGCAGAAATGAAGTAGTTGCCGCGCGCTGTGCTGCGATAGTCGAGTATGTGTTCAGAGTGCCGGTTCCATGAGGCAACCCGCCGCTGGCAAGGAAGCCTGCGCATCCTGCCGTGTAGTTCCCACCCGTGCAAGCGGCGGGTGCGGGATTTGAGCTGACACTCGTGTTCACGTCGTTGGTTGACCCATACTGAGGGGGGACGGTCAGGAGGCCAAGGTTATCGTCGAGGACGTCTCCGGCGATGCCGAAGCCGGCACGGATGCTGGTATTGGGATTGACCGCGTAGTTGATGCCTACACGCGGGAAGAAGTTGTGCATTTGCGGTTGGGGTGCGCCAAAGGTGACGAGTCCTGGGGCACTGGCCTTGATATTGAGGGCTTGCTCACGCTCGCCGACAGGGACCGCAGTGAACTCGTAACGGAGGCCGAAGTTGAGGCTGAGCTTCTCGGTGATGCGCCAAGTGTCGTTAGCGTAGCCGTAGAAGGCAGTCTGGTCGCCGTAATAGAAGAAGTTGCCGGTGGACCTTTCACCGAAGCTGGTGGGGGCGACATCCTGAAGATATTCGGTAAGGTAGTCGTACTCATAGTCGCCGCGCACGCGCTGTGTAAAACTTTGCGGGGAGATGAACTTGCGACCATCAAAGCCAAACTTGAGGCTGTGCTTGCCCCTGACGTAGCTCACGTTGTCAGTGAGTTGATACAGGTTCTGAATCGAAGATTGAGGTGCGTTGGGATCGGGACCCACCTGGATATTGCCCACGTCGCCAATTTGCAGGTTGGGGAAGGAGTCGAGCCCCTGGAAGGCGAAGTTGCCGACTGGGTAATCCTGATAGAAGCGATTGAAGCCGATGCGGACCTCGTTGATGAGGTTGGGCGTGAAGTTGTGGAACTCGCTCAGAGCGATGATATGGAAGCGCTCAGGCAGATCCGAGAAAAACGCGGGGAGGCTGGCCGAGGTGTCAACGCCGGTGTATTTGTTGAAGATGTAGCGGCCGCGGAAGCTGTCCTTGGCCGAGACGGTCCAGTCTGTGCTGGCGGTGAAAACATCGAAGTTGTTGAAGTTCGGGGCCGCGACGAGATAGTTGCCAAGCGGCACAGTCACTCCGCCCGTGGAACCGAAGTCTGAGCCCAGCCCACTGGTGCCGGCGTAGCTTGGACCAGCAGAGTTGAAGTTTTTGTCGTTGTAGACCGTCAGAAATGCCGGGCCGGAAGCCTGGTTATTACATGCGAGGTCGTTCCCGGTCGGTCCACTGGTGACCTGAGAGGGTGAAGCCGGCGTGTACTTGGAAAAGACGCCGAGGTTGTTGGCATTCACCGTGGGAACGGTCTTGAGGGCAGCAAAGCCGGCAGCGGTGGGTGTGCAGAGATAATACTGTCCGCTCTGACCGATGCTCTGGCGCTCAAAGTTCGCGAAGTAGAAGAGCTTGTCCTTGATGACCGGGCCGCCCGCCTGACCGCCATAGCGGTTGTTGTCATAGCGCGGATTCGCGATCTTGCCGCCCTGGATGGCGTTTTCTGCATCCAGGTTGCGGTTCTGGAAGTACTCGTAGGCCATGCCGTGAATCTTGTTGGTGCCCCCGCGAACGCTGGTGTTGAACTGACCGCCGGCGGAGTGGCCGAACTCAGGGGAGAACTGGTTAACGATGGCGGTGAACTCGCCGGTGGCGTCGTTGGGGACATAAACGAGAGGACCGGTGACACCCTTGTTGTTGTTGTCGATGCCTTCAATGGTGTAGTTGTTATCTTCCGGGCGGAGGCCGCCGACAGAAGGACCGGTTCCGACACCCATGCCGCCGCCGGAGGCGACGCCAGGGACAAGCAGGGAGAGGTTGAGGACGCCACCGCTGGAGGAGGAGGTGGGGAGGTTCTTGAGTTCTTCCGATTCGAAGGAGGTCTGCAATTGCGTGGTGGTCGTATCGATCGTGACCCCTGCTTCTGCCGACACCTGAACTACGGTGGATGCTGTCGCAACAGGTAGAACCAGCCTTGCCGTGCCTGTGCTGTTCAACGTTACCGTGAAGTTCTTCAATGTGAAGGTCGCAAAGCCGGCAGCGCTAGCGGAAACGTTGTAGTTTCCGGCGAGCAGGTTCGGGATATGGAAATCACCGACCTTGCTTGCCTGAACGGTGGAGGCGACGCCAGTAGCAACGTTGGTAGCCGTGACCGAGGCGTCAGGGATGGCAGCGCCGCTGCGGTCAAGGACTGTTCCAACGATGTCACCGCTGGTGGCCTGGCTCCATGCGGCAAAATTGCCGCCTAGCAATAAAGCAGTAAGAAGACTAATTGCAATGATTGCTTTCTTAAACCGGAAAGATAGCATTGAACTCCTCCGAAGATGATTTGGGATTGGAAGGCCCAGTCGGGAAACTTCTCAATCCACTAATTTTGTTGCTGCGGTTTGGCGGTTGTTAAACCGATTTACCGGTGATACAAATGACGACAGAAGTCGCAAGAATGCGACTGAAAAACAAAACGAAACCTACGCACACGTTCAAGTGATCCGTGTGCCCTGTTTCGACAAATTACGCGGATAGCTGCCTAGGAAGTAGCACGATGTGGGCCACTCTACTCGATCGGGGGAGAATAGATATTTGCCATTGAAACTAAAGTGCTTACAAATCGCGTTAAAGTGGGAATGGAATCGTAAAGATATTAAAAACTGTAGAAATCTCGAGTAATATTCCATTTATGGGCGGAAATGGCCCCGTTTTGGGAGGCTGGAATGGGAGTTTTCCTGTCTGTCAAGGGCGCGTCAAGAGCGCTTAAGTGGCCCAAGTGAAAAGACGCCCAGAGCGGAGGTGCCTTTGGGTCGGTCAACAAGGCAAAATAGGCGGCTGAGGGCGAGTTTTCGATTCAAGATTGGGGGTTCGGTCTGCTGCCGGAGGGCTGTTGTAACCTGCCGAACCACTGGCCGGGGTTACGATGCCGAGCGTTTCCACGCTCAGGCAGTGGATGCGGGCTCACAGTATCTTCGATCTTGCCGAAGCGCGGCTCGTAGAGGGTGTCCGCGCACACATGCGGCTATCTCTTCAGATTCGCCGCGAGAGTGCGGACTTCGCTCGCCCGTGCAGTGTTGCCGGACGCCCACATAGGTGCCACGCGTTTGAGACGCGTACACCTTCGAGCCGTTCAGAACCCCGGTAGTTGCTGGAGTTGAGTTATTCTCCTCTCCATGCAAATCACGCTGGCGCATATCGGGACCCGGCCCGGTTCGAAGGACTCGCTCGACCCTCTGATTGAAACCTATCTCGAACGCTGCTCGGCGTTTGCGCGCTGCCGGACGGAGGCATTCCGCACCGAGGAGGCCATGCTTGAGTGGCTGGGGCGGCAACAGGGCAGAACGCCAGCCGTTGCGGTGCTGCTGGACAGTCGCGGGCGACAAATGACCTCAGAGGCATTCGCCGGGTGGCTGGGCGCACGCCGCGACGAGGGGAGCCAGCACATCGTTTTCGCGGTGGGTCCGGCGAGTGGCTGGTCTGACGCAGCTCGCAAACAGGCGAAGCTCTTGCTCTCGTTCGGGCCGATGACTCTGGCCCACGCGCTGGCGCGGCTGGTGATGGCGGAACAAATCTACCGCGCAGTTACAATTTTGACCGGCCACCCATATCATGCCGGGCACTGAAGAACAGTTCAGAGTGAACAGTGAACAGTGATCAGTTGCCGGTGATCAGTTTTGGAGTGACTGCGGGCAGAGAACCGAGTTGCGGAGTCTAGCGGGTTAAACTGACAGCTGACCTCAGAGAGCTGTTATGACGGATTCCCGACGCGGACTGATTCTGATTAATACTGGACCCGGCAAGGGCAAGACCACTGCAGCCATGGGTACCGCGTTGCGCGCCGTGGGCAACGGGATGAAGGTGCTGATGCTGCAGTTCCTCAAGGGGTCATGGCATTACGGCGAGCTGGATGCGGTGCAGGCGTTCGGCTCGAATTTTGTGCTTAAGCAGATGGGACGCGGCTTTGTAAAGGTGGGTGGCGCGGAGACCGATCCCGAAGACATCCGCATGGTGGAGGCGGCTTGGGCCGAGGCGCGCGAGGCGATTTACTCCGGCGAGTGGGACATGGTGGTGCTGGACGAGATCAATTACGCCATCAGCTACAAGATGCTTGATCCGGCAGTGGTGGCAGAAGCCCTGCGCGGGCGTCCGGAGATGGTGCACGTGATTCTGACCGGCCGCAACGCTCACCCGCTGCTGATAGAGCTGGCCGATACCGTTACCGAGATGCGTGAAGTGAAGCATGCTTACGAGAAGGGCATTCTTGCGCAACGCGGGATAGAATACTGATGCCCGCTTCCCACCTTTGAATCGGTAGGCAATTCAAGGGCGGGCATCCATGATCAAGTGACAATGAAGTTGCATTTGGAAATGCGGCACGTGATCTGATCCAATCCAACCCAGGAGAAAACCATGCAGGCAAGCAAACTCCATCGCTGGGCCGATATAGAGCCGGAGCAGATGAACAAGTTGACCACGCGGCAGTATGTGGTGGGCGCGAACACCATGGTTGCCCGCCTGGTGCTGAAGACGGGCGCACACGTGCCAGTGCACCAGCACATGAACGAGCAGATCAGCAATGTGATAGAGGGAGCGCTGGATTTTCTGCTCGAGGGGAAGACAGTAACGGTGCGGGCTGGTGAGATTCTGTGCATTCCTCCGAATGTGCCGCATGAGGTGATTGCGCTGGTGGACTCTGTGGCGCTTGATATCTTCAATCCGCCGCGCCAGGACTGGATTGACGGGGATGATGCCTACCTTCGCTCGAGCGAGCCTGCCTAGGGCAAGCCATTTACAATGAGGTTTGGTATGTCCTGGTTCAAGCGAGAGAACGGCGAATACGAGTCCGGCCCCGGCCCCGAGATTGACACGGATGCTTCAGGAAAAACTGTGCGCACCGAGGGATTGTGGATCAAGTGCCCCGGCTGCCGCCAGCCCATCTTCAGGCAGGATCTTGAAGCTAACCTGAACGTCTGTCCCAAATGCCAGCACCACTTCAAACTCGACGCGCGGCATCGCATTGATTTGCTGCTTGAAGCCGGCTATGAGCTGGTGGACACGGGCCTGCGCTCGACCGACCCGCTTAATTTTACAGATGTGAAGCCCTACAAGCAGAGGCTGCGCAAGGCGCAGGAGGATACCGGGCTTAGCGATGCGGTCATCAATGCCGTGGGACAAATGGGACCTCACGCGGTGGTGGTGAGCGCCATGGAGTACGGCTTCATCGGCGGATCGATGGGCGCCGTGGTGGGCGAAGTGATCGCACGCGCTGTAGATCGTGCACGCGTTAGCCGCAAGCCGCTGATCGTGGTTGCGGCCTCCGGCGGTGCGCGCATGATGGAGGGTGTCGTAAGCCTGATGCAAATGGCGAAGATCTCAACTGCGCTCGCGCAGCTGGACGATGCGAAGGTGCCGTATATCTGCGTGCTCACCGATCCCACAACGGGCGGCGTAACCGCAAGCTTTGCGATGCTGGGCGACTTGAACATTGCAGAGCCTGGCGCACTGATTGGGTTTGCTGGTCCGCGGGTGATTGAACAGACCATTCGCCAGAAGCTGCCGGAAGGTTTTCAGCGATCGGAGTTTCTGCTGGAAAAGGGATTCCTGGATGCGGTGGTGCATCGGCGCGATTTGAAGGGCTATCTGATTCGCGCGCTGGATTTCATGAAGGCGTGAACAAGGTTGTCCCAGGAAGTTTTACGAGGTAACAAAAGAGCCCCGGCGATTGGCCGGGGCTCTTTTGTTGAGGCTGGCTTTGTTGTTTAGAACGAGAACTTCACCACGATGCGAATGTGACGGTGGCCGGCGATGTTTGGCGCCGGATTGTCGAAGACGTTCGTCCCGCCGTTGTAATAGGCGTCCGTGACAGCTCCGGTGGTCAAGGTGGCATTCTCAAAGGTGTTGGAGTTCGAAGAGCCGGCTTCTCCGTGATTAAAGATGTTGAAGAATTCGCCACGGAGGTCCATCGTCAGGTTCTCGTAGAGCTTGAACTGGCGAGCGATGTTCATATCCCACTGCTGGTAGCCGGGCGTGAAGAGCGTGTTGCGGCTGACCGGGGTCGCGGGATGTGTACCATATGCGGGGATGATCCAGTGAACGGAACTTGGACTGACCACCTCGCAGGGAAGATTCGTGTTCCAGAAGGCAGGGCCGGAGCAAAGCGTGCCTTGAGAAGTTCCATATTGCCAGGAGTCGTCGAAGGCATAGCTCGCGATCGGAGCCTTGGGATTCCCGACCACGGGCCGGTCGTTGGAGACTCCGTCTCCGTCGGTGTCATATCCGTCTTCCACGTTCAAGGGGCTGCCGGACTGGAATGCCGAGATGCCGGCAAACACCCACCGATTGACGACGTTACCTACCGCCTGCATCGCGCCCTGGGTATGCCACACTGGCGGTGCCCATGTGTATGAGAGGACCAGGCGTTGGCGGTGGTCGTAAGACGACGGGCCCCAATCAGATTTGCCGCGCGGCGTGGGATAGCGGCTGAACTGGTAAGCAGATTGGTTGTTGGTGGTAAATATCTCAGAGCCGTCATCCATTGATTTCGCGTAAGTGTAAGCGGCGCGGAAGAGGAAGTTGTGGTTGATCTTGTGGTCAAGCTGCGCCCACAGTCCCGAATACTCCGAATCGTCCGAGTTGTCGCGCACCACGATTGAGCCACGGGTAGGAATCGTACGGGTGAGGGAGACCGTGTCGTTGATATAAGGATTTATGTAGGTTTGTCCGTAGAGATGCTCGCCACGCTCGCCCACGTAACTTACCTGCACTGCCGTCGTCCAAGGAAGTTCCTGCTGAACGCTCAGGTTCCAGTGCATGGTCATGGGAGTCAACAGCTTGTTCATGATCGGGTCAGACGAATTGGTCGGCAACGGATTCTTATTGAGGTTAGCAAACTGCTCGAACCAGGTTGCAGTGCCGCGATTCGAGTTCGCGGTAGGGTTGCTGAAGACTTGAGGCGAGGCTGCGGCCGGAGCAGTGGCCTGGATGTTGTCAATGATGTTGGTGAAAACCACATCATAGAAGACACCGAAGCCGGCTTGCATAACAGTCTTGCGGGCGCCGAACAGTTCAGGGCTATAGGCAACGCCGAACCTGGGTCCCCACGACTTGGTTACGGCTTGTTGGTGGGTGTTACAGCTGTTGGCGGCCGATGGGAAGCAGGCGATCTGGGTCACGTCAATGCCCGGATATGGAGTGGCTGGCGTGTTAAACGGAGCACCAGCGTACTCGTAACGCAGACCCATGTCGATGCTCAGGGTCGGTATTGGCCGGTAGGTGTCTTCTGCAAAGTAATTCTGCGAATACAAGTTGGGCCGCGCAGTTGGGCTGCCGAAGTTCTGGGCGACGGCGTCGGAGCTGGGACCGCCGTAGTCGTCGATCAGGTTCGCAAGTCCGCGATAGGTAAACGTTGCGGACCCGCTGCCGGGGTAGGGTGTTCCTACCGTATCGCTGGCCTCAGAGATAGTACCGTAGAAGTTGAAGGGAATGGCATCTCTTACGCGGATATTGGCGAGATCGGTACCAATCTTGATGAAGTGCAGCCCATGGTTCCAGCTCACAGTGTCCTGGAACTGGTATGTATTGTGGAACCGGCCCTGAGGAACGCTGGAGGGGATGCCATAGCCGGTGACGCCGCTTACCGAGACGATCGGCTTTCCAAACAGCGGGCTTGAAGTTGTGGAAGCGGGTAATCCGAATGTGAAACCGATGCGGCCGTAGGAAGCGCGGAGGTCGTTGACGAGGTGTGGGCTGAACACGTGGGTTTCAACGATGCCCGAGTTGTAGGAGGAGCCATTCTGATTTGTGTCGAACCCCGGCAACTGGGCATTGAAGTTGAAAGTGTCAAAAGGCGCAAGGAACGACGTGCGGATGAAGTGCAGTCTTAATGTGTCTTTCTTGTTGATAATATAGTCGCCAGTCAGATCGAGTTCCGGGGATTTGGTGTTGGCGCCCAAGTTGCGCTGGACGGTTCCAACCTGAACAGTGCCGCGATCCACGCCGGTAGTCGGATCCGGTCCCAATTGAATTGAAGGCTTCACATTGAGCGGATTCACGGTGCCGACCAGACTGCCCCACGCAGTCATCAGGTTGGCCAGGCGAGGATTGGCCGGCAGAGCCTTGAGCGTAGCCAGCCCGGCGGTGGTGGGAATGGAGAGCACCGCAAGATTGGCGGAGGAATTGTAGTAGTCCCACTGATAAGAGCCGAAGGCGAACAACTTGTTGCGGACGATGGGACCGCCTATGTCAAAGCCGGGGAGGTTCTCGCGATACTTGGTCTGCGAGGTCACGCCGTTGAAGTGATCCTGCTTGTCGATGGCGTCGAGCGCATTGTTTTCCGCGCGCTCCCAAATGGCGGCATGGAACTGATTGGAGCCGCTTTTGAAGATCGTATTTGAAACCGAACCGCCGCCATGGCCAAACTCCGCAGTGTAGTTGTCCTGCAGAACCTTCACTTCACCGACTGCTTCAAGGTTCTCCGGCTGGAGTCCCTGGCCGGCAATGCCGGCATCGTTGTTGTCCTGACCTTCGATGAGGAAGTTATTTGCGCGTGGACGGCCGCCGCCCACTTCGAAGTTGACGCCATTGCTGAAGCCGCCCTGCGTGGCCGGCATAACGCCGGGGAGGGTCAGGGCCAGTTCGTATGGGCTGAGTGAAGCGATGGGGAGATTACCAATCTCCAGTGCGCTGATGGTGCCTGCGAGCTGGGCATTGTCGGTATTCAGCGCGGCGTTGTCAGCAGAGACTTCGACAACTTCAGTGGTCTGCCCAACTTTGAGGGAGACATTGGTAGTAATGATCGTCGTGCCGGGAACCACCAAACCCTTGTGCACGGCAGTCTGATAGCCCGTAGCTGAAACGGAGATGTTGTACGTCCCAGGAATGACAGATTCGATTCGGTAGTTGCCCTGGTCGTTGCTTGTAGTTGCTCGAACGGCGCCGTTCTCTACGGAGGTAGCGGTTACATTTGCCGCGACGACCGCACCACCAGACGCGTCGGTTACTGTACCGATCACGGTGCCGTTGGATGTTTGGGCACTGGCGACTGTGGCAAAAACGCTAGCGAAGAGGACCAATACTAGAACGAAGGGATTTCTCATTGTGAGACCTCTCCTTGAGGAATACCGTATTTTTAGAAATTGCGATTAGGGGAACGGCACGATACGGGGAAACGTGCGGTAGATTCGATGCAATTTGGTTGCCATGCAACTAAGTACATATGTTTGAATAAGTTATAGATTTGGAGATCGAGAAATAATCTACGCCTTTGTATTTTGAAATTAAAATATATGAAAATTGGTATACATGATCAACTCGCGGCTAAGATTTTCTTATTCCATGGCTTAGCGGGATTCTCTTTTGGTCTTTGCGTGGGGCGAAGTGAATCGGCTAACTGAAGCGGATATTTGGCGCGATTGCCTCGGCTCGGTGCGCGGACTGGGCCGAGGCACGCAGGTCAAATTCGCATTGGCATGAGGACGTAGCGGTACTTGTACTCGGCGTCTGGATCCTCGGGGCGCATCTGGCCGGCGGACTGGGAGTCTTTGAACTCCAGGCGGACTTCGCCTTCGTTGCTGAGGGCTTTGAGGAAGTCGAGAATGTAGACCGAGTTGAAGCCGACTACGATGGGGTCGCTTGAGTAGGGCGTGTCGATGGTGTCTTCGCTTTCGCCGGATTCCGTGGAGTTGGCGCTGATCTTGAGCTCGTTGCCTTCAAGACGCATGCGGATGGCGCCGGAACGTTCGTCGGCAAACTGGGCGACGCGCTGGATGGCGGCTGAGAGCTCGCTGCAGCGCACCACGGCGAACTTGGTGTTGTCGCGCGGCATGACCGCCTCGAAGTTGGGGAACTGGCCGGAGAGCTTGCGTGTGCTTAGGGTGCGATGGCCTACGCGGAAGAAGAGCGTGTGCTCGTCGTCGGCAAACTCAACCTTTTCGGCGTCGGTGTTGGACAGCAACTGCTGCAGCTCCTGGAGAGCCTTGCGCGGAATGAGCACGCGCTTCTCGCCGCTGATGCCTTCGAGATTCTCGTTGGGCTTTTCGACGAAGGAGAGGCGATGGCCGTCGGTGGCAACCATGGCCAGCGACTCGGCCTTGATGACCAGCAGGGCGCCGTTGAGGGTGTAGCGCGACTCCTCGTTGGAGATGGCGAAGATGGTGCGTGCGATGAGGGTCTTGAGCGCGATGAGCGAGATGCTGGTGGCCGCAACCGTGGGGAACTCTGGGACCTGGGGATAATTAGCGCGCGCCATGCCCACGATTTTGGTGTTAGAGCGGCCGCTGCGGATCTGCACCCAGTGGTTCTCAAGCAGCTTGATGGAGATGTCGCCATCGGGCAGAAGCTTGATGTAGTCGTAGAGTTTGCGTGCCGGGATGGTGCAGGAACCGGGCTTTTTTACCTTGACCGCGGCACTGGTGCGAATGGCCTGGTCAAGGTCAGTCGCGGTAATGTTCAAGCGGTCATCTTCAGCTTCAAGGAGAAAATTCGACAGAATCGGAATGGTGGTTTTCCGCTCGACTACGCTTTGCGTCGCCGTGAGTTCTCTAACCAGATCCTGGCGGCTTACGGTAATCTCCATCGCTGCCCCCTGTGCGGCCGGCTTCTCTACTTCGGTTTCACTGATCGGCATTTGTGTCCCCAGGTCCAGAAGCCAGATGACTTTGGTGGAAGCCATCATTCGCTATGGCCACACTCTACAACACTTTGCGGCCCAGCGAAACGGCTGTCTTTTGTTCCTCTTGATTGTATTCATCCTTGGGTTTGCTTGTGAGTGGAAAACAGGGACTCTTCTCTGGATTACTGGTATCGCTCGACCAGGAACGACTCAACGGCGCGATTGCACAGCGACTGAGCGGCACGCCAAGGTGGTTTTCAGGAATCAAGTCTGCGGAGTGCTGCGGGTAGTGGGAAAAGGATAAGAGATTAAAAGAAAAGACAGTAGTACCCGTAGTTCAACGAGGAAAAGTGGGAAACCTTCCCAAGTGATTGTTTGGTGAGGGGTTGGGAGGGTGCGCGGTTTTCCAAATCGTGGCTGTGCAATTCTGGAGTTTTGGAAAAGCAGGTTTGAGAGGGTGCAGGAAGGCCCCAGTTTCCCACGTCTCCCACAGGGTGTCGGAAAAGGGCTGTGCAAAGAGAACTGTTTGTGTGAAAAGCGAGTTGAGGACCGCATGGAATAAGGGGTTGGGGAGACCTAATACTCCACAGGGAGCGAAGATTCAACAAACACTTTTCGGCATGGAAGAGGGGATAAGTTGAGTGCGAACTCGGTACGAATTCCCGTGCACGATGACAAAAGAAAATGGTTCCCATTTCTGTACTTGAGTGGAGTGATGTGTTGGTTGGCCCGGGGAATTGTGTGCTTCTGGTCCTAGAATTTGAGGTTGAGATTTTTCTACTGAACGTGGGGCAGTAGGATTCCGGTGGGGTGAGGGTTCTTTGAGATGAGCATCGACGTCGGGCGGCTGGAACGCGAATTAATGCTGATGTCCGCGGAAGGTGCGCCGGGACGGGAGTTTTGCGAGGCAATCTCAGAGTTGGCGGCAACCGGGCGCTTTACACAGCTTCGCGAAGTGTTGCCAGCGATTGTGTACGACGAGCTTTGGGCGCGCTACCAGCAGGATCCGCCAGCTTTTGTGGCCGGCTGGCATTTGCTGGCTCAGGAGATGAGACAGGGGTTTGTGCAGCACGCACGGCAGCGGCTGACATCGCTTACGCGGTTAAAGCAGGCGGGCAGCGGGACCGCCACCCCGGCGTGGCAGGAGATTCAATGTGCTCTCGATGGACAGCAGAACGATTTGCTGCGAGCGGCTTTCGCCCTGGAGTTACTGGAGCTTGTGGAACCAGCTGTACTGCGGGCGACTCATCTGCGCGAGTGTGTTGTGGCCGCGGCCAGCTCGGAGGAGGCGGACCGATACCTGGACGAGGCGACCCGCTGCTACTTCTTTGGTCTGTTCACTGCATGCGCTGTCATGTGCCGTTCGGTGCTTGAAGAGGCGATTGAGCAGAAGCTGCCCGCGGGCCTTGCTCGCCAGGTGCGCAGCCGCTATCGCAATGCCGCAACGCTAGGCAACCTGCTGCACGAGGTGAACAACAACCTGCTGCTGACGGGGATTGATGGAGGTTTTCCGGCCATCGCCAACCAGGTAAACGATGTGGGCAAGAAGGCTGTTCACCAGGGTTTGCTGTCAGAAGATGAGGCGCGCGAGTGTCTGCAAAATGCGCGCAAGGCAATGCAGCTGTTGCTTCAAAATTAGGGAGGAGCAGAGTCAGTCAGTAATCGTGACGAGCTTTGAACGCCCGTCAAAAGAAATATTCCAGTAACGAAGGACGTCGCGCCCAATCAGGCAGGAGTAGTGACGCTCCTCTTCAAAATCCCTCGAGAGGATACGCAGCGTTTCAATACGTTTGAGTCCTGTACCTGGGAAGCTAATTGTTCCGGAGTGCTCGCCGCATTTAGCCTTACCTCCGAGGGTCCGGATCTCAGTTCCGGCGCCTGTTTGGGTAAGCATTCGGTTTAGCGCATGAACCCGATTGACAATCGTGAAAGGGGACCCAGTATCCAAAAGAGCCGTGATCTCATGAGGAGCCGGGTATTCAAATCCAATGGCGCGCCCCGCCTCAATCGTCTCATCCGTGTTAGCTATGATGACCTTAATACACGGACCGGGGTCGAGTTGGTTGAAGGGGTTCCAATGAAGCTGAACGGGAACGATCATCAAGCCACGAAATACACTGGTTCCGTTATCCAGACCTGCTTCACCAAGAAGGGTCGACGAACGCCGAATCTCCGCAACCCTGCCTTGAACGCGTCAGCATACTCTTGGAAGAACCCTTCCAAAACGACTCCGTCCTGAATTACGACATATTCTCCCAGATGAGTGCCTGACCACTCTTTTCGGTATTGTTCGAATACCTTGAGCTCGGTCTCAAATTCGGCAGTGAGAGCCATCAGGATCCTCTCCAATCAGTATGACTCGTTTACTTTCGACTGCGATAATCAGATCCACGTAGCCACGTTACTGCATTATTACGTAATAATGCCTCAATGCAATAATGGAGTCAATAGCGAATTTGTCCATGAGCCCGCGAGAGAGACACATCCCGGACGACGCCGTACGAACAACGGTCAGTCTCACAGCGGAGGACCGGGCTGCGATCAACTGGATCAGCACGGTTCGCCGCTTGGCTAAAAGCAAACGTACGACAATTAACGACATCCTTGTGGACGCGCTTTGGTACTTCCTGGAGAAAACGGAGAAGAAAACCAGGGATCAAATAAAGGAGATGGTGCCGACGATCCCGCCCGAAGAGCGCGCAAGAAACAAAGTCACGGAGATGCCAAGGTCAAAGACCAAGCGCTGAGACGACCGTAAGTACCCTTATGGCAACATGACCCCACACCAGATTCCGGCTTGACCAGTGCTGGGCTTTTATACTTGAGTTTCGATGTCCTACACAGCAGCCATCAGTGAACTGAATGCCATGGTCCCGGAGCTCTATACGGGCAGCGGACATCCGCGGCGCAAATTCTCTTTGGATGAGATTGGCACGCTGCTGGGTGCGCTGGGCGAGCCGCAGCGTTTATTCCCTGCAGTGCTGATTGCGGGAACGAACGGAAAGGGTTCGACGGCTGCCACGCTGGCCTCGATCCTGACGGCATCGGGACTGCGCACCGGGCTTTACACTTCGCCACATCTGGCAAGGGCCAACGAACGCATCCGCATGGACCGCGTTGAGATTGACGACGATGCTTTTGCGCGGCTGTATTTTCGCGTTCACGATGCCGCACAGCAACTGGTGCTGAATGGCCGGCTGCCGCAAATGCCCAGCTACTTCGAGATTCTGACGGCACAGGCTCTTTTGCACTTTGCCGAGGCGAAGGCGGAGATTGCGGTGCTGGAAGTTGGAATGGGCGGGCGGCTGGACGCGACGAATATTGTGGATCCACTGATCTCGGTGATTACCGATATTTCGCTCGACCACATGGAGTGGCTCGGCTCGACAATCAGTGCAATCACACGGGAGAAGGCGGGCATTCTGCGCTCGGGCGGAACCATGATTACTCTGCCGCAGCATCCGGAAGCCAACCAGGTTCTGGGTGAGGTGGCAACGGAGCTGGGAGTGCGCGGAGTGAGTGCGACAGCTTATGTGCCGAGCGCGGGCGCAGTTGGTCCTTATTCGATTGAGGCGCTCGGAGCGGAGATTCTCATTGATTCACCACTCGTGGGCGCGCACCAGCATCGCAACCTGGCGCTGGCGATCGCTGCTGCAGCGGAGCTGGCGAGCAGCCATGGTTTTCCCATTTCGCCGGCAACGATTGCGGAGGGCATTCGGCAGACGCGCTGGCCGGGGCGGCTAGAGAGCATCGAAAGAAACGGCGTGAAGTGGATTCTGGACGTGGCACATAATCCTGCCGGCGCCTGGGCTTTGCGCGCCGGGCTGCGCAGCACCCTTGAAGTTGAGGCGCCGCGGACGCTGATCTTCAGTTGCCTACGCGATAAGCCAGTAGCGGAGATGGCGCAGATTTTGTTTCCACTGTTTGAACGCGTCATTCTTGCGCCGATTCATTCCGCCCGTGCCGCTGCACTGGACGATTTGCTGGCCGCAGCCAACGCCACAGGGGCAACGGCTATCGCAGCCGATTCGGTTGCCAACGCACTGCAACTTGCCGAAGAGTGCGCGCAGGGTGGAGTGGTTGTCGTTTCGGGGTCGGTGTACCTGGTGGGCGAGGCGCGTACGCTGTTGCTTGGTGCGGAAGGGGAGGGACGATGAGCGGTGGAACCATGAGCTCCCGGCCCAATCCCCTGCCGCGGCTTTATCGCTGGCGCACGAATCTTATACAGATCCCACTTCTGACGGTGGTTACCGCAATTTGCGGTTCGCTGTCGCTGCTGGTCTCGTTCGGCGACAAGAATGGCCGCCTGCAGCACCGGATTGCGAGGTTCTGGGCGCGCGCCGTGGTGTGGGGAACTGGTTGCTCGATCACAGTGCGCGGGATGGAAAACCTGCACAGCCAACCTGCGGCCGTCTACGCATCGAACCACACTTCGTACATGGATACGCCGGTGATCTTCGCTACGCTTCCCTTCCAGTTCCGCATTCTTGCCAAGAAGGAGTTGTGGCCGATCGCGTTCATCGGCTGGTATCTTGACCGGTCCGGGCAGATACCCATTGATACCGCCAATCCGCACGCCACGATGTCGAGCCTGGGCGTGGGCGTAAAGGCGCTGCGCTCCGGTACGCCGCTGTTTGTTTTTCCCGAGGGCGGACGGACGGCGACTGGCTCACTGAAGCCGTTCCTCTCCGGCGCGGCGTACCTGGCCATTCGCGCGCAGGTGCCGCTGGTGCCGATTGCGCTCACAGGGGTCTACGATTTGCTTCCGATTCATACGCGGCACTTGTATCCGGGTGAACTCACGGTGTGTGTGGGCGAGCCGATCGAGACCAAGGGGATGACGCCACGCCAGACGGACGAGCTGAACGCCCGGCTGCGATCGGCCATTGAGCGGTTGCTGGAGCCGGAATGTGCGCTGGCTGGCAATTCTGGCGGCCCCGTTGAAGAAGGTGCAATCCCTGCCGGCAACTGACGAATCGGCGTAGTGGGTCGGTTGGAAAGCGCATTCCCTCAGGGGATAAATGGATGGGTTAAAACCCATCCCTACCAGCCCGCCTTCATTTTGACAGATTTATGTACGGGCTAAAGCCCGTACCCTTCAGCTAAAGTCCATACCACTCAAACAGATTCACTACCCAAATTGGCGACCGCTATCCCCGATGCAGCATCTGTCATTACACTGGTTGTTCCATGTCTGTCACCATTGCGATTCCCGAGCCCACCGGCACCGACGCTGCCTACAATCAGCGCGCGCTGCCGCAGTATATTGCTGCCCTTCGAGCCGCTGGAGCGACGCCGATTGTGGTGCCGCTGAACGAACGCCAGGACCGCGTGGCCAGGTTGCTGGCTGGTGTGCAGGGAATCCTGCTGCCGGGCAGCGGCTATGACGTAGACCCGGAGAGATATGGCGAGGCGCGAAGACCGGAGTGCGGCAAGGCTGATGCTGCGCGCACCGCGGTGGACGAGCTGATGCTGCAGGATGCGTTTAACCTGCGCAAGCCGATTCTGGGCATCTGTCATGGCGCTCAGACGCTGAATGTATGGCGCAACGGTTCACTTATCCAGGACCTGGAGACCGATTTGGAAGGCGACCTGAAGACCGCGGTCAATCACCGCCCGGGCCGCGAAATTGTAGAGGCGCATCCGGTGCGAGTTGCGCAGGGATCTCGATTAAGCCGGATTCTTCCGCAGGGAGAGAAGTTTGAGGTCCTGGTGAATTCAAGCCACCATCAGGCGATCCGCGTTCCGGGTGACAAGCTACTGGTGAGCGCTGTCTCTCCTGCAGATGGGGTGATTGAGGCGGTGGAGCTGGATGCTGCGGATCACTTTGCTCTCGCGGTGCAATGGCATCCAGAGCGGACGTACATGGAAAGCGCAGCCTCACGCGCGATCTTTGCGGCCTTTGTGCAGGCCGCTGCAGTCTGGACAGCTCCGCAAATTGAAGAGTCAGTGTCCCCGTCATGAGCGAAGGGGAGAGTGCGCGGAAACTGCGGCTGGCCGCGCTGCTGGCTGAGACAGGTATTGCGCCATTGGATGCAGAGCAGGCTGATCGTTTCGAGGCTTATCTTTCGCTGTTTGTTCGCTGGAATGAGCGCGTCAATCTGACGTCGATTCGGGATGAAGAAGGTATTCTCTCCCGCCATCTTATTGAGTCCATTGCGTGTGCGCGGGCACTGCCGGCGGGAATTTCTACACTGCTGGACTTTGGTTCTGGGGGAGGTTTTCCCGGCATTCCGATTGCGCTGTGCCGGCCGGAGATTGCGGTGACATTGGCAGAGTCTCAAGGCAAGAAGGCGGCCTTTCTGCAAGAGGCGATTCGGGTGCTGGGGATCTCGGCTAAGGTGCATGCGCAACGTGCAGAATTGTTGGAGACACGCTTCGATTGCGTCACCCTGCGCGCAGTTGACCGGATGCCGGAAGCGGTAGCGGCGGCGGCTCTGCTGGTTGCTGCTGGCGGATGGCTGGCGTTGATGACGACTCGGGGAGAGCTGGCCGGACTACAGGCTGTGGCGGGGATGGAGTTTTCCTGGTCCGAAGTGATTCCATTACCCGGAAGCGTTGAAAGGTTGTTGGCCGTCGGTCAGCGGCCTGTCAGTTCGCCATCTTAATCAGGGCGAGTTTGCGAATGGCAGCCAGGTCCTTTTCGGTTTTCACGACGAGACGGAGGCCTGTGCCCTCAGCGTAGCGCGGAGCTTCGTCAATAAGCTTGAGAACGGGTTTCGGAAGACTGCTGGTACGAGTGGCGGCTACCGCCTTGTCCCCCAGGACAAATGAGGCCCGGAAGCAGCCATTGCAGGGACCGAGATAGATGATGGTTCGCTTCTTCAGCTTGAGGCGGAGAGACCAGCCGTACTTGGGCGAACTTGACTTCCACTCCTGTTCTGCGACGCCCAGATCCTTGGCCAGCCAGTCTACGAGCTCTTTCCACGTGTTTGAAGAAGGGCCGAGCGCTGCGTAGATTTCCTTTTCGGTTGGTTGAACCGTTATGCCGACGAATGCGTTGGGAATATCCATCTTGTTGCCTCCGGTCTTGAAATCCAGATTTCAGGCAATTTGAAGCTGGTCCGCGCTGACTGCGGGCGCAGTAATTTCATGTGCGTGAGTGTACCACATTATGAATCGACACTCTGGTCCGGGGAAAGTTGGTAAAGGTCCTGAGGGACTCGAACCTGATCCGCGCCGAGGGCCTAATACGTAGGATTCGGGCTGGGAGCTGCTCGGGCTGCGGGTGTGGGCGGGAGATGGAGACAAAGTGCCGCCGTTGAGGACGCTTGCGACTTGAATGGTTACCCCGCTGGTTGCTGTGAGATTTGGTGCGGAGCTTCCCTGCTGGAGCAGGGTGATGTGAAGCAAGGCGGCGGTAATGGCGTGGGGGTGAGAATGGCGCGGCAATACTGTCGTCAGAGGGCTGGAAGCTGGGGAAGTGACGGGTTTCCGGGTAGTAGCCTCTGGGGTTGCCAATGAGGTGGGGCTCGTTGCCGATCTCGATGCCAGGGCAGGGAGGAACCACGCTGCCGATAGGCCCAAGCGACCTCTTGGGCCGCGAGGGTTGGGTGAGTTATGGCCGGTTGCCGAACCGCCAAGATTGATGCCGTAAAGGCACTGCCAGCCCGCAGCTTCAACGAAGGCCGCAGGAGAGGCAACGTGGTTGAGTGCGACCTGTCGGGCATTTTCGGCAGCGCCGCCGGGATTCCGCACGGTCTGGTCCACGGTGTTTCCGCGAACGCGGAGCCCGGTGGGGCCAATGCGCTTGAACAGACCGATGAGGTTGCTGGTGGAGGCAGTGAAGACTGGTTGGTGGATCGAGCTCTCTTCGTAGGAGAATGCCGCAAAGGCCGGGCCAATCGATCCTGCGGCTGTTGCGGTCGCCGTGAGATACGCGCCGGTGAGGGGACCGGAGGGTGCGGGCTGGGGAGTGGAACCAGAGGGAGGCGGTCGGGGAGGCGGACGCGACGGAACCGCCACATTCAGGGAGGATGGTCAGGGAGGAGGGAGGGTGCGGCGAGTGCTGCGGCCCCCTGAAGGGCGAGTTTTCGGCGCGTAAATCAAATAGCGGCGGAAGGGGATAGGTTCGTCGAAGGAGTCAGGCATTTTGATCGGTGCAATTTTGCTTCGTTACAGGGCCTCGACCTCTTCGGCTCAAGACGGGAGTCTGCGATCGTTGGACGAGCTCCAGGGGCGTCATCAAGCTTGATTTGAGGCGGAGGTTCCTGCGAGAAGCTTTGCTGAGGATTGCGGCGGTAAGGGCGCCAACGTGAAGCAAGTGAGCCGGATTGCCGATAGTTCAGGGTTGGGTTTGCCCGCGAGATGGTGGCGTGTTCCACGTGGAACAAATTGGGAACGAGGGTCGAAATGGGAGATGTTCCACGTGGAACAAACGCCTCCGTTGTTTGATTTGGGGCTCAGCTCCAAATTGGAACTCGCCCGAGAAACCTCAATCCTGCCCAGCCAATCCAGGTAGTTTTCCACCGTGAGAACGTCTCACCCGTCCTTATGCCCTTTCTGAAAGAACCGTCGCGAAGCTCTTCCGGCTCATACGTTTGCCCGTTAGTACCCGGTCCCCCCACAAGGAGCTTTCCACAGCTTCGACCTGTTCTCCACATGTCAACTGGCTACCCTTGCATCGCTCTTCCCTTTTACTCTTGAATGCCATGGGCAAGATTCTCGGCATCGTCAACCAAAAGGGCGGAGTTGGAAAAACCACTACTGCGATAAATCTGTCAGCCTGCCTGGCGCTTGAGGGTCTTCGGACGCTTTTGGTGGACTGCGATCCCCAGGCCAATGCCACTTCCGGTATGGGATTTCAGCGCGATGATAACCGCAGATCTGTCTATGACGTGCTGATGGGCGACTCCCCTGCCGAGCAAGTCATTCTGCCTACTGAGATCGAAATGCTCCGGCTGCTGCCGGGATCAAAGAATCTGACCGGAGCGAATATTGAGCTGGCCGGGGCCGATGATCGTGCGCTTCGCCTTCGCCGCGCACTGGAGCCAGTCCGGGACAGCTTCGACCTCATCATTCTGGATTGCCCGCCAGCGCTCGACCTGCTCACGCTCAACGTCCTGTCTGCCGCGGAGACTCTCATTGTCCCGATGCAGGCTGAGTACTTCGCGCTGGAGGGGATCTCCGAACTGATTTCCACCCTTGAGCGAGTGCGCGCCGCCTACAATCCAGAGCTCAATATTGAGGGCGTTTTACTCACCATGTACGACGACCGCACCAATCTCGCTCAACAAGTCAGCGAAACGCTCCGCGCGTACTTCAAAGACCGGCTCTTCCACACCGTGATTCCGCGCAATATCCGGCTTGCCGAGGCGCCCAGTCATGGCAAGCCTGTGGCCCTGTACGATGCACGTTCGCGTGGGGCGGAGGCGTACTTTGAACTGGCTGGGGAGTTTCTGGCCCGCAATCACATCGTGAGCCCGCGCGGCTCCCTGCGTATAGCCCAGGCGGCTCCCTGGCCGGAGGCAAAAGTCAATTTCTGGCCATATTCCTGACCTGAACGCCGCAACCGCGAGCGAGCAATTACCGCACTTCCCGCAACAGATTTCGAACAACCGGACAACATCAGCCGATATAGAAGGACTTGAATGATGAACATCGCTGCCACGGACCCCAAGCGCCGCGCCCTGGGCAAAGGCTTGGACTCACTGCTCCCGCGAGTCAACGTCGCACCGGCTCCATCACCCACTGATTCAGAGGGCGGCAGGGCCCGCGAAATTCCACTTGATCAGATTGATCCCAACCCCTTCCAGACTCGCTCGCAGATGAACGAGGAGCAGCTAGCCGAATTGTCCGCCTCCATCACTGCGAACGGAGTTGTCCAGCCAGTGCTGGTGCGTCCGCTGTTGAACGGCCGGTTCCAGCTGATTGCAGGAGAGCGGCGGTGGCGCGCCTCTGAGCTTGCCGGCAAGGCCACCATCCCGGCAATTCTCCGCCAGGTCTCCGACGAGCAGGCGATGGAGATCACGATCGTCGAAAACCTGCAACGCGCCGACCTTAATCCGATGGAGCAGGCCCGAGCTTTCGAGCGGCTCTCACGTGAGTTCCACATGACCCAGGAGCAGATGGCTGTGCGCACCGGCAAGGATCGTGCCACCGTCGCCAACTTCCTTCGGCTGCTGCGACTGCCCGCCTCGGTGCAGGTTCGAGTCGAGTCTGGCGAATTGAGCTTCGGCCATGCGCGAACACTGCTGGCCTTTGAGCATGCCGAGGAGATCGAAAAGGCGGCGCAGCGCATCGGCACACTTTCGCTTTCTGTTCGCCAAACAGAGAACTACGTGCAAGGTCTCCTGCATCCGGAAAGGGCCTCCAAGAAGGACCCTAAGCCCGAGCCACCTGTCGATCCCAACGTACGTGAAGTCCAGGACCGGTTGCAGCGGGCGTTGGGCCTCAAGGTCCACATTGAGGACCACCACGGCCGCGGAAAAGTGATCATCGAATACGGCCGGCTGGAAGATTTCGACACGCTTTTAGAGCAGTTGGCGGGAGAATGAAAGACGTTAGAAGCCGACTTACGTAAAATCTGATAATCTGATTCCATGAAGGAGCTGACCATCAGCGTGACCGTGGCGGCGCGCAGATTTGCGGATTGCATCAACCGAGTCCGTTACCAGGGCACATCCTTCATCCTGCATAAGAACGGTGTTCCCGTAGCCCGGATTGTGCCGGTTGGATCCATTCCCGGCGCCGACCTGGAACAGTTCGCCGTTGCGCTCCGCGAGGTACGCGAGGAAGCTGATCTTGAAAAAGGAGAAGCCGCGGCAATGTCCCGCGAAGTTGAGGAGCCCGGCAAGATCTCCCCTGCTCCGATTCCGCCCAAGCGACCGGCATTGAACTGGTGAAGTAGAATTCTCCTTCCGCCATTAAGGAGCCAGGATGAACCTCACTCTCTGCAAGTCGCGCGGCTGGTTTTCAGCAGCGGCTCTATTACTCGCCTTTTTGCCGACGCTCGACACTCCGCAAGCCCAGGCACAGCAAGCACAGGCTTCTCAACAACACTGGACAGAGGAGCAGGCCAACACCTGGTACGAAGCGCAGCCCTGGCCTGTGGGCGCGAATTTTCTTCCTTCCACCGCGATCAACGAACTCGAGATGTGGCAGGCCGATACCTTCGACCCGACCACGATCGACCGCGAGCTTGGCTGGGCTGAGGGCATCGGCATGAATACCATGCGTGTCTTCCTGCACAACCTTCTCTGGGTGCAGGATCCGAAGGGATTCCAGCAGCGCATCGATACATTTCTCACCATTGCAGCGCGGCATCACATCCGGCCTGTCTTTGTGCTCTTCGATTCCTGCTGGGAACCGTTTCCCAAGCTCGGCCCGCAGCATCCGCCGATTCCGGGCGTACACAACTCGGGCTGGGTTCAGGCGCCGGGCGCAGCGGTCCTCAATGACCCCACGCAGTATCCGCGGCTCGAGACTTATGTGACGGGAATTGTCGGTGCCTTCGCCAACGATCCGCGCATTCTGGCGTGGGATTTATGGAATGAACCGGACAACGGCAACGACAGCTCCTACGCGAGGGGCGAGCCGAAGAACAAGAACGAGATCATTCTTGGCCTTTTGCCGCAGGTGTTTGCCTGGGCCCGGGCCGCGCACCCCACGCAACCACTCACCAGCGGCCTGTGGCATGGTGACTGGACCTCGCTGGCCACGATGCCACCGCTGGCGCGCGTACAGATCGAGCAGTCGGATGTAATCACGTTCCACAACTATGGCTGGCCCGAGAACTTCGAAAGAGTCATTAAGCAGTTGCAGCAGTTTCACAGGCCAATTATCTGCACCGAATACATGGCGCGCGGCGCGGGCAGCCTGTTCGACACCGTGCTTCCAGTAGCGCAAAAGTATCGCGTGGGCGCAATCAACTGGGGACTTGTGGCCGGCAAGAGTCAAACCTATCTGCCGTGGGATTCATGGCAGCGCCCATACGTGGACCATCAACCCACTATCTGGTTCCACGACGTGTTTCATCCTGACGGCACACCTTATCGCCAACGCGAAGTGGAAATCATCCGCAGCCTGACCAGCGGGAAGCAGGGGCTGCAATAACCGGCAGTCTCTGTGAGGCTCTGCGATGAATCGGCGATCATTTCTGCATGCGGCCGCAGTGTTGAGCACTCCCTGGGTAGCCGTATCCGGAGGGGCGGCCCAGGCAATACAGCTCACGGCCAGAGAAACCGCGAAGAGCGATCCGCGACATGAGAGCGCGCGTCGTATCGAACGGGCGACGGCCGCGGCGATGGCGATGCAACGCCGCGACTGGGAGCAGGGGATCCTGGCGCAGGCCATGCTCGAGGCAGGAGATCGCGAACGCGTGATCCTGCTGACCAAGGCGGCCATCGTGCAGCAAACGGCGGACGGTCGATTGGGCGTGGTCATCTCCGGCAGCCCGACCGATCCGTCGATGGGCGGTGTGGCCTACTCCAAAGCGGCCGAGTGGACCGCAGATGCGCAGATCCGGCAGGCTGTCGACAGACTGCTCGACTGGATTCGGATGAAGGCTCCCCGCAACTCGGAGGGCATTCTCTACCACGCCGTTGGCACGCCGCAGATGTGGTCGGACGGGCTGAACTGCGCACCGCCGTTTCTTGCGGCACGCGGCTACTACGACGAAGCGCTCAAGCAGATTGAAGGCTATTGGCAGCGGCTATGGAATCCGGAGAAGAAATTGCTCGCGCACATCTGGGACGATGGCAAACGGCAGTTCAAGGACGGCAATTTCTGGGGCGGGGGCAATGGTTGGGCGGCCGCAGGTCTGGCGCGCGTCGTCCGGAGTTTGCCCAGTGACCGCGCCAAAGATCGCTTGCGGCTTGCGCAGTATTGCCGGGAGATTGTGGATGGCTGCCTGGCACACCAGCGCACGGACGGACTGTTTCACAACGTAGTGGATCAGCCGGCAACCTTCGTTGAAACCAACCTGGCGCAGATGCTGGCGTATGCGGTGTTCAGCGGCGTGGCCGAGGGTTGGCTGCCAAAGAGCTACCTGGCACACGCACTGGGAATGCGCGCGGCGGCGCGCGCAAAGATGGACGGCTACGGCTATGTGCAGGGAGCCTGCGGCGCGCCGGGTTTCGACCACTCCGGTACTTCGACCGAGGCACAATCGTTCTGCATTTTGATGGAGACGGCTGGGAGCAGGGCGGAGCGCAGGTTGGCGGCTTTGGTGTAGTCGATAGTTGCGACTGCGATTCACGAGGCACAGAGATGCTTCGTCTGCCTGATTAGCGTTCGTCGCCAGAAGCTCGACGCAACGCTCTTTTTAGCGCACGCCTTCCGCAAAGACTCTTACCAACAGAACGCCCACAGTCGCACCGGGGTCCACCATGCCGATGGAGCTTTCTCCACGATAGGCGGCGCGCCCGTGGACAGCGCGCATCTGTTTTGTGTTTTGCAGTCCCGCTTCCGCGGCGCTCAAGGCAGCCGCCCAAGCCTCCGCAAGTGAGGAGTTGGGCTCCGCGGCACGCAGCGCCTCTACTGCCGGGAACAGCGCATCGATGATCGTCTTATCACCCTGCTGCGCCTTGCCGCGCTCCATGATTCCGCGGACGAAACCGTCCATCATGCGCACCGTAGCGGGCAATGGAAGCGATTCCATGCCCATCACTTCTTTTGCCCCCTTCATGAATCCTGAGGCAAGCAGAGTGCCCAGTGTCGACGGAGCCTCACGTGCAATCGCCATTCCAGCCAAAAGCAAAAGCCGGCCGGCGTCCTTATCGGCGTACTCGTGCGCAGCCTTGTTGGCAGCGGCAAATCCTTTGCTTGTGGTGATGCCCAGGTCGCCGTCCCCGGCAACGGCATCCAGATCCGTCAAGAGCTGAAAGTTCTCTGCCATCACGCGGGCGAGCTCCGCAAAAATTGCCTTCAGCCTCTCGATGCTCAGCGAGTCACTCATGCGACTTCTTTCCCGTGCCGCGATGGCTGCGAAAAGAATGGAGTGTGCGCACTGTGGTCAAGCAGCTCCTTCAGTTCGCCGTCGAGCTTGAGCACGCTGATGGAGGCGCCGGCCATTTCCATCGAGGTGGCGAATTCGCCCACATAGGCCCGATGAATCGTGATGCCCATCTCGCGCAGTACCTGATCAACGCGGCGATAAAGCACGTATAGCTCCTCGAGAGGCGTCGCTCCCAGGCCGTTGATGAGCACGGAGACCGTGTCACCCTTCTCGCAGGGCATATCTTCCAGAATCTTGCCGAGCACATGATCCACAACGGAGTCCGCGGGCTGAATGGGTCCCTTGCTTACGCCAGCTTCTCCGTGGATGCCCATGCCGATTTCCATCTCTCCTTCCTGAATGGAGAAGGTGGGTTTGCCGACCTCGGGAATAGTGCAGGGAGAGAGGGCCACGCCCATGCTGCGCACGCGCGAGGCGGTCTTCTCCGCGACGGCCTTCACCTGTTCCAGGGTCGCCATGCGCGCGGCCAGCGCACCGGCGATTTTGTAAAGGAAGAAGATGCCTGCCACACCGCGGCGCCGAGCTTCGCTGCCTTTGGGCGCTGAGGCTACGTCCTCGGCCCCAAGGACCTGCTCGACGCGGATGTTATCAATGCCGGCCATCTCCGCCGCGAGATCAAAGTTCATGACATCGCCGCCGTAATTGCCATAGATATAGAGAACGCCTGCGCCGTTGTCGATGGCCTTTGTGACTTCGAGCATGCGATCGGCGCTGGGCGACTGAAACACGCCGCCTACGCAGCAGCCATCCAGCATGCCCTCGCCCACGTAACCAAGAAAGAGCGGCAGATGGCCCGATCCGCCTCCTGTGGCCAGCGCCACTTTTCCCGGATGCTTTGTGCACGTGACCAGGCAGCGCAAATCGCCATTCACGCAGGTCACCTGATCGGAATGCGCAGCATAGATGCCCTGCAGCATTTCATCGACCATGTTTTCGGGTAAATTGATCAGCTTCTTCATCGTTCCTCTTTGCGCCGGAAGCACGCCCGCACCAGTATATTCCGCCGCGAACGGGGCAATCTTCAAACCCAAAAGACGCATTAAAGAGTCTCTTATTGCTGCCTCAAAGTGTTTATAAATATTAGGGGTATTTACTTGACG
>PKXI01000282.1:0-13137 GCA_003133425.1 Acidobacteriaceae bacterium
CGCAGGAGTATGCGGGTTGGGGCGGCGGGTTGTTTATGGAGCCGGCGCTGAAGATAACATTTGCCGACGGGATTCGCGACCTGGTGCTGCACTACCAGAGCCACACTGCAACGACGAATGGGTTCGACGTGGTGCTGAAGGACATTTCGCGTCCGATTTTTGTGACGTTGCACTACACGATGGATCCGGGAAGCGGGATTCTGGCGCGTTGGGCAACGATTGAGAATCGGGGGACGCTGCCTGCGACGGTGGAGCAGGCCGCCGCCGCGGCATGGACACTGCCGGCAGGACAATACACGCTGAATTATCTGACCGGGCGCTGGGCCGGAGAGTGGACGCTGAACCAGGAAGCTGTTCATGCGGGAGCACGGGTGATCGAAAGCCGGCGAGGATCGACGGGACACCAGGCGAATCCGTGGTTTGCGCTGCAGGCGGGCGAGGCGAACGAAGATCACGGCGAGGTTTGGTTTGGGGCGTTGGCGTGGAGCGGGTCGTGGCGGATTACGGTGGAGCGGGATCAACTGGACGCGGTGCGGGTGACGGGCGGGTTCAATCCGTTTGATTTTGGGTATGTGTTGCAACCCGGGATAGCGCTGGAGACGCCGGTTTTCTACGGCGGATACTCGGCGCATGGTTTGGGGGGAGCGTCGAGGCTGTTGCACCACTTTGAGCTGGAGCACATATTGCCGAAGGGGAGTGTGGCGGCTGGGAAGACAGCAGGAGCGGCGACCAAGGCACTGACGCCGAAACTTCGGCCGGTGATTTACAACTCCTGNNAAGCCGGACAGATGGCGCTCGCGGAGAAGGCAGCGGCACTGGGAGTGGACCGGTTTGTTATGGACGATGGGTGGTTTGGGCAGCGCAAGGACGACCACGCGGGGCTGGGCGACTGGTATGTGAACAAGGAGAAGTTTCCTAATGGCCTGAAGCCTTTGATCGACAAGGTNNGGGCTGTGGGTGGAACCGGAGATGGTGAACCCGGACTCGGATCTTTTTCGCAAACATTCAGACTGGGTGCTGAACTTTAAAGGGCGACCGAGCACGCAGCAGCGTAACCAACTGGTGTTGAACCTGGCTCGGCCGGATGTGCGCTCGTACGTTCTGGACTTTCTGGACAAGCTGCTGACGGAGAACGATATTGCATTTTTGAAATGGGACTACAACCNNACCGCAACTGGAGCGAGCCGGGGTGGGATCAGATTCCGCCAGCGGAGCAGAAGCGGGTTTACGTGGACTATACGAGGAACCTCTACGGGATTCTCGCGGAGCTGAGGCGCAGACATCCGAAGGTGGAGATTGAATCGTGCTCGGGCGGCGGGGGGCGCGTGGACCTGGGGATTCTGAAATATGTGGACGAGGTGTGGCCTTCAGACAATACCGATCCGTTTGACCGGTTGACGCAGCAGAACGGATTTACGTACGCGTACACGCCGCAGATCATGATGGCCTGGGTGACGGACTCGCCGCACTGGCAGAACAGGCGGACGACGTCGTTGCAGTATCGGATGTTGAGCTCGATGCAGGGGTCGCTGGGGATTGGGGCGAACATTGAGAAGTGGACACCGGATGAAGCGGCGGTAGCCAAGCGGTTGATTGCGGCTTACAAGGATGTGCAGGCGACGATTGTGCAGGGAGATCTTTACCGGCTGATTTCGCCGCTGGATGGGAGCGAGTTTTCAGCGACGGAGACGGTGACGGCGGACAAGAGCCAGGGCGTTGTGTTTGCGTTTATCCATTCGACGCAGGAGGGGCGCGGGTTTCCAGTGCTGAAGCTGAAGGGGCTGGATGCGAAGGCGGAGTATGCGCTGAGTTCGATTGAGGGCAAGGCGCGAGCGGGAACGCCGGCAGTGGCTAGCGGAGCATGGTGGATGAATCATGGGTTGGAGATGGATGAAGGGTTCAAAGGGGATTTTCAGGCGGCGGCGTTTCGGTTGGATCGGAAGGGCAGTGGACAGTGAACAGGGAACAGGGAACAGGGAACAGGGAACAGGGAACAGGGAACAGATGGAACCTTGCTGAGAGTCTTGAATTCCGGGTTTCATCCGCCGCGGTCCGCTGCGGCGGATGAACTGGGGCGCCGATTTCAATGACTTAGTTCACAGACTTGGTTGAGTTACTTTGTTACTTGAGTCGCACGGTTAGTTAGCGGGTGTTGGGGCAGCGACTATTTCATTTGCTATGCGTTTGAGGGTGGGGAGGATTGAGTCGCCATCCGGCGTTCCCCAGGGGCCATTCTGCTGGACCATGAAAACCAATATGCGGCCGGTTGCCGGGTCGATGTCGATGGCGTTCTTATAGGCGCCACCGTGACCGAAGCTGCCGTTGGAAACGGCCCAACCGAAGCCGTAGTCGGTGCCGCCAAGGGTGCCGTTCTGAGTGCTGGTCATTTGATGGAGGGCCCGCTCGGAGATGTAACGCTTGCCGTCGAGCGTGCCGCCGTTGAGGATCATGCGGCAAAACTTTTCCATGTCAGCGGCGGTAGAGAAGAGGCCTCCTGCGGGCATGGGATAGCGGTGCGCGCGATCGCTGAGCGGGTAGGTGAGCTGGTCGATCGGAGTCGCCTCGAGATCGCTGGCCTGCTTCGAAAGTTTGTACGTTGTGGCAATGCGTGCGGTCTGTTCGGCGCTTGGCCAGAAGGTGGTGTCGCTCATGCCGAGGGGATCGAAGAGGCGCTTCTGCATGAATTGCTCGTAGGGCATTCCACTGACTACTTCAATGATGCGGGCGGCAGTGTTCAGGCCTTCGTTGGAGTAGCTGTAGTCCGTGAAGGGCTGAAAGAGTAGTGGCTCTGCGGCGTAGGTGCGCACGGCGTTCTTGAGCGGCAAGAGGTCGAGCGCGCCGGGCTGAGCAGCGGACTTGAAGGGCAGGCCGCTGGTGTGGGAGAGGATTTCGCGGACGAGGATGGGATGGTCCGCAGGGACGAATTGCGAGGGCTTTGCGGGAGCAGGTGACGTTTGTTTCGGGTCGGGACGGCTGCGGTAGACCTTCTGGCCTTTGAACTCGGGGAGATATTTCTCAACGGGGTCGTTGAGATTGACCTTGCCCTCATCGACAAGCATCATGAACGCTGCGGCGGTGATGGGCTTGGAGACGGATGCGATCCAGAAGAGGGCATCGGGCGGCATGGGAGTTTTTGCTGCCAGATCGCGAAGGCCAGTGGGCTGCAGGTAGACGGTGTGATCTTTGGTGGCGACAAGCGTGACGGCGCCGGCGATGGTGTGGTTATCGACCAGGGGTTGCAGATACGAATGGATGGGATCGGGCGATGCAAGTTGCGATTTTGGAGCGGCGGCTGCGGCGACCAAGTTCTTTAATGGCGCAAGGACAACGAAGTCTACAAGCTCGCTTGGCGTGTCTGCGTCGCGGAGGATGGCTGACTGTGCGTCTTGCCAGCCGGCAGGAGGGGCGGTGCCGGAACGGAGATAGGATAACGCTTCGATGCCCATCGAACCGAGTTTGGGCCATGCGGCGATGTGGGCGGAGGCTTCCTGAAGGAGCGGGGAGTTGGCTGCGAGCTTGTCGAGCGCAGGGGCAGCGGCGACCCAGGAGTGGAAGAGCGCGTCAAGTTTGTCGGCGCTGGCCGTGTCGCCGTGAATGGCTGCGTCGACAAGGAGGGGCATCTCGTGGCGGAGGGGCGGATCGGGGCGGACGGAATCAACGAGGCGGTCGAAGACTGTAGCGGACGAGGGGCGCTGCTCGCGGCTGCGCACGTGAAAGGCGACGGGCTGGAGAGTGTTGATGAAGACTTCGAGCGGCTGGATTTGCGACGAGCCTGCGAGATTGCGCATGACTCGAACGGGGCCGGACATTTGCATGAGGCCTTCAGCTTCAAGACGAAGGGACTCGATGGCGAGGCGGCGGTACATATCGTTGGTGTCGCGATCGGCGGCAGGAGACCATAAGCGCTCGGCAACGGCGGCTGCGATGGGCCAGATGCGGGAGTCGATGGTGGCGGGAATGACTTGCTCTCCCCACATGCAGGCTTCGCCGCCAAGGATGAGTTTGGCCTGTTCGGGTGTGAGGTCGGTGCCGCCGGGAATGGGATCGGCGGCGTACATGTCGGCGGCTGAATCCATTTGATCGAGATAGTAGGGGTGCGAAAGGAAGCCGCGATGGCCCTGCTTGGCGGCGTTGATGAGGAACTCGATGCCATGCCAGTTCTGAATCACTGCATCCTGCGGGAGGGTGGGGCTGAGGATTTCGTCCCAGCCGACCATTTGCTTGTGGTGGGCGGCAAGGATCTTCTGGACGCGCGTGCTGAAGTAAGACTGCAACTCTTCGGTGGTCTTGAAGCCGTGGGCATCCATGAAGGCTTTGATTTGGGGGTTGGCGCGCCAGTGCTTGCCGTTGCTCTCGTCGCCGCCGATGTGCATGTAGGGATCGGGAAAGAGACTGGCCATTTCGCCGAGAAAGCCGTCGATGAAGACATAAGTGGATTCGCGAGTCGGATCGAAGGCGGCATCCATGACGCCGAATTTGTCGGCGATGGCGTAGGGGCCGGGCGCGCTGGCGAGGTCCGGATAGCCGACCAGCCAACTCTGGATGTGGCCGGGCATATCGAACTCGGGGACGACGCGGATGCCGCGGGCTGAGGCGTAGGCGATGACTTCGCGGACTTGCTGCTGCGTGTAGTACTGACCGTTTGAGCCGAGCTCAGTGAGCTTGGGATAGACGCGGCTTTCAATGGGGAATCCCTGGTCTTCAGTCAGGTGCCAATGGAGGACGTTGAGCTTGACGGCGGCCATTCCGTCGAGAGTGCGGAGAATGTTGGCGACCGGAAGGAAGTGGCGGCCGGGATCGAGCATGAGTCCGCGCCAGGGAAAACGGGGCGTGTCTTCAATGTGGACGGCAGGAAAGATGTAGGCGGAGCCGGAGGTCTGAAGGAGTTGGAGGAGCGTCTCCATGCCGTGGAGGGCGCCTATGTCGGTTTTGGCGCGGAGGGCGATGGAGCGATCGGTGATGTCGAGGGTGTAGCTTTCATCGACGTCGAGCTGGGGAACGGCTTGCGTGGAGGCGGTGGCGACGTCGATGGTGAAGGTTGGCTGGCTGCCTTCGGGGGCTGGAGATTTTGCGAGGGAGATGCCGGTGCGTGTTTCGAGGCGGCTGATGAGGCGCACGGTGGCATCGCTGAGGCGCGGGCCGGAGTCGCCGTGAAGAGTGTAAGAGAAGGATGGCTCGACGTGCAGAGCGCCGGGCTTGCTTTCCAGCGTGAAGGGCAAGGGCATGAGGGTGTTGACGAAGCCGGGTGCGGCGGACTGGGACGGCTGCGCGGAGATTGAAGCGGCGAGGAGGAAGGCGGCGATGATTGCGGATTGCGTAAAGCGGAAGATGGAAGGCTGCGAATGAAGGATCATTTTCTTAACTCCAGGGTGCTTCTGGATTTTAGTATGCGGGGGTGTTGTGGCGGGACGCGGGGCGGAGTTGGCATTCCCTCAGGGGCTAAAGCCCACGTTGATACTGCGGAGTCCATGTACAGGCTGAAGCCCGTACCCTTCAAAGTGACCGACCGCTGGTTTGAGGCATTCCGCTGTCTCCGCATCCTGTTGGTTTAGACTTGGCGGATTGAAGACTTTGCCACCTCGTTGGGAACTAGTAACTGGGAACCGTGTTGAGGGAAACTTGAGTTTTGGAACCAATGCAGCGAGTCAGCCCCGCTGCGCGGGGTAGCGAGTCAGCAAGTCAGCGGACGATGTGCGAAGAAGAGTTTATTGCACTCCGGTGGATTGCGGAACAAGGAAGATTCGGCTGTTCGTTCTGAAATCGGGCGGCAGGGTTTCAGGTGAGGCGGCGATGGCACAAAGGAGTTCGGCCAATATGCAAGTTCAGGCAAGACAGCGTGCGATGGCGAAGGTATTTGATTTTGCATTTCTGTTGATTGCGGGCTTGGGAGTTTCTGCAGTCACAGCATGGGGCCAGAACGGTCTCGAGTTGCGGGGCGAGCGGCTCACGGCGCGATTCGAGGTCGTGCATGTTGGGTTGAAGGTTGACGAGATTGTTGACCGGAAGAGCGGGGCGAAGCTGTTGCCGGGGGAGGCGTTCAGTTTGCAATTGCGCGATGGGCGTGTGATTGCGGCTTCGCAGATGAAGATGAAGGCGGCTCCGGTGGAAGAGCAGACTGCGGCGACTCCTGCGGCGTCGCGCGAGGCCGCGCGGGTGGCGGGGCGAAGGGTGTGCGCGGATCTGAGTGCGGACGATGTTTCGATGGCCGTGCGCTGGTGCGCGGTGTTGCGCGAGGGTGCGAATTATCTGCGACAGGAGGTGACGCTGAAGGCCGGGGCGCAAGCGGTTGATATTGCCGAGGTGCGGATGTTTGACTTCGACGCGCCAGGTGCAGAGGTTGTGGGGAAGGTTCCGGGTTCGCCGATGGTGGCGGGAAATTTCTTTTTCGGGTTTGAGTTTCCGCTGTCGGAGAGTGCGGTGAAAGATGGGCGAGCAACGGCGGTTCTGACGCGCGTGTTGCCGCTGGAGGCAGGGAATTCTATTACTTATTCGTCGGTGATTGGGGTGGCGGCTCCAGGGCAGATGCGGCGGGATTTTCTTGCGTATATCGAGCAGGAGCGGGCGCATCCGTACCGGACTTTTCTGCATTACAACTCTTGGTACGACATTGGGTATGGCAACCGCTTTGATGAGGCGGCGGCGCTGGATCGTGTGCATGCGTTCGGCGATGAGCTGGTGAAGAAGCGCGGCGTGAAGATGGACTCGTTTCTGTTTGATGACGGATGGGACGATACGCAGACGCTGTGGCATTTCAATCAAGGACTGCCGAATGGATTTACGAAGATTCATGAGTCTGCGGATACTTATGGATTTGGGATTGGTGTGTGGCTATCGCCGTGGGGTGGCTATTCGACCGCGAAGAAGCAGCGGATTGCGGCGGGAGAGAAGGCGGGATACGAGACGGTGAAGGGCGGCTTTGCGCTGTCGGCACCGAAGTATTACGGGCTGTTTGAGGCGACGTGCCTGGAGATGATTACGAAGTACGGCGTGAACCAGTTCAAGTTTGACGGGACGGGGAATGCGAGCACGGTGTTTCCGGGGAGCTTGTTCGACAGCGATTTTTCGGCGGCGATTCATTTGATCGAGAGGCTGCGGCAACAGGAGCCGAATATCTTTATCAATTTGACAACGGGGACGCGGCCTTCGCCGTTCTGGCTGCGGTATGCGGACTCGATTTGGAGAGATGGGGACGATCATAGCTTTGATGGAGTGGGAACGTGGCGGCAGAAGTGGATTACCTATCGCGATGAGCAGACGTATCGCAACATTGTGGAGGGCGGCCCGCTGTATCCGCTGAATTCACTGATGCTCCACGGGATTATTTATGCGCAGAAGGCGAAGAATCTGGACACCGATCCGGGTGGGGATTTTCCCGACGAAGTGCGCGATTATTTTGGGAGCGGAACGCAGTTGCAGGAGATGTACGTGACGCCAGGGCTGCTCACGAAGACGGATTGGGATGTGCTGGCGGAGACTGCGAAGTGGTCGCGGGCGAATGCGGCGGTGTTGAAGGACACGCACTGGATTGGGGGCGATCCGGGGAAGCTTGAAGTGTATGGGTGGGCTTCGTGGACGCCAGCGAAGGGGATTGTGGTGTTGCGGAATCCTTCGGACAAGGCGCAGGAGTTTTTGTTGGATGTGGGGAAGGCGTTTGAGTTGCCAGTGGGGGCGGCGCGGAGTTATTTGGTGCGGAGTCCTTGGGTTGAGGACAAAGATAAGGCGGCGATTCGGTTGAGGGCGGGTACGGCGTGGCGGGTGGAACTGAAGCCGTTTGAGGTGGTGACGTTGGATGCGGAACCAGTGAGCAGTGCACAGTGAACAGTGGACAGTGGACAGTGGACAGAAAAACCGCTCGGTTGAGAGTCTTGCTGTCCCACCCATTCCGCAAAAAACCGCGGAATGGATGGGGCACCCGGCATTCCTGCTATGGCTGAAGGTGTACGGAGCCGTCGAGCATTGGAGCTTGTTTGCCTTCGATGGTTCTGCCGGGGGCGCCTTCGAGGTCAAAGACAATTACGTCGTTGGCTCCCTGCTTGAGCCAGGGGGCGGGGAGATAGAGGGTCTTCTGCGGGCCGATGTTCCAGATGCGTCCTAGCGGGTGGCCGTTGATCCAGACGAAGCCTTTGGTGAAGTTGCTGGTCGAGAGGAATGTATCGGCGATGTGGTCGACTTGCAATGTGCCGCGATAGAAGCAGGGGCCTGCGCATGCGGCGGGCATGAAATGCTCTTTATCTGGCGCGTCCATCGGCAGTGAATAGATTTGCCAGTTGGTGATGGGCTTGCCGGCGAGGGTGACCTGGTTGGTGATTCCCTTGCGCTCGCCTCGAATGACGGTGGTGAAGTTGACGCGGCCGGTGTTCTCAACGAGGATGTCAAGGCGCGATTTCGCTGCGGGGATGTGGATTGAAAGGTGATTCTGGTCGAGGCGGCGGTCGAGAGTTCCCACGAGCGTTTCATTGATGTAGATGCTTGCATAGTCGTGGAGGCCATCAAGGATGAGGTCGAAATCGCCGGCGCTGGTGTCGAAGGTGCGGTAGAGGATGTAGCCGTAGGATTGGTCGAGATCTTCCATGGTGAGGAGATGATCGGTGCGCACCCGGTCGGGAAGGTTGCGCCAGAGCAACGCGGATTGTGTGAGATTGACTGCGGGAATGGCCGCGGGCGGGTCGACGGATGGCACGGGCGGCGGGGTGATGCCGGTGGCTTTGGAGATTACGTCGCGGAAGAGGCTGAACTTGGGCGTAGTGCGGCCGCTTTCGTCGAGGGGGGCGTCGTAGTCGTAGCTGGTGGTGTCTGGCTCGTAGTTTTTGCCGTTGCTGTTGGCGCCGTTCATCCAGCCGAAGCTGGTGCCGCCGTGAAACATGTAGATGCTGATGGAGTAGCCCTGTTGAAGAATCCAGGCGAGCTCGTCGGCTTGCTTTTGGGCGTCGGTGGTGTGGTGTTTTTCTCCCCAGTGATCGAACCATCCGGCCCAGTATTCGCCGTTCATGAAGGGGCCGTTGGGACGGAGTTTGTGGAGCTTTGCGAAATCGTTCTTGGCTTCGCCGGTGCCGAAGTTGATGACGGCGGGCAGTTCGGGCAGCGAGCCGTCGGGGAGTTGGTCGGCGCCGTCGGCGGTGTAGAGCTGGGCTTTGGTGAAGCCGGCGTCGATGAGGTCGTGGTGAATCTGCTCCATGTAGGCGTGGTCTTTGCCGAAGGAGCCGTACTCGTTTTCAACCTGGACGGCGATGATGGGTCCGCCGCTGGCGATCTGGAGTGGCGCGAGTTCCTTGCCCAGGCGCTGGAACCAGCGGCGAGTGGGGTCCATGAATTTGGGATCGGTGCTGCGGACGACGATGTTGTGGTCTTTGAGGAGCCAGGAGGGATAGCCGCCCCACTCCCACTCGGCGCAGACGTAGGGGCCGGGGCGGAGGATGACGTAGAGGCCTTCACTTTGCGCTTCGCGGATGAATTCGGCGATGTCGTTCTGGCCGGTGAAGTCGTATACGCCGGGGCGGGGCTCGTGGACGTTCCAGAAGACGTAGGTGGTGATGGCGTTGAGGCCCATCGCCTTGGCCATGCGCAGGCGGGCACGCCAGTAGGCGCGGGGGACGCGAGGGTAGTGCATTTCGCCGGAGATGATTTGGAAGGGTTTTCCGTCGAGGAGGAACTTGCCGTTTTCTACGCGGAAGGAGTGGGGGGCAGATGCCTGGGTCGCTTGTGCTGTTGCGGTAAGAGCGAAGAGGCCGAAGAGGGCGAAGGCGGAAAGAAGCTTGAAGGATTTTCTCATTGAGATGGAAGTGGCCGGTGGTGAGGCGGGCCGCGACTCCTTTCGAACGGGCACAAGGGTGATGATGGTGTCTGAAAAACGTCTGGACAAGGACCCTGCGCGACGCACTCATCATAAGTGATCGGGGATGATTGGGGTGGGCGCGAGCGTGTAGACTTGGCGTTTGGATGGCGAAAAGGCGAAAGGGTGGGGCACGGTGCAGTTGCGGTGAGGGTATCGGTTTCTGGTTGAGGATCGTGCTATCCCACCCTTGGCGCAAAAACAAAGACGCGCTGCCCCGACCCAGAGGGTACCCCGGCACCCAGATGGGGCACCCAGAGTGGATAGAGATTGAGGGTTGTTTATTCGCCGGGTAAGGGAGAGTGGTTGATGAAGATTGTGTTTGCGGCTTCGGAGTGCGTGCCGTTTGCGAAGACCGGCGGCCTGGCTGATGTGGTGGGCGCGCTGGGGCCTGAGATGGTGAAACTGGGTCACGAGGTGACGGTGTACCTGCCGCTGTACGCGCGAGTGCGCCCGCACATTGAGGGTGAGCTAAAGTATGTGGCGCATTCGATCACGATTCCTTTTGAGTACTACAACCGGTTTGTGGGGGTTGTGGATGGCGGTACGCGGGACGGGGTGAAGTACTACTTTGTGGATTGCCCGGAGCTGTTTGACCGGCAGGAGCTTTACGGAACGCGAACTGGTGACTATCCCGACAATGCTGAGCGGTTCGGGCTGTTTTGCAGGGCGGTGCTGGAGGCGACGAAACGGCTTGGCGTGCCTGATGTGTTTCATGTGCATGACTGGCAGGCGGCGATGGTGCCGGTATACCTGCGGACGGTTTACGCGGGTGACCCGATGCTGCGCGGGGCCGCGGTGGTGTTGACGATTCACAACGCGGGGTACCAGGGAACGTTTCCGGCTGTTACGACGGAGAGGCTATTGCTTCCGCGGGAGATTTTTACCATGGACAAGCTGGAGCAGTTCGACCGGTTCAATTTTTTGAAGGGCGGTCTAGTCTATTCCGACATTTTGACCACGGTGAGCCGCAAGTATGCAGAGGAGATTCAGACGGCGGAGTTCGGCGAGGGGTTGGACACCGTGCTACGTGGACGGGCGGCGGACCTGCGCGGGATTTTGAACGGCGTGGATTATGACAAGTGGGATCCGAAGACGGACGGAAATTTGGCGGCGCACTACACAGCGGAGGATTTGACGGGCAAGGCTGCGTGCCGCGTAGACCTGCTGCATGCGTTTGGTCTCAAAGAGGTGGAAGAGACGACACCGGTGATCGGGATTGTTTCGCGCTTTGCGACGCAGAAGGGCTTCGACCTGGTTCAGGAGATTGCAGGGAAGCTGTCGGACAGAGAGGTTGCGGTAGTGGCGCTGGGCACGGGCGAGCCGGTGTACGAAAAGTTCTTCCGCGACTGGGCGTTTTGGCACAAGGCGAATGTGGGTGTGCAGATTCGCTATGACGATGCGCTGGCGCACAAGATCGAGGCGGGGGCGGATATGTTTCTGATGCCGTCGAAGTATGAGCCTTGCGGGCTGAACCAGATTTATTCGCTGAAGTATGGGACGGTGCCGGTGGTGCGTGCAACGGGCGGACTGGACGACGCGATTGAAGAGTGGAACGCGGAACTTGGAACGGGGACGGGATTCAAGTTTTCGGGGTACACGGCGAATGGATTGCTGGCGGCTGTGGATCGGGCGCTTGAGGCATTCCGCGACAAAGCGGGTTGGACGAAGTTGATGCGGAATGGGATGACGCGGAACTATAGCTGGGCGCAGCCGGCGCGGGAGTATGCGGCTGTTTATGAGGAAGCGGCTCGGCGGCGGTCGTAACGGGAGGGAATAGCGAATCGAAGAACTCCTCGGCTGAGGTTTGTGCTTTCCCACCCAACATATTTGCGTATTGTTGATTTCGGTGCGCCGCAGTTTTTCGAATGATAGGATCGCTCCTGTGACCATGGAACAACCCACACGCCTCGAGGTTTTGAAGGGGATGGCTGCTGCGTCTCTGGTTCCTACAAAAATGCAATCTGAGACTGCGTCTTCGCCGCTTTGTTTCACCAGCGCGGTGGAGATGGCGCAGCTGATTCGTGAAAAGAAGCTGTCGGCGCGCGAGGCGCTGGCTGAGCACCTTAAACAGATTGAGCGCGTGAATCCCAAGGTGAATGCGATTGTGACGCTGGTGCCGGAGATGGCGGCCGAGGCCGCGGCGAAGGCGGATGAGATGCAGGCGCACAATGAGAAACTGGGGCCGCTGCATGGGCTGCCGGTTGCGCACAAGGACCTGATTGAGACGCGAGGAATTCGCACTACGTTTGGATCGCCACTGTTCAAGGACTATGTTCCGAAGGAAGACGACCTGGTTGTGGAACGGATGCGGCGGGCCGGCGCAATCATTATCGGCAAGACGAACACGCCGGAGTTTGGAGCGGGATCGCAGACGTTTAATACAGTCTTTGGTGCGACGCATAACCCTTACGATTTGACGAAGACCTGCGGCGGATCGTCGGGCGGTGCGGCTGTGGCGCTGGCTTGCGGAATGACGCCAGTTGCCAGCGGCTCAGATGCAGGCGGGTCACTGAGGAATCCGGCGGCATACTGCAACGTTGTGGGCTTCAGGCCTTCGATTGGAAGAGTGCCGAATCCGAAGGCGGGGTTTGGGTGGTCGACGCTGAGCACATTGGGATGCTTGGGTCGATCGGTGGGCGACCTTGCGCTGGGGCTGAGCACGATTGCGGGGCCCGATGGCGGCGCGCCGCTCTCGAACAACGAACCGGGAGAGATGTTTGCGCGGCCGTTGGGGCGGAGTTTCAAAGGCGTGCGCGTGGCGTGGTTCAAAGACCTGGGCGGAGTGCCGTTTGATGCGCGGGTCCGGACGGTAGTGGATGGACATCGCGCGACATTTGAATCGCTGGGGTGCGCCGTTGAAGAGGCGGAGCCGGACTTTGCGCCGGCGGAGATCTCGTTTCGCGTGATTCGCGCATGGGTTGCGGCAACTACCTATGGAGCCGAGCTTCACGATCATCCGGATGCGTTCAAGGACACGCTGAAGGAGGAGATCGAACGGGGGTTGCGGCTGAGCGGCGTGGAAATAGCGCACGCGGAGATTGCGCATGGGCAGATGTGGAGACGGTTTCAGGCGTTTCTCGAGAAATATGAATACTTGGTTCTGCCGACGACGCAGCTCCCTCCGTTCGACGTGACGGTGCCTTATCCGACTGAGCTTGCGGGCGTGCAGTTTTCAAACTACATCGACTGGATGAAGGCTTGCTGGTACATCTCCGCGACGGGGAATCCGGCGGCTTCGGTACCGGGAGGATTCACGGTGGAGGGGCTTCCGGTTGGGGTGCAAATTGTGGGGCGGGACAAGGCGG
>PKXI01000282.1:13161-33915 GCA_003133425.1 Acidobacteriaceae bacterium
AGGGCGCCCAGATGGGGCACCCCCAGTTTCTTCTCAAAGGCGGGGCGCGTGATGGGGAGTGATTCTGATAACCTGTGAACGCTCGAACGAGAAACTTTGAGTGGAGGTTTGCGATGCGAATTCAGTTGATGGCAGCGTGTTGTGTGTTGGGTATGGGTTCTCTGGCTGNNGGGCGGCGCGGCGAAGGGGCCTGACGCCGGAACCATTGTGACGCCGGCGGTGGCGCTCAATTCTGAGCTGAGCCTGATTGAAGGGGAGATGATGGGAGCGGTGAAGGCGATGCCGACGGAGAAGTTCGGATTTGCGCCGAGCGCGGCAATCTTTGTTCCGGGGCAGACGACTGAGTTCGCAACTGTGAGGACATTTGCGCAGCAGGCGACCCATGTGGCTCAGGCCAACTACTTCTTCTTTTCAATGCTCAGCGGAATGAAGCCGGATGTGGATATGAAGGCATTCGCCAAGATGACGAGCAAGGAGGATGCAGTGGCAGCGCTGGCCGGTTCGTTCGCGTTTGGTCACAAAGCGATTGCTACGCTGACGGCGGCCAATGCGTTTGAGGTTTTGAAAACGCCGGAGCCGGGCATACAGACGCGTTCGACATTCGCGGGGTTTGCCATCTCACATGCCAACGATCACTACGGGCAGATGGTGGAGTATTTGCGGATGAACGGGCTTGTGCCTCCGGCGAGCGCCAGGTAGGCATTTGAGCGTTTGTGGCTGGTTCAGAGGTGGGCTCTCTGCCAGCCACAAAGAGTCATGATATTTTTTCCAGTTGCAACCAGAGATTCAGCTATAATTCACGCCTGTACTTCAATCCCCTGGAGGTTTGCGATGAAAAAGCTGCTCTTTCCCGCGGCGCTCGCAATCGTGCTTTTTCCGATGATTGCGGCGGCGCAAAGCGCGTTTGACGGCACATGGAAGATCGATATGAGCAAGGTCAATTTTCCAAAGAAACCGGACGTTTACTTGCTGCAGAATGGCACGTATGAGTGCAAGACGTGCACTCCACCTTATGCAGTGAAGGCGGACGGGACAGACCAACCTATCACCGGACATCCTTACTATGACAGCGTGGCGATCACGGTGGTGAACGACAAAGAGGTCCAGGAGACGGACAAGAAAGGCGGCAAGGTTGTTGCTACCTCGACCTCGACGGTCTCGGCAGATGGCAACGCCGTGTTGTTCGAGTTTACCGATAGCAGCAACACAAACGGGGGCCCTCCCGTGACAGGGAAGGGCGAAGCCGTGCGCGTTGCGAAGGGTCCGGCTGGTTCGCATGCGATATCGGGTTCCTGGCGGACTTCACAGCTTGAAGACCTTTCAGACAATGCCACCGTTTTTACCTACAAGGTGGATGGGGACTCGATTACCATGAGCAATCCCACGGGCCAGACTTACACCGCCAAGCTGGACGGGACCGACACGCCGATGGTGGGCGATCCTGGTACGACCAGCGTGTCAGTAAAGATGCTGGGCAAGAACACGCTCGAGGAGACCGATAAGCGGGAGGGCAAAGTGATCGGCATCTTCAAGTTCACGGTAGTGGGCGACGGCAAGACTGCCAAAGCCAGCTTTGAGGACAAGTTGCAGGACCGGACTACTGAATTCGAGGCGACGAAGGAGTAGGGGGAATCCCGGGAGAGTGGGTGACCCGCCCCTGCGATAAGACTGTCGCGAGGAGCTATGAAGACGCTGGCCAATGCCAAGGATAAGGCGGAGATCGTCCGGCGGCTGGAGGCTATTGGGCCGGTGAGCCGACGGCGCTGGGGGAAGATGACGGTTGCCGAGATGGTCTGTCATTTGAGCGATGGTTTTCGCGTGGCCATGAGCGAGAAGACAGCGAATCCGGTCAGCAATTTGTTTACAAGATCGATGATGAAATGGGCCGCGCTATGGTTGCCGTTTCAGTGGCCTCACGGAGTTTCAACGGTGCCGGAGTGCGAGGCGGGGGTTAGGGGCACTACACCATCAGAAATGGAGCGAGACCTGAGAGAACTGCGGGAACTGCTGGAGAGATTCTCGAAGCAGCCACGGAAGTTCAGGTTTGCCGAGCACCCGATCTTCGGAAAGCTGTCGGATGCAGAATGGCTGCGCTGGGGGTATTTGCACACGGACCATCATCTGCGGCAGTTTGGGGTTTAGGGGCGAGCTGGCCGGCCTATTTTCAATTCGTCTTCGACAATGTCGGCTGCCTGCTCGAGTCCATCTATTTGCTGAATGGTAGCCTGCAGTTTGCGCGCTGCACTGCGATAGGATTCGTCTTCCAGGACTGCGCGCAAGGCCCAACGCAGGCGCTTTGCAGTCAGCCTGAGCGGGGGCACGACGAGACCCGCTCCACGCGCTGCGACGCGCGCTGCAACTCCCGGCTGGTCGTTACCGAGTGGGATGCACACCAGAGGTATGCCCTCTGCCAGCGACTCGAGTGCGGTGTTAATGCCGGCATGGGTGATGACCGCGGCCGATCGCTTTATCAGTTCCAATTGTGGCACATACTTTTCGACAATCGGATTGCCGCTTAATGCGCCAAGCCGCTCCCGGTCGATGCCGCCGCCAAGCGAGATGACCAGTTGCACCGGAAGGGCGGCGCACGCTTCGGCAATGATGCGAAAGACTCTCTCTGATCCGTTCTGCAGCGTACCGAGAGATGCGTAGACGAGCGGGCGACCGTCCAGCCGGTTCCAATCGAAGTCGATTTTGGGCCGCTGTTGGGCATCCACAAACGGGCCGGTGTAATGGAGCAGGGGATGCCGATTGCGCATCTCAATCTCAAACTCGAGCGCGGCTGGAAGCTGCGCGACCTGAGCCAGGGTGGATAGCGCGTCGTCCCATTGCTTCATCGGCTTCAGTCCCCACGCCGAACGCTGCTGATTCACCACGGAGAAGATGGGCGCGGCGACGCGAGAGAGAAAGCGCATGGCGACTTCGTTGCGCAACCGGCTACCTGGACCCTGGCCAGCGGGCCAGCCAAAACAATAGGGCGGAAGCCGATTGTCCCATACCATGGGCGGGATGATTGCAACCGACACGAAGGGCAGACCAAGATAGTCCGCAACGTTGCCCCCGAATTCTGCTTCGTCGACGAGAAAGGCTTCGACATTGGCGCGGCGAGCTGCTTCCGGTCCGTCGCGGAGCACCATGCGCGCGGTGTTTGTTATGCGCTCGAGAGTGAAGCGGAAGCTGGCGAGGCCGCGTAGCTCGCTCAAGTGCTGGTCTAGTTTTAGCAATGTTCCAGGAGGGAAGTCGCTCTGGCCGATCAGGCCGAACTCAATCCCCGCGGCTTTGACGCGGGCCTCTACATCGGCGATTCCGAAGATTACGACTGTGTGGCCGCGCTGCTGAAGACGACGCGCAAGCGCAGACAAAGGGTTGATGTGCCCGGTTCCTGGGAAACAAAACGCGCCGATCCTTGCCAAGCTTCACTCCAGTTGTTGTTGGATGAGATGAGTCCCGCTGGCTGAACGCGGGGTGAGGATAATTGGATTCTCTCAGATTGGAGTGGTGGGGAACGAGGGAACAGGGAAGGGCCGCCCGGCTGGGGTTCGTGTTCTCCCACCCTTCGCCAGAAAAAGGCGAAGGATGGGGCACCCAGACGTTTGTGGTTGGTGTAAGGGTGAGGCACTCGGCGTGCTTCGATTAGTTGTGTTTGCCTTTCCATTCGGCGTAGGGGCCTTGGAAGTCTTCTATGCCGTCGGACTTGAAGTTCCATAACCTTGTGGCTACTTCGTCGATCAGGTCGTGGTCGTGGGTTACTAACAGGACTGTGCCTTCGTAGCGCTGGAGGGCTATGTTCAGGGCGTTGATGGCTTCGAGATCTAAGTGGTTGGTTGGTTCGTCGAAGATTAAGATATTAGGTTTCGTCAGGATTAGTTTGCAGAAGGCGAGGCGGGCTTGTTCGCCACCGCTTAATGCTTTGGTTTGCTTGTCGCCTTCTTCGCCGCTGAAGAGCATCTGGCCCAGGATGCCGCGGATTTCTTCTACGTGGGCGGCGGGGTTCCAACGATGGAGCCACTCGGCTACTGTGAGGCCATGCTCGATGGTTGCGCCTACGTCTTGCGGGAAGTAGCCGATCTGGGCTTCGTGGCCCCAGAAGACGGTGCCGGAATCGAGCACGAAGTCTTTGTCTGCGAGGCCGGGATAGTTGTTTAGCAGGCTCTTGATGAGCGTGGTTTTGCCGGCGCCGTTGCGGCCCATGAGGCAGATTTTTTCGCCGCGGATGAGGTTGGCAGTGAAGCCGTCAAGCACCTTGTGATCGCCGTAGAGCTTGGTGATGTGCTTGAACTCGAGGACGTGCTTGCCGCTGGGGCGGGTCTGGTCGAATCTGATATAAGGGCGCGCGATGTTGGAGCGGGCGAGGTCGTTGGTCTGCAGGCGCTCGACTTCTTTGCGGCGGCTGGTGACTTGCGAGGAGCGGGTTCCGGCGGAGAAGCGGGCGATGAAGTCGTTGAGCTGGGCGATCTTCTTTTCGCGCTGGCTGATCTGCGACTCGAGGGTGGAGCGGATCTGGGTTTTGGCCATCACCATGTCGTCGTATCCGCCGGTGTAGACGATGATGGTTTCGTAGTCGATGTCGGCGGTGTGGGTGGTGACAGAGTTGAGGAAGTGGCGATCGTGCGAGATGCAGATGAGGGTGCCGTTGTAGTTCTGCAGGAAGTCCTGAAGCCAGTGGATGGAGTCGAGATCGAGATAGTTGGTGGGCTCGTCGAGGAGCAGAGCTTCTGGCTTGCCGAAGAGGGCCTGGGCTAACAGGACGCGGACTTTTTGACCGCCCTGGATCTCGGACATTTTGCGCTCGTGGATTTCTTCGAGAATGTCGAGCCCATCGAGGAGGACTGCGGCGTCGGCTTCGGCGGTGTAGCCGTCTTCGTCGCCGATGACGCCTTCAAGCTCGCCGAGACGCATGCCGTCGGCGTCGGATAACTCGGGCTTCTCGTAGATGCGATCGCGCTCTTCAAGGGCGGCCCAGAGAGGCTTGTTGCCCATGATGACGGTGTCGATGACGCGATAGGCATCGAAGGCGAACTGGTCCTGGCGGAGTACGCCGAATTTGCGGGGGCGGACGACGTTGCCTTTTTGGGCGTCGATCTCGCCGGTGAGGACCTTCATGAAGGTGGATTTGCCGGAGCCGTTGGGTCCGGTGAGGCCGTAGCGGCGGCCGGGGACGAAGCTGACGCTTACATCTTCAAAGAGGACTTTGGAGCCGTAGCGCATGGAGACGTTGCTGACACTTAGCATGATTGCTGGTTCCTAAACTTGGTTCCGGTTGCCGTGCGCGGGCCACAGTTTTGCGGTGGCCGCTCGGGCCCGAATCCGGATCGGTTGAAGCGAGGTTTTGAGGCGCGATACGCATGCGGCCCCGGAGAACTTCGGCTCTTCTAGTTTCTCATAGGTGGGGCTGGAGGGTGGAAGAGCCAGAATCTAAAGAGCTGATAGGAGATGTCCAGTTGCGGGCAAGTTGAGTAATTGCGGTGGGGGGACTTGAATGAACGCAGCAAGTTAGCCCCTGCTCAAGCGGGGTTAGCGAGTCAGCAAGTCAGTGGCGGCGTTTTTTGGGATGGCGCCTGGCTGGGCGCGCGACGTGGACTTTGGGAGGGATGGGCGGAAAGTTGGCCAGGGCAGCGAGCAGGTTGTTGGATTCGTAAAAAAAGTCGACCTGGGCGTGGCCGTTGCCTTCAGTGATTGCGAGGAATATGCCGGTCTGGCGCTGGGGGCTGAGGGCGATGTAGGTGCCGAAGCCTGCGCCGCCACCGGTTTTTTCCAAGATAGTGGAGGGGCTGGCTGGGTCGCCTAGCTGAATCCATCCGAGGCCAATGCCGGTGGGGTCCCCTGCATGGTTGAGGCCGTCGATTGATTTGAGCTGCTGCGGCTTGAGGTAGACGTCGAGAGCTCCGGCAGGCTGCGCGGGAGAGCCGGGCATGTGCAGCAGGTATTGGAGCAGCTTGACCATGTCGACGGGGGTTGAATAGACACCTCCGCTGGCGCCCGAGGCTTGGGTATCGGTGCACGGGCCCTGGTCTTTTGTTCCGCGCAGCAGGCGGGAGCATTGATCTGCCGAGGGCACAAGCGTTGTATCCCACATGTTGAGCGGCTGCAAAAGGCTGTCGTGGAGGAGATGGGCGTAGCTCTTGCCGGTTGCGGAGGCCAGGGCGTCGCCGAGGAGATCGAAGCCGATGTTGGAGTAGAGGGCGGCGGTGCCGGGGGCCGTTTTTGGTTTCTGCTGCTGGAGCCAGTTCCAGCGGAATTTGTAATCGGGGAAGGTGAAGTGCGGGGTGTTACGGGGATAGGAGCTGACCTCGCGGGGCAGGCCGGCCGTGTGGGTGGCGAGATTGCGGAGCCTGATGGGCTGGCCGAGGGCGAAGACGGGGACGCCTTTGCCCTTGGGAGCGTAGCGCTGCAGAGGATCGTCGAGCGTGACTGTGCCGTTGGCGACGAGGCGGGCGAGCAGGTCGGTGGTGAGGACTTTGGAGATGGAGCAGAGACGGATCTCGGAGTTGGTGTCGGGGTTGTGAGCACTGCCGGGAAATGTCTCGCCGTAGGTCTTGATCATTGATTCGCGGCCGCGCACGACTACCAGCACCATTCCGGTGGCGGCCGACTGGGCAAAGATATTTTGTCCGCGCTGGTCGGCGTCGGCGAGGGAAATGGGCTGTTGTGCGGTGAGAGACACTGCCAGAGCACAAATCAAAGTGGCGAGAACAAGACGCGTGATGGGCGAGGGGCGGATCGCCGGGTACGCGGATTTTTCTGCGGGGCGCGAGCTAGGTATGGGGCAGGATCGAATCGCTATGACCGGAGTCTCCCTTGAGTGGAGGGGTTACGGCTTACTATAGCGCAGCGAACTCACTGCAGGGTTGGGTTCTACTGAGTACATTGGAACGGCGGTACAATTGCGGTGAACTCGTTTATGGGAAAGAGACTTCAATTAAAAAGCTAAATGTTTTTTTATCTTTGTTTGTCGCTATCGCGGTGCTTGCGGCCGGTGTGAGTTTTGGGCAGGCGGCTCCCGGCAAACTTGCGTTCGAGGTGGCTTCAGTGCGGCCATCGGCGCCGCTGGATATGGCGAAACTGGCGGCGCAGATCCAGGCGGGAAAGATGCCGCGGTTCGGGGCTCATGTGGATGCGTCGCGAGCGGAGTATGACTACATGTCGCTGAAGGATTTGATTGCCAACGCTTACGACGTGAAGGCGTATCAGATCACGGGGCCGAGTTGGCTGGGTTCCGATCACTTCGACATTGTGGCCAAGATGCCGGATGGTGCTCCGAAGGACGACGCTCCGAAAATGTTGCAGGCGCTGCTGGAAGAGCGGTTCAAACTGACCGTGCATCGCGATACGCAGGAGCATCCTGTGCTGGCGCTGGTGGTTGGCAAGGGAGGGCCGAAGCTGACGGAGTCCACTGCCGCGCCGGAGCCGATTGCCGAGGATGCGCCGCTGAAACCAGGCGAGTTCAAGGTGGACGGGCCTGACGGGCCGATTCGCGTGACGAGAAATGGCGACGGCTCCATGACGATGAATATGGGCGCGAAGGGCATTATCACGCAGAAGATCGATATGCAGACGCAGACGGTGCACATGGAATCGAGCTCGGTAACGATGACTGGGTTTGCCGATCAGTTGACGAGCCTGCTGCAGATGGGGGGCGGAGGCGGCCAGCAGGTTGTGGACATGACGGAGCTAAAGGGCAACTACCAGGTGGAGGTGGACGTTTCTCTTGCAGAGCTTATGGCGATGGTGCGAGAGAAAGCGCGCGAGCTGGGCATGAATCTACCGGCGGGTCCGGCGGGCGGTGGAGCTGGGGATAATTTGCCGGCCTCGGCGGCGACCGATCCGAGTGGAGGCTCGAGCGTATTTAAATCGGTGGAGAAACTGGGACTGAAGTTGGACCAGCGCAAGACCAAGGTGGAACAAGTTGTGATTGACAGCGTGGAGAAGACGCCTACGGAGAACTGAGTTTTCGACGGGCGGTGTTGAGTGCTTGGTTTTTGACGATCGGTGATGCGAGAGCTTTGTCGCACAATTTTGGTTAGCGATTGAGAGAATTATAAAAAGCTATAGATAGAACCATCCCAGGTTAGGCACGATGAAACTGTGCCGAACCTGGGGCACCCAGACTTGCATTGGGGAAAACGAGAGAGCTGGAGAACTTAGGTTCGAGGTATCCCACCCTTTCGCCGGAAAAGCAACCGCAGGTCCTTCGACTCGCTGCGCTTGCTCAGGATGACAGAAAGGATGGGGCACGGGGGCTTTGTGGGCTGAGTGGGCTTTCTTAACTTCACAGGTCTCAGCTGCTGCAGCGGGCGAGACCAGGGGTACCCGGATGATTTTGGCTGATCGCAATGACAGTCAGAAGATGGTGCGGAGCTTGGCGAAGGAGTCTAGTTCGATGAGGTGCTGGCCGGGAGGGGCGGGGTCTACGGCGGCGTGTTCGAGGACCCATGTGTCTTTGTGGAAGAGGAAGACGGCGTGGAGGCCGGCGGCGAGGGCGGGGTTGATGTCGCTCCTGGGGCTGTTACCGATCATCCAACTGGTGTGGGGCGTCAGTTCGTGGCGGGTGATGACTTCGCGGTAGGTGGGCGGGTCTTTCTCTGCCACAATCTCAACCGAAGAAAAAAGCTCGAAGAGCCCTGAGCGGGCGAGCTTGTCGGCCTGTTCGGCGCGGTCGCCCTTGGTCATGAGGATCAGGCGGTGACGGGAGCCCAGTTCGGCGAGGGTTTCTGCGACGCCGGGGAGAAGTTCGATCTCCTGCTCGGCGATGGAGCGGGCGAAGCCGAGAATGCGCGCGGCTTTTTCTTCAGTGACGGGGGCGGGGCCGAGGCGCTCGAAACAGGTGACGAGCGAGCGGGTGAAGCTGGAGAGTCCATAGCCGTGGGCGAGGATAGTTTCGCGCTCGACGGCGTTGAGGGTCTGGCGGACTTCGGCGGGCGAGTACTCATGGTGATTGAGATAGCTGATGAAGGCGGCGATGGCGCGCTCGAAGTAGATGTTGTTCTCCCAGAGCGTGTCGTCGGCGTCGATGAGGAGAGTCTGGCCGGGGGGGAAGTCAGGCATGAGGTAATCGTACTAGCGCCGAGCTTCCAGCTTCTAGCTTTTCATTGCTGGGGTAATGTTGGTGCGCCGGCGAAGAGAATAAAGAACCATAAAGAGCTTTAGATAGGTGGGGCTATCCCACCTTAACCGCGATAAAGCTGCGGCGAAGGTGGGGCACCCGGTTTGTTACTTTAGCGGAGTGGGCACGAACTGGTTGTCCTGATTGAGATCGCGAAGGACTAGCACACCATGGATTCATGCGACGTGGTTTCAGATTGAGGATGTGAGGACCTTGTCTGCTTCCTTCGCGGCCAGCACTCTCTCCTTTGGATCGATGACTCCCAATTCCTTCACGATCTTGAAGACGCCGCCCTTTGCCTGGGCAATGTAAATGTGCATGCGAACGTGATGCTCGCCGGGCACTACTTCGGCTGGGCCGCCTGGTCCCTCGGCGATCTTTGCGTGGTCGAGCGCATGGATGACGTCCTCCTGATTGAGCGAGCCTGCCTCTTTTACGGCCGCAGCCCAGAGCCTGAGACCGCGATACAGGCCTGTGCAAGCACCGCCTGCGGTGAACTTGGCATTGCCTGGGAAGAGCCTGTCGTACTCATTGAGAAGTTCCTTGCTGAACGGATCGCCGATGTTCTGGGAGTAGTCGAGGCAGCTGTACATACCTTCAACGTGCGCTGCCGGGAACAGGTTCAGGAAGTTCTCGTCCATGTATGTGGAGACGAGGTGTCCGCCGCGCTTGGCGAAGCCGGAGTTATGAAGCTGCTCCAGGAATGGCACGACGCCGGGAGGAACGATGGTGTTGAATACGACTTCGGCGCCGGTGGACATGATCTTGTCGACGGTCGCGCGATAGTCCGCATGGTCGAGGGGGAAGTACTCTTCACCGACGATGGTGCCACCGTTGGCTGTGACCAGTTCACGGACTTTCTTGTTCATGGTGTGCGGCCAGATATAGTCCGCTGACGGCAGGTAGAATTTCTTCGCTCCGGTTTTCCGCATCAGCCAGGGAATGAGAGGCTCAACCTGCTGCGCCGGGACCGGGCCGGTACAGAAGATGAGCTGGTCACATTCCTGTCCCTCGTACTGCTCCGGGTAGATGTAGAGGGTCTTGCCCTGCGCGACGGCCGGCCCCTTGATAGCCTGCCGCGTGGAGCTGTAGATGCCGCCGAAGATCACATCGACGTGATCCTGCTGGACGAGCTTGGTTGCTTTGGCTGCGGCCACGCTGTCTGTGGTTGCGCCGTCCTCCAGGTAGAGCTCTACCCGGCGCCCCAGGAGGCCACCGTTTGCATTGATGTCGTCGGCGATCATCCTGGCCACGTTTGCGTTGGCGATACCTGCGAACGAGAGGGCACCAGTCTGCTCCGCGATTACCCCCACCTTGATCGATTGACGAACTGAGTTTGATTGATTCATGGCATTCTCTCCTCAAGAATCTGGTTATAGATCCGGTAAATAAATACTGTCTTCGTGCTACCCCACCCTAGCCACAAAAACAAAGACGTGGCGAGGATGGGGCACCCAAAGGTTGTTGGTATTTATTTCCCGAAGCAATAGTGGTAGGTCGGTGCTGACGTTGTTGGAAGCCGCGTAACCGCACCGGTTTAGTTTCGGGTTCCGCAAATGAACTTTCTGCTTGACCACCATCGGTAGAAGGTGATCGATTGAGTACCAGTAGTACTCAAGCCTCTCGGGCCCCGCATCGGGAGAGTTCCCTATTTTTACGAAACCGCTTCGTTTAGGTGAATTCGTCGCCACCCTGGCGCTGGCGCAAGACAATGCGTTCGGCCAGCCACTGGAGTCGCAGCTTCGGTCGTGCCTGCTTGCGTCGTGGATATGCGATGCGGCGGGATTCGACAAAGGAGTGCGCGACGACGTGTATTGGGTTGCGCTCCTCAGGTATGTGGGTTGCACCGGCCACGCCCACGAGGTGGCCACCGTCTTCGGCGACGAGATCGCGATCCGGGCCCAGACGCTGGTGCACGACGCGGCGAATCCCGCAGAGGTGATGCACGATGTGGTGGCCTTTGCTACGGCTGGCCGCAGCAAGGAAGAGCAAGAGCAGATTGTGCGGATGATCCAGGAGACGGCGCACGAGTGGGCGGTGCACAACTTCAAATCCGGATGCGAAGTGGCCGACATGCTGGCGCAACGGCTCGACTTTGGCCCCGGCGTTCGCGATGCTCTGCGCTTCACGTTCGAGCGGTGGAATGGCAATGGCTTTCCCACCCATGCGAAGGGCGAGGCGATTCCGCTGGCAATGCGCGTGGTGCACCTCAGTCAAGACATGGAGGCGATTGGCCGCCTGTTTTCGCCGGCAAAGGCGATTGACGCCGCCCGGGATCGCCGCGACCGGACGTATGATTCGGCACTTGCCGATGTTTTCGTTGCGCATGGGGCCGGCTGGTTCGACAAACTTAGCAAGATGGAACCTTGGGATGCCGTGCTCGACCTGGAGCCGGAACCACGACGGCTGCTGGACGGGGAAGCGCTCGACAATGCGCTTACGGTGGCGGCGGACTTTATCGATTTGAAATCGCCTTACATGGGTGGGCATAGCCGGCGATGCGCGGAATTGAGCGCTGAAGCCGCACGAGTGCTTGGGTTGACCGAGCGCGAGGTGACCACAGTTCGCAGAGCAGCGCTGGTGCATGACTTTGGCACGACCGCAGTTTCGAACGCCATTCTTGATAAACGTGGCCCGCTGACTCGTGCGGAGTTTGATCGGGTGGAGCTTCACCCGATGTTGACCGAGCAGATGCTGCGCCGTTCGGAGGCGCTGGCGGTACTGAACCCGATTGCGTCTGCGCACCACGAGAAATGTGACGGGTCCGGCTACCACAGGCGCGTGCAGACAGAATCCGCCGATCCCGCAGTGTGCGTGTTGGTCGCAACGGAAGTGTACGTGGGGCTGACGACCGAACGGGCCGACCGTGCGCGATTCGCTCCCGAAGCTGCCGCAGCCGAACTGCGCCGGCTCGCCGCGCAAGGCGTGCTCGATCTTCGCGCGACCAACGCTCTGCTTGTGGCTGCGGGGCACGATGAGACAAAAGCGCCCGTGGCCAGCCGGCCGAAGAATCCTGGCGGACTGTCTGAACGCGAAGTGGATGTGCTGCGGCTCGCGGCGAGGGGACTGACGACGCAGGAGATCGCCGACCGGCTTTACATCGCGCCGAAGACTGCCGATCACCACATTCAGCACATCTATAACAAGATCAACGTATCGACACGGGCTGCCGCGGCTCTTTGGGCTATGCAGCATGCGGTTGTTCAGTAGGCGAGAACCCTGACGTCTAGCTTTCAGCTCTCAGTTCTCANNCAGTTCTCAGTTCTCAGCTCTTCATTGCCACGGAGAGGTTCGTACGGGCGGGGGAGAAATGAATAAAGAGCCACAAGAGACTTTAGATAGGTGGGGCTATCCCACCTTAACCGCGATAAAGCTGCGGCGAAGGTGGGGCACCCGGCGATCCCAGGTTAGGCACGATGGAACTATGCGGAACCAGGGCACCCGGGTTTTGACTTAGCGATGGATGCGCGAGATCAGGTAGAAGATTGCGGACAAAACCAGGCTGATGAGAATTGATGTGCCGATGGGGATGAAGACAGATACATTCTTGCCTCTGTAAGCGAAGTCTCCGGGCAGACGGCCTAGCGGAAGCCCGAAGCGGCCTGCGACCAAGAGCAGAGCGCCAATGAGGGCGATCAGGGCGCCAATTCCCAGGAGCGCTTTTCCAATTTCGATCATCTGCGGTTATGCGCCGAGTTCCTGACGGATGGCGGCGGCGATGGCTTCGGCGTGGTGGCGCATTGTGGGCTCGCTTTCAGCTTCGATCATGACTCTTGCCAGTGCTTCAGTGCCGCTGTAGCGGATGACAACGCGGCCGGTGTCTTTCAATTCCTGTTCGGCGGCGTGGATGGCGGCGACTACGGTGGGGATGGTATTGAGGGGCTTCTTTTCGCGGACTTTGACGTTGAGGATGACCTGGGGGAAGACTTTGAGGTCGGCGGTGAGGGTGTCGATTGATTTGCCGGTGCGGGCGATGAGATCGAGGACAACGAGGGCGGTTAGCAGGCCGTCGCCGGTGGTGGCGAGATGGGGCAGGAGGATGTGGCCGGACTGCTCGCCGCCGAGGGCGGAGTTTTGTTTGAGCATTTGCTCGAGAACGTAGCGGTCGCCAACGGGGGCGCGGAACATGCGGATGCCGGAGCGCTTGAGGGCGGCTTCAAGACCCATGTTGGACATGGTGGTGGCGACGACCAGATCGCCCGTGAGCATGCCGCGGGCTTTGAGGTCGCGCGCGGCCATGAGCAGGATAGCGTCGCCGTTGATGACGTTGTTGTTGGCACCGGCAAGCATGCAGCGGTCGGCGTCGCCGTCGAAGGTGAGGCCCAGTGCGGCTCCGCGTGCCTGGACTTCCTTGGCGACATTCGCGGGATGGAGGGCGCCGCAGCCGGCGTTGATGTTGCGGCCATCGGGGGCGATGTTGAGAAGGGTGACGGAGCTGCCGGCATTGAGGCGGCGGAATAGCTCTGGGGCGATGGAGGCGGAGGCGCCGTTGGCGCAGTCGGCAACGATGCTCATGCCGGAAAGCGAAAGGCCGGGGACGGAGTCGATGAGGAACTGAATGTAGTCGGCCTGGCAGGCGAGGTTGTCTTCAACAGGTGGCAGGCTGGAGGGATCGGGGGCGGCGATTTTGGAGGCGTGATGGAGGATTTCATCTTCCATGGCGAGCTCGACTGCGTCGGGGAGTTTGAAGCCGTCGCCGCCGAAGAGCTTGATGCCGTTGTCCTGCCAGGGGTTGTGGGAGGCGGAGATGACTACTCCGGCCTGAAAGCCGTGGGAGCGGGCGAGGAAGGCGACGGCGGGGGTGGGCACGACACCGGCGGATTCAACGCGCGTGCCAGCGGAACGAAGGCCGGCGCCGAGGGTGGCGGCGATCCAGGGGCTCGACTCGCGGGTGTCGCGGCCGAGGATGACTTTGGGGTGCGTCGCTTCGCTCCGCAGCGAGTGGGCAAGGGCGAGGCCGGTGGCGAAGATGGTGATGGGGTCGAGGGGGAACTCACCGGCGATTGCGCGGATGCCATCGGTGCCGAAGAGCTTGCGGGTGGTGGATGTTGTCATAGTCTCAATTCTTTGAACATTAGAGGGATAAATGTAAGGGAGTCCCCTTAAAAGGATAACGCAGGGGGTAAAGGGCCGTTCCATTTCCATGGACTGACTGAGGAATGACTAAAGTCATGCCCTGATACAAAGCCCGCGGGTGTTCATCGTGATGGGGAATTGGGCGGCCGGGCACATAGAGAGGGCATTCCCTAAGGGGCTGAAGCCCCCTTCAATAGTGCGCGGATTATATACGGGCTAAAGCCCGTACCCTTCACCGGATCGGATAGGTTGGCAAATTGTCGGGGTTGAAACCCCGACCTACCAGCCCGTACCCTTCACCGAGGGACGGCGGTCAGCGGTTTGCTTTCTTCGCGGCGGGTTTGTTGGGGGCTTTGGATTCGACGCGGCTCAAGAAAGAGCCGTCGGCCAGGCGCGTAGTTAGCTGGTCGCCGGAGGCTAGTTGGGCGGTGGAGCGGATGAGGGCGCCTTCCGCACCGAGGACGAGGGCGTATCCGCGGTCGAGGACGGCGAGGGGCGAGAGCGAGTTGAGACGGGCGTCGAGGGCGCCGAGGCGGATGGCGGCGCGCTGCAAGGTGCGTTCGATGGAGCGGTCGAGGCGGGCGCGAAAATCGGCGAGGTGCTCGCGAGCATGAAGCACGCTTCGGCGGGGATCGTGGTGGAGAAAAGCGGCAGCCAGGTTTGCTACGCGGGACTGGCGTTCGCGTAGCTGAGTGGTGAGGGCGGCTTCAAGGCGGAAGGAGAGGTCATCGAGGCGCTGGGCGGCACGGTAGAGGAGCGTGGAGATGCGCGACTCGGTGCGGTCGAGTGAGAGGCGGGTAAGACGCTCGCGGATCTGCATCAACTGAAAGCGCGCGGCGCGTTCGAGACGGTGGGATTGAGTGGCAAGATGCTCGGCGATTTTGTGCTGGGCTTCGGTGACGAGCTCAGCGGCGGCAGAGGGAGTGGGGGCGCGGAGGTCGGCGACGAAGTCGGCGATGGTGAAGTCGGTTTCATGGCCGATGGCGGAGACAACGGGGAGGCCGGATGCGACGATGGCGCGAGCGACGCGTTCGGAGTTGAAGGCGGCGAGGTCTTCAAGAGAGCCGCCGCCGCGGGCGAGGACGATTAGGTCGATGAGGCCTGAAGAGTTGAGTTCGGCGAGGGCGGATTCGATTTCGGCGGGGGCTGACTCGCCCTGAACGGAGACGGGGTAGAGCAGGACGCTGAGGCCGGAGTGGCGGCGGGCGACGATGTTGAGGAAGTCGCGGATGACGGCGCCGGTGGGCGATGTGACGATGCCGACGGTGCGGGGAAATGCGGGCAGCGGGCGCTTGCGTTCGGCGTCGAAGAGGCCTTCGGCTTTGAGGCGCTCCTTGAGCTGCTCGAAGGCGAGCTGGAGGGAGCCGGCGCCGACGGGCTCCATGGTTTCGGCGACAAGCTGCATTTGTCCGCGCTGCTCGTAGACGCTGACGCGGCCGCGGACGAGGACGTGGAGGCCGTCTTCAGGGCGGAAACGGAGGAGCATGGCCTGGCGGCGGAAAAGGACGATGGGGAGCTGGGCGTCGGCGTCCTTGAGCGTGAAGTAGACGTGGCCGGAGGGAGCGGGGCGGTAGTTGGAGATTTCGCCTTCGACCCAGACGTCACCGTACATCTGCTCGATGAGTTCGCGGACCTGGCCGACCAGTTCACGGACTGGCCAGATGCGGCGGGTGGGGCGCGGGTCGTCGAAGGTTAGGTCGAGTTGCGGCGCGATGGGGTCTCGGGGAGCCATTCTGATTGAAGTGTAATTGGTGGGGATTGGGGGAGGGTCTTGGAGATGGGTTGAAGGTGTGTTTAGGTTCGAAGTATCCCACCCTAGCCACAAAAGCAAAAACGTGGCTAGGATGGGGCATCCGGCACCCGGTCGTCGATCGAGGAAAACGAAAAGGCTGGAGAACCGAGGCTCGTGCTATCCCACCCTTTCGCCGGGATTGCAAACCGCGGGTTCTTCGACTTCGCTGCGCCTCGCTCAGAATGACAGAAAGGATGGGGCACGGGGCTTTGCACGCTGAGTGGCTTCTGTTAATTACCAGGTCTCTAAAGCGAGACCTGGGGCACCCGGCAGAGAACAGTGGACAGAGACTGGAAGGGCCCTTCCGATTGGACGGGCCCTTCTGTTGGTCTCTTGACGATCTAGTTCACAGTGAGAGTAAAGGTTGTGTTTGCGGTCGTGCTGGCCGGGTCGTTCCCCTGCCCGGTGACAGTGAATGTATAGGTTCCCGGAGTGGTTCCTGCGATGCTGGTGCCGGATGAACTGCTGCTTCCTCCGCCGCAGGCCGTCAGGCTGCCCAGCACAGCCATCAGGATCATGGCGCCCAGCATCGCCCGCCAGCTTCGGCGGCGCGACGGAATTCCCAGAAACACCAGGAGGGCCAGAACGAAGCCGCTGCCGGTGCCCATCCATCCCTTGCTTCCGGGCATGGCATGGAGCATAGCTGTGGTTGCGGTTGTGGAGATGGTCAGAGTCGCAGTTCCGCTTGCCGTGCCGTTCGTCATTGTCACCGTGAAACCTGGGGAACAGCCGGGCACATAAACGGCGCTGGCTGGACCATTGGTGGCAGTGCAGGTCAAGGTGACGGTACCTGAATATGCGGTGGCCGAAGACACGGTTGCCGTAGAGGTGGCCGTGGCACCGTGAGCGATAGCCGCCGGCGAGGTCGCTGACAGCGTATACGCAGACTGTGTCACCGTCACGGTGCCCTTGCCAGTGCCGGAGGCATAGTTGGAGTCGCCGCTATAGCTGGCAGTGAGAGTCGCCGTTCCCGCTACCAGACTGTTGGCCGGTATCGTGAAGCTGGCGCTGCCACCGCTCAGCGCTGTTGCTGTTGAGGTGTAGCTTCCGCTGCTTAGTGTCACCGTCCCGGTCGGTGTGGGTCCTGCGCCGCTGACCGTAACCGTCACTCCAAGGCTTACGCCCGAATTAGTGCTGCTGGATGCTGGAGTCACCGTTATCGTTGGCGTGAGCGTGGTGGTCTGCACGACAGTTACTGTCGCCGAACCAGTGTTTCCCGCGTAGTTTGTATTTCCGCTGTAGGTTACGGTCAGCTTATCGCTGCCTACGGCGAGGGCATTGGCAGGAATATTGAAGGTGGCGCTTCCGTTCGAAAGGGTAATCCCTGCCGAGGTGTAACCTCCGCCTGCAAGAGACACGGTCCCGGTTGGGAGGGCCGCGCCTGTGGGGCCGGTCACTGCAACCGACACGCTTATTGCGTTGGCGACATTCGCGCTGGAGGGCGCGGTGACGGTGACAGTCGGAGTCATCACATTGACGGTCACGTTCACTGTCTGGGTGGTTGTAGCGTAATTTGGGTCACCGCTATAGGTTACGGTGAGCGTATCGCTGCCCGCGGTCAGGCTGTTGGCAGGAATATTGAAGGTTGCGCTGCCGCCCGATAGCGTCTGAATGGAATTGTATCCGCCGCCGGACAATACAACCGACCCAGTTGGCGTTCCCAGACTGCCGGAACCGGCAACTGTAGCCGTCACGGTGAGAGCCTGGTTTATGGTGATTGTGGTTGGCGTGGCCTTTAAGGTCAACGTGGCACTTGCCGTGCCCGCATCGGAAACCCAGGCACTGACCACGTTGCCCACGTTGAGCGATCCCAGCCCGGTCGCGAGGTCGAAGCCGGTGGCTCCGTTGTAGCCTGTGGCCCCGCTGGAGGTGGTCAGGGTTCCGACCTGGTCTCCCGAGTTGAGTGCCGTGCAGTTGGGGGAAATGATGCCCGCGTACTGGGTGGTGGATACCCACGACCCAGCCGAGCTGCTGTACGTGGCGCCACCAATGGGAGCGCCGAGGTCACACGGCATAGCGTTGGTGCCTTGGTCGATGTCGTTGAAGTAGCAACTGCTCGAGGTACTCACGCTTTCCGCGCTGCACTGCGAGTAGGTCTGCCTCGCGGCCAGCGCATACAGTTGAGGGTTGGCGAGACCCTGCGCCGCGCCGGCCTTCTGGTTGATCAGCGCCATCACACCGGCCATCTGCGGAGTTGCGACAGATGTTCCGCCCACTTCCTGCGCCGTATTTTCTACGGTCGCGCTCTCGGTGCACGTCCCCAGGAGGGAAACGCAGATTAATGTCGCGCTGTTCAGGGAACCGTCCCCTGAAAAGAAGGAAACGTCGGGAAGATCGCGCACACCGTCGCTTGGAATTCCCTGGACGCCAGTCTGCCATACAGGCTTGACCCATCCGTCATTGTAAAGAGGAATGGAGCCATAGGCTGCGCCAGTGTTCGTGGTGGAACTGGTGCAACTTGAGACGTTGTTTCCATCGCTCACCACGCAATTGCTTGCGCCGCCGCTGCCACCTACGGTATCGACAAAATTGGCAAGCATTACCGAGTCTTTTTGATAGATGGTGCTCCAATTATTCTGGACGAAGTTGCAGGCGGCCTCAGGGTTAGTCGGTGTGGATATCCCTACAAGTGGCGCGATGCTCTCTATAAAACTGGCCCAGATTGGATTCAAACAGGAGTCGTTCCAGGGGATTTCGGGAACATAGCCGGCTGCACTTTCCCCGGTGGTTCCGTTATTGGAGGTGTTCCAGTAGGCCGGAGACCCCTGGCTCGTGCTCGATGACGGGCAACCGTTGATGGCTGTGCCGGCGGAGTTGTAGACGGGCTTGCACCAGCTAAAGTCAGTGCCGCCGACAGCGGTGTTGTAAGGAGTGGACGCGATTCCGCTCACAGAGAGCCCATACTGCGCGGAGTAAGGATTGCCAATCGCGTCCCCGCCCTGGTCGCAACTGGGCGAGCCGGAATCTCCCGTGGCCACAAAGACCGAGATACCTTCAGCGGCGGCCGACTGCCAAAGCTGGTTATAGGCAACGTTGCCTGCGGTACCGTTGCCCAATTCGCAAAAGCCGTAGCTGACGCTCAGGATGCTTGCGTTCAATGTGGTTTTGTTTGCGACGATGTATTGCGCGGAATCGTAGACCGTGTCGATGGTTCCAGCCGCATTCTGGCCGGTGACTACGAGCTTGATCTGCGCGCTTGTGGCCACCGCCCCAGACCATTCCACATCCAGAGAGTTTTCAATCAGATCGCCAATGCCGCAAGGCGCAGAGGAGCTTGTGCTGGTGCACTCCGACGCAGCGGGACCTTTTCCAGAGTCGATCTGCTGTGGGGGCAAGCCTGCCGGCAGCCCAAAGATAGTGCGGAAGTTGGATACGTCGCCGGGAGTGATAAAGCTGGTACCGACGATGGCGATCGTCTGGCCGGCTCCGGTGTAGCCTGCGTTCCACGCTGGCAGCACGTTGTAGATGGTGGCGAAGTCGTAGGGCGCCACGTCCTCTTCAAGGTAGGCTAAATTGTTGGTGCTGGAGGGCACGTTAATGCCAAACTGAGGAAGGGGGCGCGCAGAGATTGCGGCACTTGCCGGCGCGGCAGACCCGGTGAAGGGCATCTGGGATGCGGGTGTCGTGGAATTGGCCGGCGCGGCGTCCGCGATCCGCTGCCACTTTCCTGCTTGTTGATTGAAGGCCACCTTGCCGCCAAGCTTATGCAGAGGATTCGGAAGGAAGTTGTGCAGGGCCTTGATGCCAACGATCACCGGCGCAAGAGCGGCAGGAATCTGCGGGTCGGTCATGTTTCCGAAGTGGGGAACGCCCTCAGAAGACAGATTATGAATCTGAGTATGGAAGGCGGTCTGCGCCTGGCCGGCCGTACCGCTGAAACGAATGGTCATGCGGTCGGGGGAGACATTCGTGACAGTGAATCCGTGCCCGGTGAGCCAATTGGTGATGGCGGCGATGTCAGCCGGGGCCGGACCGAACTGTTCGCCGATTTGCTGAGGCGTCAACCAGTGGTGATAGTTGGGCGAGGTTGTGTCATACTGGCCGGCTACAAATGCGTCGAAGGCGGCCTGCAGTTCGGGGCCGCGACTGAGTACGAGAGTCAGGTCAGGCATGGAAAGACTGGGGCTCACCGGACCGCGATCATTCGCGGCATTGGCCGCCGGGTAAGTGTTGCCCTTGAGCCTTACCAACTGGGTTTCGTCTATTGAGTTGACGATCCGAACGGCGGGGGCGGCGTTCTGTGCGAATAAAGCGGTAGAGCAAAGCAATGCACCGGCCAGTACACAGAGGGGGAGCGTACGCAGATTTGCCATGATGTAGTTGTTGGACCCTTTCTTTAAAGACAACCCCCAAGAAGCAGAAAAGTTGTCGTCACAAGCGGAAAAACTTTCGATTAGAGAGCAGCTCGATGGATGTGTACTTTCGATGAGAATGTCACAGCCATCATATCCCGACGTTGCGCATTGAGATGGGAGTTGAAGCTCTGTGGCTTACAACGCCCGTGAACGATTCTTCAGGGGGAATGTTTCTCCAGCGTGAAAAAGCCGGCTCCAGACTCGCGGGCGCCCCTTGCACCACTAATAAAACGAAGAAGGTGAAGCGTTATGAGGGACCCGGTGGAAGAAGGACTGAAACAGTGACAACCGCTAATTTTCTTAGACGTAAACAAGCGGGGAAGGTTGACTGGTGGACTTAAAGACCGCCAAAGCGCGCGTGAAGAGTCCCGGTGAAAGGAATGCGGCGACGTCTGGCGGCGTGGACGCCGCCAGTACAGCCGGTCTGG
>PKXI01000108.1 GCA_003133425.1 Acidobacteriaceae bacterium
ATCTATGAGGGTATCGCGAATCCAACCTGGCTGTCACGGAGAAGGTGGGGCGGTAAGGCGCGACGTCTCAAGTTCATTACACCGCCCAAGGCGAAGAGGGCGCTCCGGCGTCGGAAGCCATGGGGTGGCGGGCAAACGGAGGCAGCTTGCCGGAGTGCACGTCCTGCAGGCGCTGGTTGGTTGCTTTGGCCGCTTCAACCAGTTCCGTGTATGGCCGGTCTGTGACATCGACAAATCCAATGTTGTAGTTTTCGCCGTCCATGCGGCCGAGCACGGGTTCGTCGCGCCACTCAAACCAATAGGCGCCAACAAACCAGGGCAGCGACGCGGCTTGCTCGACGTAATAGCGGTAAGCGATGCCCCGCTCGGTCTGATCTTTGGCCTGCACCAACCCCGCTGCAAGTCCGTCTGCGGGTACGCCAATATGGAACTCGCCGATAAGAATGGGGCCGCCGGAGAGACGGGCGGCGCGAATGAGCTGTTTGGTCGGTTCGTACTCATATACGTTGATGCTACAGACGTCGAAAATCTGGGCGGCGATCATTGCCTCGTCCGCCATGCGGCCCCCGAAACGAATTCCGAGAATGAGATGGTTGGGATCGTATTTGCGCACCGCGCCGCAAACGATCTCGAGATACTTCCGGAAACTGGCAAGGACAAACTCGCGACGGCGCACGGGCGTGTCGCCGCGGGCGAGAGAATCCTTCAGCGCAGATTTTGTCGCAGTTTCCGGCCCGGCGAGGATCAAGCCGCACAGCTCGCTCTCGCGCCCGTTCCATGGCGGTTCGTTGCCAATGAAATAACCGAGTAGCAAGGGATCGTCTTTGCGTGAAGCACACTGTGAATTGGCCGCAGCGTCAATATCTGCTGCGAACTGGCGCGAATACACGTCCGGAAGCCCGAGAAAGCCGACACCCTTTGGCCATCGAAGCATCACGGTTGCAGGTCGCTGCTGTCCGCCGGTGGTAAAGCCCCATGAATCGAGGCGGCGATTGGTTCGCTCGGAACCGGGTTCGCTGCCGAAGCCTGCGCCTCCGCCGGGCGTTCCGTTGATTCCTGTGGACAGGAAAAGATGGCCCTCCGGATCGGCAAACCACCAGCGGTCGTCAATCTGCTCGACGCGGAAGAATCCCGTGCCCCTGGCCTGAGTGTTTTTGTAGCCGCCGTAGCGGGCATTCCCGGAGGTGGAGAATCCCTTGTCCTCCGCGGCCAGTTCGCGAGTGAGCTGCTCATGGCTGCGGACCTTGCGCGGCCAGTCCGCGAGCGCCCACTGGCCAAAGGAATCGAGTTGCGGACCGGGATCGATGAACTCCGATCCTTCGTCACTCTTCGAAAGATGAACGTTGCGCAGTTCAATCGACGGCTTGTTGAGCGCATATTCCATGGAGATGGCAATTGTCTCGACCGATTGAAGATTGCCAAACGGCCCCCACACTGAAAACCAGCAGGAGTGTGTGCGCCGGTTTCCGGCTGAAGCGAGGTCGTAGCCACTCGAATCCTGGCCCACAAAGAAATGCAACGGAACAGAGGCCCGCAGCCACGCGTTTTGTCCGAAGGCGATGAGACCCATAGATCGCGGGCCATGGGTCGTATAGGCCCAAAGCCCCATGCGCTGAGGTGAACTGACACGCATCTCCATCACCAGGTGAGAATAGGGCGACAGGTCCGCGGGAGAATCGAGACCAAGCTCTTTCATTGAAATGCGCAGTTCGGAATAGACGCCGTCAAAGGCGAATTTTCTTGCGCCGAACGCGGCTGGCGCCGAGGAAGTTGCCTGCTGGCCAGCGGCATGCCCCGCAAGGCTGAAAGCGGCCGGTGCAGCTGCGGCTGGCACCACCGCAGCGATTAACTGGATTGCCTGGCGGCGGTTCATGCTCATGGCTTCGTCCTCAAGATTGGTGGGCGAAGGCAAGTTCTGCCGCAAAGAAGTTCGACCCATCCGATTCGCTGGAATTGTACCGCTCCGCACTGAAGCAGCTTTAATATCCGCGCTCGCGAACACGGCTGACATCTCTTGCTTCGTCACATTTTTCAATCTCCAGCGCTTTTGCCTGTCTGCTAGAGCACGTGGCCCGACCTATAATTGGTGCCGAACCGGGAAGATCCACAGGAACGCAATTGACCGAGAAGACGAATCGACAACGCCGCGGTGTCGCCTCAAGCGAAACGGCGCGCGAAATCAATCGCGACATTGTCCTGCATGCCATTCATCGGCACCAGCCGGTAAGTCGCGCGGATCTGGCGCGGTTGACCGGCTTGCAGCCGAGCACTGTCTCCGTAATTATCGGCCTGCTGATCGACGAGGGATGGGTGCTGCCGGGCATGCTGGGAAGGCTTCCACGTGGGCGGCGTCCCACGTTCGTCACGCTCAACGACAAACATGTGACGCTGGCAATTGACCTCCGGCCTGGCAACGCCACCCTGGCAGTGATCGATATCAACGGGAAGTTCCTGACCCGAGAGACCGTCCCTCTGTCGGCTCAAATGACTTCAAAAGCCGAAGTGCAGCAGGCGATCATGAAGATCGCAAAGGCGGCGCGTTCGCTTCGGGATACCTTCAGCGAGCGCTCGTTCACAGGCGTGGGCGTAAGTGTTTCAGGGCGCGTCGACCAGAAAACGCACCAGGTACTTTTTTCGCCCAACGTGCCCTGGGCCCAAATCGATCTCTACGGCGAATTGCAAAGAGTCCTCGAGACCCCAATCGAACTTGAGAACGCCGCCAACGCCTGCCTGTTTGCCGAACGCTGGTTCGGAGACTTCGGCGAAGCGTCGAACATGATTGTCGTTGGTGTCTCGGACGGAATTGGCACCGGCTTGCTGGTGGATGGCCGCCTGGCGCGGGGCAGAGACGACATGGCGGGCGAGTTCGGCCATATGCCGCTTGAAATTTCCGGACCGCTCTGCGGCTGCGGCAACACAGGCTGTTGGGAGACCTTCGCTTCAAATCGCGCCGGCCTGAGATATTACCGGGAACTCGTGCCTGAGACCATGATTGGCTCATTCAAGGAGTTGCTGGAACTGGCAATCGGCGGGGACCTGCGGGCGCTGCGCTCCATCGACAAGATGATGACCTACCTGGCGCGGGGACTTACCATTCTGGTCGCTGGGCTCGCGCCTGAGGTGGTGATCATCGTTGGGGATTGCACGGCGCTGTGGCCGCGCATCCGCCCAATATTGGAGAGCCAGCTGATTGCGAAGTCTCTTACACCGCAGACGCCACGGGTTGTGGCTGCGATGGACGGCGATGCGGCGCGGTTACGCGGTGCCGCTGCCCTGGTGTTGCACAAGGTACTTTTTCGTCGCGCGGAATTCGAGCAATTGGATCCGCAGCACACGGAGGGGCCGGGCCAGCTCGCGGCCGCATCGCGTACCTAGGCAAATCTCCATCGCACGGAAGTTCCCGGATCAAGCCCTGCCAGCATCTCTAAATAACCTGTCGCAGACACCATCATGAGATTGGCGCAACAACTCATCATGCTGGCGTGCTGGTTAAATCGTCCGGAACCGAAGCCAGTGCTTTGCGCTGAAACGCCAGCATGGACAGAAGATAAGCGAAGCCCGCCACAAAGAAGATCATCAGGGAGTGCTTTGTCCATAGGATTCCGACCATGGTAATGGCGAGTGAGCTTCCGATGGAGCCGACTGCAGCGCCGATGCCAACGACCGTACCCACTGACCCGGAGGGAAACATATCCGACGGTGTGGAAAGCAGGTTGGACGACCAGCCCTGGTGCGCGGCCGTGGCAATGCACAAGAGCGCAATGGCTTGCCAAAGAACATGGACAAAGGGAACCAGGATGACGACCAACGCGCAAAAGGCGCAAAACGTCATTGCGAATCGCCTGCCGGCGCGAAGCGAATGGCCACGGCGCATGGCATAGCCCGCGAGCCATCCGCCACCGATGCTGCCCACAGTGGCTCCCACGTAGACAATGATGAGCGGCAAACCAAGTAAGCCCATCTCGATGTTGAAGCGCTCATGGAAGAACTTGGGCAGCCAATAAAGATAAAACCACCAGACCGGGTCGGTGGCAGCTTTGGAAAAGGCAAATGCCCAGGTTCCCCGGGACTTCAAGAGCGACTTGAAGGACGCTTGCGGGACCCGTTTCGAGGCTGGCGATGAACTTGCGGATTGGCCGTACTTTAGCTGTAGACGGTTATACGGAAACAAGAGCCAGCAGGTCAGCCAGATCAGACTGAATCCGCCCGTTGTAAAGAACGCAGCCTGCCATCCATACCGAAGAGCGACAAACGGGATGAGCAGGGGAGCAATGAGCGAAGCGACGCTGGCACCGGAGTTGAAGATACCGGTAGCAAGAGCGCGTTCTTCAACAGGGAACCAGTCGGCGGTCGCCTTGAGAGCAGCGGGAAAGTTGCCGGCCTCTCCCAATCCAAGGGCAAAGCGGGCAATGCCAAAGCCGGTGACGGAACGCGCAAACGCATGGCCGATGGATGCTAATGCCCAAACCGCGATGGCCACGGCCAGGCCCTTTTTTGTACCGATGCGGTCAATGACGCGACCGGCAATCAGGGAGCCGATGCCGTAGGCAACAATGAAGCACGTGACGATATTGCTGTAGTGCCTGTTATAGAGAGCCAGGTCCAGGTCACCGCCAAGAATGTGTTTCAGGATGGGCTCAACGAGTCCCAGTGCAGACCGGTCCATGTAATTCACGGTCGTGATGAGGAACAGCAGACCGCAAACCGCCCAGCGCAGATTCGAGTTGCGAGACCGGTTCGGCACGGGCGCTCCTTTGCGGGTCGAGCCCGCGCTGTCTACGACTAGATCTTTCTCAAATCGCAGTCAGTACGGTCAGATGGCGGGGCTGCTGAAGTTCATTCTACCTTTGAACGTGATCATTGATTCGCATCACAAACTTTTTTGAGAATTACGTCCTTAACTAAAACACTGGACAGTGCTGAGTTCG
>PKXI01000311.1 GCA_003133425.1 Acidobacteriaceae bacterium
TGCGGCTTGCTGGTCATGATGCTCTCCACCAACCGCGCCGTGAAGGGGCCAACCTTGCCCGCCCATTCGATGATGCGCGTGGGTGTCCATTCCAGATATTGCTGATGCGACTTCGGCCGATGCTCGGCGTTGGTGCTGGCCACATGCGACTTGCCGCTGCGTACATGACTGGCAACACGTTTGCCCTGATAGAAAATCTCCACCGTTCCTTGCGTGCTTCGCGCCTCGACCTCCTTGCCAACCAGTTGATATGGCGTGCTGTAGTAGTGACCGCCCAACTCGATGTGATAATCCAGGTTCACCCGCGCCTTCTTCCACTCCGCATACACGAACGGCGCGAGCGGCAACGGCTGCAACGCCGGACGATCAATCGACCGATACAGTTCCGAACGCGAACCGGCAAGCTTGCGAAAGGCCCGCTCATTCAGCTTGTGCACCAACTCCAGGATGGCCTCGTTCAACTCCGCAAGACTAAAGAACTGGCGCTTGCGCAACGCCGCCAGCACCCAACGCTGAACGATTTGAACTCCGACCTCCGCCTTGGCCTTATCGCGTGGACGATACGGCCGCGCGGGCAGGATGCCCACGCCATAATGAATCGCCAGATCGCCATACGTGCGATTCAACTCCGGCTCGTAATAGCAGGGCTGCTTCACTCCGGACTTCAAGTTGTCCGGGATGACAAGCTGGCTCGTCCCCCCGAAGAACTCAAAAGCCCGGACATGAGCATGAATCCAGTCCCACAGGTTCTGTGTCCAGGTAGCCTCAACATAGGTGTAGTTGCTGGCCCCCAGAACCGCGACGAAAACCTGCGCCTGGCGAACTTCGCCGGTCTTGGGGTCCGTCACCGGCACCGTCTGACCGGCGTAATCCACGAACGTCTTTTCTCCGGCGCGGTGCTCGTGCCGCAGCACCACGTCAAGTTGGCGCTGCCATTCGCGGTAAAGCTCGCAGTACCAGCTGTAGGCGTAGCCCAGCGGATTCGCCTGCTTGTACTCTTCCCACAGAAGTTGAAGGGTTACGTTCTTGCGGCTCTTCAGTTCCCGGTGAATCGCCGCGCAGTCCGGCAGACAACGTTGCTCCGGCGACGCGGCCGGAGGCGGTGGAAACAAGCGCCGCTCCAGCGCCACGTCATCCAGATCGGCCGGTAAAGGCCAACTCAGACCCGCGGCTTTCAGTCGCTCCAGATAGCGCTGTACTGTGCTCTTGGCCACCTTGCAGATCCTGGCGATCTGCCGCGGGGCGAGGTGGGATTCAAAGTGGAGGCGTAGGACTTGTCGCGTGTGTCGCATGGGTAATCTCTTTTCTGGCAACATGTTCTCCTTTGATTTCAGGAAAACATCTGCCTGGGATTACCAACGACGCCTGCTCAGACCCTGGCCCACTTCACCGTTACGTTCCATGTGGGCCGCGATTACGGTGCTTCTGGGCCATCGTTCCATTCGATGTGGGCCGCGATAACGCCATGTGGGCCACGATTACGGTGAAAACAGAAAATGGGGCCCACATCAGAACGGAATCCCGGCCCACATCACACCGGAATCAGTGGCCCACATCCAATGGAATCACCGGCCCACATCGACCGGAATACGCAGGAACCTCAAGAAGCGAGATTGGCCTGAACCGTCTTGGGAGGCTAAATACGACCCGCATTTCGAGCCGCAATTTGATCCGAAGAAATTGATCAAATTCGGATAAGTCGGAGTCCGGTTAGGGGCCGCTTGATTCCTCGGGTCAATTGGCTGGCTGATTAAAGAAGTCTCTACTATGTCCGAATCTCGACCTGTGATCAAGGCTTCGTTTGATGGCGCGTGTCAACCGTTTAATCCTGGTGGCCACATGGGCCTCGGCTGGGTAATTGGCAAGAAGGATTATCACGAGTTCGTGGCGGCGAAATCAGGTAGCTCGAACAATGTCGCCGAATACATGGCGCTGATCCGTTTGCTCGAGACAGTCGCGGCGTATCCAAAGCCCGGTGACTTGAGGATCTCGGGCGACTCGAAACTGGTAGTTTGCCAGATTCTCGGCGATTGTCGCGTGAATGCAAAGCACATCATCCGGCTGCACGCCAAGGCGGCCGGGCTGATTGCAAAACTCACCGCAAGCGGTTGGACGGTCTCGTTGAACTGGGTGGATCGCAGCGAAAATACCCGTGCCGACGCGGCGAGTTCCGCAGCCCTCGTTGAGAATGGTGTCGGAATCGCCCAGTACCACCCCTCTCCAGGCTACAAGCCACGCTTTCGCGAGATGGCTGACGCGCTTGAGATTTCTTCGATTAGATTCGGCAAAGTGGTCGATGCGCTTGGCTTGAGAGATTCCGAAAAAATGCCCACTGCAAAGGCGCTCAGCGACGGATATGCGCAAAAGCGGTTTGATGGGTTTGGGGTTGTCGTTGACTGGCAGGAGGAAAAGACCCGTGCTGCCGTGGCTGCCTTTCTCGCCAAAAAGTGCAACGCTGCGACGATCACCCTAAAGCGTACAGAACCCAAATCTGGGCAATAATTACCTTGACAAATCACATGGTTTTCGATAGACTTTAACTATGGAACCGACCACTCTTCAAGAAGCGATTGTATTCTTTTCCGATCCAACGAACTGCCGCGAATGGATCGTTTCGCGCCGTTGGTCGGATGGTGTTGAATGCCCGCGCTGTGGCAGTAAGAAGGTCACTTTCCTTGAGAAGTACAACCGCTGGCAATGTTCCGCACGTCACGCAAGCCGCCAGTTCACTGTAAAGACTGGAACGATCTTCGAGGATAGTCCCTTGGGCCTCGACAAGTGGCTTGCCGCGATGTGGCAGGTTGTCAATGACCGGAATGGCATCAGTTCATGGGAAGTTTCCCGCGCAATCGGCGTGAGTCAAAAAACAGCATGGTTTATGGATCACCGCATCCGCCATGCGCTTACAATGGGGAGCATCGACAAACTGTCGGGGGAAGTCGAGGCCGATGAGACATTCATCGGAGGCAAAGCCCGAAACATGCACATCAGCAAACGGCAACGGCGCATCACCGGCACGGGCGGCAAAGATAAGACCGCTGTGATGGGATTGCTTCAACGGGGCGGTAAGGTCCGCACAACGGTGATCCCGAATCGGAAGAAGAAAAGCCTCCAGGATGAGGTAAAAAAGCACGTCGAGGCCGGTTCGGCGCTGTACACGGATGCCCTGCTCTCGTATGATGGCCTCGCGAGCGAATACGCTCACCAAGTGGTCGATCATGCAGTCAAGTACGTTGATGGCCGTGTCCACACGAATGGCCTGGAGAACTACTGGAGTCTTGTGAAGCGATGCATCAGTGGAACATATGTGAGCGTAGAACCGTTCCATCTCTTCCGATACTTAGACGAGCAGGGATTCCGCTTTAACCATCGCAAGGATGCCGACGGGAAGTCCCTTTCGGACTTTGCACGTTTTGATGCTGCCGTCCGTCAGATTGTAGGGAAACGGCTTACGTTCGACCAGTTGACAGGCAAGGCGGTAAGCGCCTATTCCCTGTAGATGCGCCCACCGTGCGAAATCGGCAGGGGCGCGGAAAGAGAGGTAAGGTTTGAATTCGACAGACACCGAGCACGCAATCCCGAATGGCCAGATGAGTTTCATGGATTTTGTGCTGAAACTGGTGCGACTCAATCCAGACTACACAGAGTCCAGCGATTCAAATGATTCCAACACGTCCGCACAGCGTGGCCGGAAACGTAGGCGGCAACGTCCGGTGAAATCTTCGGTGAATCATGAAAAGATTTCTGTTCCTCGATAATTACCGAGGATTTAGCAATCAAATCGTTCCCCTCTTGGATGTTAACTTCATGGTCGGGGAAAACAGCACGGGTAAGACATCTCTTCTAAAGATGATGAAGATGATGTCTACCCCGGAGCTGTTATTGGGCGCGTCCGCTTTTGGGAGGCCCGCAGAAGTTATGTTTGGGCACTTCAATGAAATGGCAAGTATCCACTCTGAGGATAGAAGCTATTTCCGTCTTGGCTCAATTGACGAGTTCCCAGACAGCCCACGCCCAAAAAACATGCCGTGGGCACGGGCTCTGCTGATTACGTATAAGGAAAAAGACGGGATGCCCAAAGTATCCCAAGTTACATTTGCTCAGTCTCAAGTCGAAGTAAGCTTGCGATTTGAAGACGACAAGGTATTGGTCAAGATTTCCGAACAAGATCAAGCCGCCACTATTGAAAGTTTGCGCCTTTCATTCGATCGATGGATTGTCGAGCATTCTACTAATTCGAGTGGATGGCAGGACCTGCAAATGCCGAAGGGATTCCCAAGCGGGCCGATACCGATCTATATGGCTCTACATTATGCTTCGGCCACGAGCGCTAAAATGGGACCGATGTTTTTCGGTGAAGATAGCCAGTTCGTTTCCATTGCGCCAATCAGAACTCAGCCTCGCAGGACTTATGACGAACCAAATACACCGTTTTCCTCTGAGGGAGACCACACGCCCTATGTAATCCGGCGTTTAAGTACTAGTCCAGATTCGGATAGGTTTTCCGCTTTCATGAAGCAAGTCGGGAAGTCCAGCGGCCTATTTGAAACGGTTGATATTCGCCGCCACGGTAGTTCCAGCGACGCTCCATTTGAAGTAGACGCCTTTCTTGATGGCAAGGCAGTGAACCTGAGTTGGATGGGGTACGGCGTATCTCAGTCCTTGCCAATTCTCGTAGAGCTATTCGACAGAAAAGGGGACTGCACGTTTGCCATCCAACAACCTGAAGTCCATCTTCATCCTCGTGCGCAGGCCGCCCTTGGTGATCTCTTCTTCGAAGTAGCAGCACGAGGGCAGAAAAGACTCATCATCGAAACACATAGCGATTTTATGATTGATCGCTTTCGGCGTAATTATCGCCAGAACGCAAAGAAGAAAAAAGGCACACAGTTGCCGCAGAGCCAAGTCCTCTTCTTTGAGCGGAAGGACAGTCGCAATACCGTGACACCCTTGGAGATAAGCCGCGAAGGTAATTTGCCTCCCGATCAGCCAAGGGGGTACCGCGAGTTTTTTGTAAAGGAAGAGACAAGCCTTTTGGAGTTATGACTGTGTGCGTGATCGTAGATACGAATTGCTTTGGTAGCGTTCTAAACACGTCCTCAAAGGACCATAAGAGATTTGCGCCGGTCTACGACTGGCTTATGTACGGCAAGGGCGGCAGACTTATATATGGAGGAGCGAAATACAAGAAAGAGATAGACCTGCAAGCCGAGCACTACAAAAAACTGATCCAGGAAATTGAGCGAATGGGTCGTCTTGTTCCATTGAACGATGCTGCGGTTGACAAGCTAGCTGCGACTGTAAAGGCGAAAGTGAACGACAAGGACTTCGACGATGAGCACCTTGTGGCCATCGTGGGGATTTCAAAGTGCTGCGTGGTTGTCAGTTTAGATAAGCGCGCGGACCGGTTTTTGAAGCGTCGCGATCTTTATCCAGATGGCGTGAAGCCACCTAAGATCTATCGAAATACGCGAAGTAAGAAATTGTGCGGTTGCGAAAGGAATATCGCGGCAATTTGTCGGTCGGGAGGGTAATAGGTGAAGGCAAAAATTCCAATTCCAGAGCCGCAAGGCAATACACCTATGGAGCGGCTTGACTGGGCGTTCCGCAGGATACTCAAGGTTCCGAAAACGGCTCTTCTAAAAGAAGAGACACGGATCAGGCGCAAACGACGCGCAAAGGCTGCAAAGCCTGCCTGAGTTGTATCCCGCGACATCCCGCTACTTCCCTCACACCCCACCATTCCCGATGTGATTTGCCAACGTATTTATTGCCCAAATCTGAGCCGGTCGTCGCCCAGCACCTCTGCGGCCACGAGACAACCGTTGGGCGTCGGCCTTCCAAGAAGGTCCTCGCAGTGGTGGCTCAATCGCTCTGCAAGGATTGTGGTGCCGGCGACAAGGTCCGGTTCGCTGCGGAGCGTGCTCAGGTACTGGCTCTCTGTGCAACGGGAGACACGCTGGCCGATGCCGTTGAAACCGTGGTCGCGGACCGGAGACTCCGCCCCGGCGTGTTCCTCGCATGCTGGGGCAAGTGGTCTCACGACCAACGAGAGAGCGAGTTGAACCGCTTCCGAGGAACGTGCGAAAAGCCTTCGCTGCATCCGGATTTTCTGGCCTTTTGTGCGACGCTTGATCAACTAAGGCAAAAGGAGCTGGAGCGGCAGATCAGGGCCGCGCTGCACGCCTGAGACGTTTCTGAATCTGTGCATCTGCATTGAGCCGGCATTTCGTGCGGGTATGTGCCTTGGCCGCCGCATGCAGCCACACCGGGCGCACATCGGAATCGGGGGTTCCTGAACTTTGGCCCGGCGCAGGGAAATCGGGCAGCTGATGGCCAGACAGCCATCCGCGGACCATTGCAGGATCCATTAACGATGAGGCACTCTGATTTCATTTCGGCGCACTTCCGACACACCGGGCGCAGCACGACATCAGGAAAACTCGCAATCAGACGGCCTGGAAAGGCTGATGCCGGATCAGCATACCGATAAACATGTCACATCGGCGTTTGTCGTTACTCATCTGGCAAATCTCCTGGAAATATAACTCGGCTCGCTTCGCCGGACGGACGGACATCTTGTTTATGCTTCGCGGCGGTTTCCGGAGAACCCACTCCGCGCCGATCACCTCCGCTGTGCGACAGTCCTTTCTCAAGTTTGGGTTGTGGTCTACCGGGGGTGGCCCCGCTGCAGGCTCCACAGTCCGCGCGCCGAGAGGATGAGGGCGAACATCCCAGTCACGCCCAGCACGTGAAGCGTCCAGACAAACAAGAAGGCCGGGCTGGACTTGGCGATCGCACCGCGAAAAATGCCTCCCGCTCCCATCACATGGATGACAGGCATGCCCAGCGCAAGGAGCGACCCGACAAGCATGATGATGTGCCCCGACCGCCGTTCGGCCAGCACCAACGTTCCATATAGCCAGAGGACCAGGATGGGCACCAAAATGAGAGTTGAGCCGCCTGCCTCGGGCGTCCCGACCTTGGCGTGGACAGTATCGCTCGTCAGGTGAAACGTCACGAACAGGATCGAGAGCAGCGACGCGATGGTCAACATGACGTTGTGCTTCATTGGATTTTCTCCCTACCAGATCTGTGTGTCCCTCTCAGTGGGGCATAGGCCGCGCGACGGCAATATGCATGTCTCTCGAAGATGCCCGAACACTCACGGTGCATTGCGCCAACGTGCCCCCGGCTTTTTCAGGTAATGCCGGAAGACGTATCCCCACGGGATAACCAGGATGAAGACCAAGGGGCCCAGCGCGATGGCTTTGAAATCATCTTTGAATACCGGCGTGTTCACGCCCGCCCTCCATTGCGGCAGCCCGTAATCGACAAGCCAGATTGTCTTCCACGCCAGCTCGAACAGAAGTATGGGAAGCATCTGCAGTGGGTAGCGGAGCCCGAAACAGGCAAGCACCCACATTCCGGCGAGCATGCTGGGGATTACCCCTCGCGCCGTTGGCTCGTGGCCTATCAATTGCGGCAGAAACGCGATGCCGCCGCCGATGACCAGCACCAGATACATGGTGCGCAAAATGTAGAGCCGGGTGAGAGAAACTTCGCTGTCGATGGGGGTGGGAGGGGCCGGTGAAACAGTGGCAGCAGTCGAAATCATTTCAAACTTCCAATCTCGTCAAGGGAAACGGACGGGCGCTCTTGAGCGCCGGAATCGGGTTGAAATTCCAGGAGGTCGCCCGGTTGGCAAGCGAGCACTTCGCAGATTGCCCCGAGCGTGGAGAAGCGCATAGCCCGCGCCTTGCCGGTCTTCAGGATGGACAGGTTGGCGAGCGTGATGTCAATGCGCTCGGCGAGCTCAGTGAGCGTCATGCGCCGGTCGTACAGCAGGTCGTCGAGTTTTACGACAATGGCCATCAGACCGTGCCCTCCAGCTCCTCGCGCATGCGTGTCCCTTCAAGGAAGACCTGCGCGAGGACGAAGAGCATGAGGATGGCGAGCCAACCGGTGACGTGGAGATTGCCGTTCATGCGCAGGGGCATTGCTTTGGTGGAGACTGCGGACGCGATTGCGACGACGCAGATGTGGAGCAGCTCAAGGCCGAGCATCGCCCAGGCGATGGTCCGGAGCCGCCCGGCATTGTCGATGGTGAACGCCACGCCTGAGCGTACCGATTCGACAATGCTCAGAAGCCGGCTAAACATGACGTAGGTGATGGGGGTGCCTGCGATGCCGATCACCATGATGGCGCGCATCCCAGCGACCATGGCCTCGTGGCCGGCGACCGGTGCGACGCCAAACGCTCGCCAGGTCCAACCCGCAGCCACGAAGCTCATCGCCAGCATCCCGAAGATCAGCGCACCGAAAATCCAGTTGAGGACGATCAGGATACGCAAGGTGGCCCACGTGGCGAGTAGGACCGTGGGATGTTCGGTAGTCGGTCTCGTTTTCATATTGATAAACAATAACACATTTATTGTTTATCGGCAAGTATTATTTTGGGGGTGTCTGTAGTCCTCAGCCGTGGCAGGCCCGGCGACCCCACGAGCACATGATCGACACTGCACCCCTCGAGAAACCGACTAGTACTGATATGTCGGCATTGCGACTGGAATCCGGTGAGCTGGCGTACTGTGGCGAATCGGCGTTGCCATGGGCGTTTGCGGGGACTGATCGACAATTGATCAGCAAACTCAGCTAAACTGCCTGTTTGCCGGTCACTGGTCGCTCCTTGCTATTCGACAGTCCGCCCGTCCTGAAGACGACTGATGTCCACATCCGACCTAAGGAACCGCACTTCCGGATTTTCAGACGAGGGCTCTCGATCCCATTTCGAAAGGGTTCCAACGGTCCATTGCTAAGACCCACAGAATCAAAGGCCAAATATCCTTGCCTCATCCGTTCCGAAAGGTGTGGGTTTAGTGACAATCGAGCAGCGATGTCCACGTCGAGGCCGAGACAAGCAGTTTAGGATATAGGGGCATGATTGGCGACGATCAAAGTCGAACCGCAACTCCGGAATTCCTCCGCGTTGTCAGTGAGCTTCGGAAGGCCAAAAAAGTCCTGGTACTAACTGGCGCCGGAGTTTCTGCAGAAAGCAACATCCCGACGTTTCGTGGACCGGGCGGATGGTGGCGGTCCCGGAATCCCGAGGAGCTCGCTACCTTCGCGGCATTCAAGAAAGATCCGAGAGCTGTCTGGGAATGGTATGATCACCGTCGGCAGCTCATCGCAGATTCCTACCCCAACGCAGCACATCGGATGCTGGCGGCTCTCGAGACTCCGAACAGAAACGTATTCATCATTACTCAAAACGTCGATGACTTACATGAGAGAGCCGGCAGCCACCACATCATTCATATCCATGGTTCGATCTGGACGGTCATTTGCCTCAATGACGGCAAATCCTTTCAAGACAGACGCGTCCCCATGCCGGAACTTCCTCCCTTGTGCACTTGCGGTGCGATACTTCGGCCTGGTGTCGTTTCGTTCGATGAAGAACTGCCCTCCGCAGAATGTTCACAGATCGAGGAGTATTTCGAGCAGACGAAGATCGATGTCGCTCTACTCGTGGGTACTGAAGCGACCTTCGACTATATCCGCAATTGGGCGCTGCGTGCGCAGCATTCAGGAGCTTTGCTCGTGGAGATCAATCTCAACGCGACTGTACTGTCGACGTCTGTGGACGTTCGACTCCAGGGCAAGGCAGGAGAAATTCTGGGAGAAATACAGAGGCAGCTATCCTTGGGTCCAGAGATCTGACCTCAATCCTTGAGGGGGTGGGATGAACTCTCTAGCGTGCGTATATTGGGCTATCGGAACGATCACAGCCCCTGAATGGCTGACCGGCGCAGGTGAATTCATGGCCGGCGTTGGTGGCTTGGCGACTGCAACCGCGGTCTTTGTGTTCGGGATTCTTGGGTTGCGTCATTACCAAGAAGCACAGCGCCTGAAAGCTGCTGAAATGCTGCTGGAAATGGAGAAGGAATACAGAGAGGTATTGCCAGTTTGCATTGAATTCGAACTGCAGGGAACCTACGAATCCTTGATAAAACCGATGCTAATAATGTTAACCAATAAGACGTTGGGAGAGGGAGATCTCACCGAGATCCAGAGGAGCAAACTGAAAGAACTAGACAGAGCCTTGAGGTTCTTCTACACCTGTTCCGTGCTGAATGGGGAACTTAAGGTCGAACAAAATGTCATCGGGCGAGTTTACTACTACTACCTGAGCATTCTTGCTGATCCTGCTCAAGGCAAGGAACTCTCAAAGTACGTCGAGGACTATTACCCGAGGTTGCACGAATGGCTCAAGAAGCACAAAGAAAATCTTGCCAAATACAAAGAGACCGGAAAGTGGTAAGCCCGGGGCTTTCCGCAAGTCTAGGTTGGCGATTGATTTGTCTTTTGAGAGTAAAGCAAAAGATGAATTGCCTTCAGACCCTGTTGAGCTGATATTCCCTATGTATCCCAACCCACAGATTTTGAAACAATATTGTGATGCGATACTCTCCCCGCATTTTCAGGTGTTTAGAAGCGCCGGTTCGGCGGGCCTTTTGAAACATGGATACAACAATCCTAAAGTTTGAATTGTTCCGCAAGGGTGTCCGAGCCCCTTGTCCGCCATCAGCCCTTTAGGAACAGGCATTTTGTAATCAGTTAACGGATCTCCGGGTTCCGGGTGTGAAGTCGGCGATCCGGAGGTGTTATCGGCGGATCGGTAACGGCAAGTCGGCCAGTGTCATGAAATCTGTCAGATGCGCCTGATGAACTTCATCCTTGCCAATCAGCGCGTTTTTGCGTAACGCGGCGCACTTCCCGCACACCGAGATTCTTTCGTACAAAAGACTGACATGCCACCGCGAGATTCGTTTGCTGATGGCCAGTTAGTGTACTTGTGATGTTTGAAATGAATAGTCTATGTGCAGAACCTTCGAAGCCAAAATGCCTTGACTTTGCCGGAAGCACTTCGATCATGCGTAGCAAAGTAAATCCGGGGCCGCACCCATTCAGGTGTATCCTTTTTTCAATCAATGGATTACGCAAGGGACCGGCGCACGAGACAAATCGTCCAGGCCGACAAGGTCCGGTGGACCGAGAGAAACCGTGCCTACGAATGCCCGGTCTGCGAGGCTGCGGTTCACTACAGGACAGCAATGGGATTAAGTCCTTATCCAGGCTTTGCCCATAACGCACATGCAGGGCGGCTTGACTGCGATCTTTATCATCCGTCGTTTGGAGGCGAGGTCTTGTCCGGCTGGACCGGCGCATTAGAAGATGAAAAAACTTGCGAATTCGACATGTGTCTCGATGATCATGAGAACTGGTCGCTTTTCCTGCGTTTCCCCGAAATATCGGATCTCCGAAATGCTCGACTCCGGACATTGGCGGAGGGGGCCGTACATGTCGTCACCGGAAGCGATTCAAGAAACATCTCCCTCATGGAACTACGTCCCGGTGTAGGGAGCGGACGTCTTGTCGTCCCACCCAGCATCAACTCATATGACGCCACTCCAACCGGAAAATGGCCCACCGATCTTCCATCGGATCGATGGAGCGGCAGTTGTGCGGGACTGAATATGCGAGGCACGCCTTTCGTGTTCCGAAACGGTGAGTGGGAGCGGGTCCGTCCGGGTGCGGAACTTAAATTAGGAAGCGAAATCCGGATCGTGGCTGAGGCCACGAATGTGCCTCCCGCAATGTATTCGTCTGGATCAGCCGTAACCATATCGCACAACAAGGTCACGTGGCGAATGTGGCGTGTGGTTTTGCCTGACGCGGTATCAAATTCACTAGATCGATGGGCGGAAGCCATCCAAGTGATTTTCGCTCAGCCGACAGATGACCTGTCGCTCCTCGGAGTCCCCCAGGGCTTTGGTCCGCACGGCCCCATCTTCGCGACGGGCCATCGCTTTGTTGCGAAAGTGAAATGGACTCCGGATGAAGCGCGGGGAACTTTGTCGCTGCGCACCCCTTTCGGTAGCGAATCGAGTTCAACCTGGCCAACAGAGGAGTCTCCGACGTATTTGTCCTTCTCGGTTCGCGACGCCGGGATGACAACACTTACGGCGAACTATGATCGCCAAGGCAGCGTGGGTATCGAGACTGCTCCGGGGTCAACCCCGGCCGAGTTTCGCAGAAAGTTGGGAGTGGTCCAGCCCCTGCAGATACGGATCGGCGACATTATTGCAACCGCTTGGCAAGGATCGGTAAGTTTGAGTCCGATTCTGAAGCGAGCGGGTCTCCCGCCGGTTGTTATCACTCCCGATTACGACGCCCTCCGGTTCGATGTGCAATGGACTACTGAAGATGGCGTCAAGTACGATTACGGTCTTACGGCGCAAATGGTGCAAGACCGCCTCCTGACCTCTTGGGGTGGCGACGCCAATTGTCGTATCAGTGCTGGTGCCTTTGGTTCTGTTCGTCTGCTGTTCCTGCGCCCCAATCGCTCCCAGATCAGCCCGTCCGTCAGCCGGACGATGCGCTGGGCGGTTCTTGCTAATGGTCGGCCTGAGCCTGGCGCCAGCAGCTGGGTTCGTCGCGGTCTTTCTGCCGCGAAAGGTGGACCTTTGCGAGGGAGAACCAGAGGAACTTCTGCGCGATGGCTTCCATTGCTGGTTAACGAGTTAAAGCGATCGAAGAAGTGAATCTAGCGGATTGGGATGTTGAGCGTGAGAACACTGATTGGCGTTATAACCGGGACAAAGCGCGACAAGAATGAGGCTCAAATCGCTTGGATTCGCCCCTTAGCAGGGGAGGCCAGTGATTCTTGGGACGCGATTGCCTCTCCGGCGTCGGAGTTTCCGACCCGAGGTTCCATTTTTTGGCCGAGGGCTACAGGCGCCAGAGAGAACGCGCTAATTCGGTTCCATGCGAAAGAGAACGATATCAAGAATGGCGGCCCAGATGAATACATGGCTGTCGATGCTCAACTGGCCTTCGAAGTCATCGACCTACGTGCGGTTGGGGACTGCGAGCGGGTTCGTCTCGCACTCACCGACGGTATTCAATTACCCTCTCTTGCTTCTCCAAAGTACCTGATTCGTTGCGCCGATGATATGGTCGTTGGCCCCATAGAGTTGGTCATCGACAGTTCCGGGAAGGCTGCCTTCGAGAAAAACAATCGTGCCCGGGTCCCGTGCTATCAACTCGGAGAGGATGCCTTCCTCGTAATTAAGTTTGACGACGAGACGCGCACCGTGCTCGCCGGAGCACTTCCACCCACTCCTTACAGCTATGTCGATTGGGATGACGACCGGTTGGTCATGCGGCGAGCAATTGAAGCCGCAGTCAAACTGAAGGGGAACGGCGCGAACCTGTCCAGGCATCTCATCGAGGACGCGACTGCGCAATTGACACAGTTTGGAGCCGATGCGGCTGCGCGACTCGAAATTTACCGCCTGAAAAGAGCCAAACAACTTGCCGCCGACACACAGCAGGTTGTATCGCTCGCAAGCGAGATTTTCACCGGGCTTCGTGACCATCCGTCGGTGGCCAATGAGGTCCAGAAGTTTGTTCAGGCGCAACGAGACGAGATTCGACTGGCAATCGAGCGCGAGCATGCAGCCGAACAGGCAGCTTTGACAACGCTGCGTAAGGAGCGAAAGGAGACGGAGGAAGCGCTCCGGTCCGCAAGCCAGCAACTCCACGAGACTGAAGTGCGCTTCAAGGAGCAGGTATCCGGAATTGAATCCGCTCTCGTCGGCAGAATCGATCAGGTATTGGGAAATGTTCCTGCACTTCTCGCGGACGTATCCCTCCTGAAACCCTTTCTCGATGGCCGATCGTCGCAGAATCTTGGCCTCTCTCCGAGCGGAACAGAGATGTCGGCGGTTGGCGATCGCACCGCCTGTAACCTGGAATGGCCCTCCGCGACCGTGAAGGTCGCGGAGATTAAGGAACTGAGAACGCGGATTATACGTGCGCTTCGGTCACTTGGTGTGCAGACAACGGCATATCAACCAATCCACGCCGCATTTGCAAGTGGATTGGTGCCCATCGTCAGCGGAACGAGGGCTCTGGAGGCCCTTGAAGCCTATGCGCAAGTCATGTGCGCGGGTCGGATACTTGTGGTGGAGGTTACATCAGCCATTGCCGATGTGCCGGATCTTTTTGGCCGCTTGGAAGGCAGAGCCTTTATTCCGCACCCGGCAGGATTGATCGATGTGGTGCGCGCGGCGCAAGAGAATGAGGGTCCGTTTCTTGTCGTGTTGGATGGCGCCAATCGCGGAGCCACAGAGTCCTATCTTCTTCCGCTGATCAGGGTTGTCAGGAACCGCGCGGCCTCAATCTCGCTCTTTCACCCGCAGGCGATTGATGGGTCCGACCCATATCGGTCCGACGCACGTGTGAAATGGCCGCCGAACCTGTTACTTGCGGCGACCGTTATCGAAGGACCGACGACACTCCCGGTTGCACCCGGCGTCTGGAATGACAGCATTCTGGCTGTCGCCGATGCAGACGGCGAATTCACAGGCCCGGATGACCTCGGCGACCGATCAGAACTGGACGGGGCGAGCGGCCTGCTGGATTCCGCTCCAGCGCGCGATCAACTCGGCTGGATCTCCGATGAACTTCCGCAACTGCATGGCCTCGCAAAACGGATGGCGGGTGGACTGGCCGCGTTGACCACGGACCCGACTGCAATCCAGAACGCGGTTGCTAGGTCGATTGTGGTGCCGCATGTAGCCGCGATTCCCGGTGAAGATGAGCGCGCCGCAGAGGTCTCGCGCTTAGAAAAGACTTTCGGCAAAGACCTAGGCGATTGGGTCAATTTCGCGAGGCGATCGATTGCATGATGCAACTCCGCGCCATCACCGAGACGGAAGCGCACGGAATCCTCACCCGAGAACTCACGGGGACCGAAACGTGCGATCAGATCGCCGAGGATTGCGCCTTGCTGCGAAGTTGTGCTTGGGCTCTCACGGACGGCCTTCGTCCCGTTCACGTCCTGCGGTTGCTGAATCTCGCTTCGACGCTCCATTTCTCTGGCGAAGCTGCGAGAGCGCAACTCAAGGAAGCTCTTGAGGAGTTGTCAGAATGCGGCGATCTCGCTGAGTTGTCCAGCGGACAATGGCTGCCGGCGCCGACGCGCGAGGTAAGTTTGGGGACTGCCGACGATATGCGTTTGCTCATTGGCGGGTTTCCGACCTCGTTGCTTTCCTTCGAACATGCCGTCCGGATTGAGCACACAGGACCGTACAGAAGACTTAAGGGCGACATACTTTCGAAAGCACTTGAGTTGGCCTCACAGAAGCTGGATGCATGGATGGGCCATGCTCCTGATGACCTGCTCGAATGGACGCGGTCAGCCCTGCAGGGTGACTTCGAACATTATCGGCCAACTGGAAGAACGATCGAGGTCTATGCTCCGGAGTTGTTTCCGTCTTCGAAGCCACAGTTACTTCGCTGGGTGGAACGCGCGGACAAGCTTGCAGGAATCTACCTCTCGCGGGAAGAGTTGCCGTTTGGTGGCAAACGACATCTCGCGGTGCAAATTGCGAAGGGGCAGATCAACGGGCTCAGGATCATGCTACCGATCGATTTTCGAAGATTAATGTACGGACTCGATCTTCTGGCTGAAAAGTCGGTTGCGGTGGAAGAGATTCCTGGTCACATTGAGACGACTTTTGTCCTTAGGAGCGAGTTGCCGCAGGCCGAACAACGACTATTCGCCGCTCTCGGTCGGCTGGAGGTATCCGAAGGCAAATACTATCCGCGGAACTGGACTTTTCATCACGAGCATGCGGTGGAAATTAGAAGATGGCTGGCTAAGTTAGGTGTCAGCACGTTCGTAAAGGCCCACAGATGACAGATATTGGAATCAAGCAGGTTGCGGAGAGGATTCATAGTCGCCTTCAGCGCTACCTAGAAGCGCAATACCATATCAAAGATCCTGCGCTCATCGAAGAACGCCGTTTATTGCTCCTCGAGCCTGGTGCCATCGCGCAACGACCATTCGTGGAGGTCACCCCCTCCTACGCCGTCGAAAGCGGATTCAACGATTTGAAGATTCCGCAGACCGTCAGTAATATTCTTACGGAGTTGGGCGCGTTCTCGCCATCAATTGGCATCTATCCGCCTTACAAGCACCAGGCAGATGCACTGGAGGCATTCTTTGGGAACAATGCCGATGACTTGATTGTTGCCACCGGGACCGGATCAGGAAAAACAGAGACATTTCTCTACTCTGCAATTGGTTCACTCGCCACGGAAGGCACGGAGAGGCCAGCGTCATTCGCAAAGCCTGGCGTCCGGGTCCTGCTGCTCTATCCAATGAACGCTCTGGTCAGCGACCAGACGTCTCGGCTCCGGAGACTCTTCGGCGATGAGCGCATGGCCGGCTTATTCGAGACGCGCTGGGGACGACGCACGCGCTTCGGCATGTACACAAGCCGCACGCCATACCCAGGGATACGAACGAACGACAAGGACGGTCGGAACATCGCGCCGTTGCTGGAATACTTTGTCGAACTCGAAGAATCCGAGGATGCAGAAAAGCAGAACCTGGTTAAGGAATTAAAGAGCCGCGGCCGTTGGCCGGCGAAAGACCTTATCGGATTTTTCGCTCCCGATGAAGAAGAAGTAAAGACCTATAAGTCAGGAAAGAACGCCGGAAAGACGTACCGGTCGAGACACTGGGATCACCGTCTGTTTACGCAGCCCGGTGATCGTGAGTTGCTTACCCGGCACGAGATCCAAATGAATCCCCCTGATCTGCTCGTCACCAACTACTCGATGCTCGAGTATATGTTGCTGCGTCCGATCGAACGCTCGATCTTCCGCAAGACCAGGGACTGGCTGGCGAGCGACTCTCGCAACCAGTTCCTTTTGATTCTCGACGAAGCCCACATGTATCGCGGCGTCGCGGGCGCGGAAGTTGGCCTTCTGATACGGCGACTCCAATCGAGGCTCGGGATCTCCCGCAATCAAATGCGGTGCATCCTGACCAGCGCAAGTTTGGGCGATGGCCCGACAGCAGAGGCGGCCGGAAAGTCGTTTGGAGAGGCTCTGACCGGCAAGCGTACGAGCGGTGGCTTTACCGTCATTCGCGGCACAAAAGAGGAGCGGGCAAAATCTGCCCCTGGAACGACGCAAGAAGCAACTGCATTTGCGGCTGTCAATCCCACTGTATTCGCTGGGATCGACAAACTAGCCATCGAACAGGCACTTGTCTCAGTCGCAACGTCACTTCGCTGGGACGCGCCCAATGGCGACCCGCGACAGTACGTTGGCAAGCAACTCTCGGGTGTGGGCCCCCTGGAACTCTTGATTGAAGTCTGCGCCGGAAACGGAACAGCATTCGAATCGCTGGCACATCAGCTCTTCCCAACGGTATCCCAGGAACAGTCTGAGAAGGCGACCGATGGCCTTCTCGCATTAGGTTCCTACGCCAGACGCAATGAAAGTGGGCGACAAGAGCAGCCGTTACTCCCAACGCGAGTTCACATGTTCTTCCGGGGGCTACCTTCGGTCCACGCTTGCTTGAACGAAGAGTGTACTGAGCGAAGGGATTCGGTAGATGGAAAGACTGTTCTGGGGCGTTTCTATACCGAGCCTCGCACTAACTGCAAATGTGGTGCACGAGTCTTTGAGATCTTTACTCATCGGGATTGCGGCACATCCTTCATGCGTGCATTCGGCGTCGGGCGCAGAGCGGATTTTCTGTGGAACGAGCCCGGTGGAACGCTCTCTCAATTTGGCGCTCCCCTCCACGAGATCCACTTCCTGATTGAAGACCCGCACCCGGACCAGGTTCGCAGCGTGGAGCCGGTGTGGCTCGATATTGCGACGGGCCGTCTGCAGGAAAAGCAGCCGTCCGAAACGTCTGGATTCAGGCTCGTGTACCGGCCCACGGAGTCGGACGAGGGCGAAGGGCTGTCCACGTTCACGAATTGCCCCGTCTGTACGCGCCGAACGAACACTGGCGGGTCGCTCAAGATCATGGATCTGGCGACGAAGGGTGAGCAGCCATTTGCGAATCTCATCCGGGAACAGTTTGTTAATCAGGTCGCGACCAAACCCCTCGACGAACGTCATCCAAACGAAGGCCGCAAAGCCCTGCTCTTCAGCGACGGCCGGCAGAAGGCAGCTCGGCTGGCACGGGATCTCCCGCGTGAAGTGGAGCGCGATTCTCTCCGTGAGGCCCTCATCGCTGCGCTCAAGGAACTTGCCGACATTGGCAAAGACTCCGTTCCAGACGAAACACTCTACGCTGCGTTTGTCCTAGTCTGCGCACGCCATCATCTGCACTTCTTTGATGGGCTGGACCAGAAGGCGCTACTGGAGGACTGCCACCGCCTCGAAAAGGACTACGACCTCGATCTTGATCTCGCCCTTCAAGACGGATGGAAAGCCACGCCCACAACGCGCTTTCGTCAGGCTTTGTTGCGTCAGATCAGCGATCCGTACTATTCGCTGATCGCTGCTTGCGCGGTCGTGGTGCAGCCGCGCAAGACGAAACTCAAACTGCTTGAACGTCGCGTGACGGCGGTGCCCGCCGAGACGTTAGCCGAGATTGCAGAGGCGTGGATTCACGAGATGCTTTACCACAACGCCTTTGACCCGATTCTTTCACTGACGGCGCGCTACCAGGAGTTCCCGTATTTCGAGGCGATTCGTGCGGAGGACGGCCTCAAGAAACTCTTTGGCGAAATTGCGAAGCTGGCGCACTTGGAGGCAGACACAGTCGAGCAATTACGCAGTGAGCTTTTCGATGTGTTCACGCGGACGGCAGTCAGCGCGGACGATTCAGGGCGACTGCTCACCGGTGACGCACTCACGATCAAGACAGCGATCGACGACGTCTGGTCGCAGTGCCTCTTCTGTGGCTATGTGCAGCTCAAACCATTTCTCGGCTCATGCGCGGAGTGTGGACAAAAGCAACTTGAGCCGCGTCCACCCGACCATCCATATATGCGGGCCAGGAAGGACTTCTTTCGTGAGCCCCTTCGGGCGGTTCTGAAGGGGCAGCGGCCTGTCCATATCACCGCAGAAGAACACACAGCACAGCTATCACAGCGAGACACTGGGGTCGTTTACGCAACTACCGAAGAGTTTGAACTGCGCTTTCAGGATGTTCCTTTGGGAAAGGACAAGCCTGCCGTTGATGTCTTGAGTTGCACCACCACGATGGAAGTGGGCATCGACATCGGATCGTTGACCGCAGTTGGTCTGCGGACAGTCCCGCCGCTGAGGGAAAACTATCAGCAGCGCGCAGGCCGCGCCGGGCGCAGAGGGACATCCGTTTCAAGCGTGCTCACCTTCGCTCAGGGAGGGCCGCACGATGCTTTTCATTTCGAACATCCGGAGGTAATGATCAGCGGGCAGGCTCGTGAGCCGCGCATCAAGTCGGACAACCGGCGCTTGGCCCGACGGCACATCTACTCATACCTCCTTCAGACGTTCTTTCATGAGCAGATGGATCAATTGCCGGAGGCACAGCAAGAAAGTCTCGCTGCCTCCAGGCCCGATCTCATGAGCGCCTTCGGACTGGCCACGGCATTTTTCAACGGCAACGACCAGTTCACTTTCGGAGTTTTCGAGCAGTGGATGAAGGGGCCGAACTCAAAGGGGATCCGCGACCGTATCGGGTCATGGCTTCCCAATGAGCTGTTTCCCGATGCGAGCAACCGCGAAACCGAGAAGGCCGCCTTTGTTAAGGCGATCAGTGGCGAACTGATCAAGGAACTCACTGTAATCGGAGAGGAAGTTGAGGCAAATGAACCCGCTAGCGAGCAGGAAACACTTGAGCCAGAAGAAACAGCTGAACCCCTCACATTACTCGATCTGCTCTTCGACAAGGGTCTGCTGCCTTCCTATGCTTTTCCAACGGACCTCTGCAGCTTCGTGATCCAGGAGCGCGCGAATTTTGGTAAGGTCATCGAACGGGAGCGCCCGCAACTCGCGAAGACGCAGGCTCTGAGCGAATACGCGCCGGGAAGAATCCTTGTCGTCAATAAGCAAACATATCGGGTGGGAGGAATCTTCTTCGATGGTTTGGCAACGGCGAGTCCAGCCGAGGGATTTTTTGATGGCGTGCGCGACCGGTATATCGGATGTCCACGTTGCTCGTTCGTTAGGCTGGAAGAGACAACAGACGTTGCGAGTCCACCTTCTCAAACAGAATGCCCAGTCTGCCACGGCGAGCTACAGGCGAATGAACTGCTTGATCCGCCCGCATTCTCTCCAGAGGCTGGCAGGCGCCTGAGGGATGAGGACAGGGATCAGGACATTACCTACGCTTCCAGCGCCCAACTTCCCGAATTGGTCGATCGGGACTTTCAATGGGACAGTCTCACTGGATCACAAATCTCCTTTGCCTATCGGGAAGGGGTTAAGCTGATCGTTACCAACAAAGGCAAGAACGGAACAGGCTTCGGCGTCTGTGAGACTTGCGGCGCTGCTTGGCTCTCTGACGATCCTGATTCTGAAAAGGAACACGCGCGCCCCTTCCTGCTGCCAGACTACGTCTACAAGAGGGAGCAGCCGCCTAAGCATTGCCCCGGTCACGTCCGGAAAGGCCTGTATCTTGGACACCAGTTCCGCACCGACATCTTGCTTCTTCGGCTCGAATTCGAGGCGACGATGGACTTCAGTCCAGAGCGCCCATGGGTTAACGACGCACTTGCAACCTGTGCGGAGGCTGTGGCGCTAGGGTCAAGCCTTGGCCTTTCTATCGATCCAGGCGAACTCAGTTCTGGCTACCGTTTCGTGCCGGCAACACATGGGGGCGCTGGAACCGCGGAGATATACCTCTTCGATACTGCGTCGGGCGGTGCAGGCTACGCATACGAAGTGGGCAGGAATCTACAAGCGATGTTGCCTCGCATCGAGGAACTGCTAACGGTCTGTCCAGCGCACTGTGAACGCTCTTGTACAAAGTGCCTGCGGCACTACGGTAATCGCTTCCTACATCCACGGCTGGATCGCCGGCTGGGCTTGCAGTTCCTTCGATACGCGAGATTCAGCGAGCAACCGGCGATTCCGTTTGCCGAGGCGCAAAGGAAGACTCTCGAACCATTGGCGAGATTTCTCCAACTGGAGGGGTGGACTCTCAGGTGGGATGATACGGCCCTGCTCGCCACGCCGGTCGACGGAAGCAAATCTGTCGCGATCGGTACCTATCCCGCACTTCTATCCAAGACAGAGGCAGAAAAACGTCATCCTCTGTTGCACGGTCCAGGAGGAACCCGCATTCTGTTGCCCGACTACCTCGTGGAGCGGGATCTGCCGTCCGCCTATCAGGAGGTGATGAAGCATGTCAAAGTATAGGACTGGAGAATATCCTCTGGTGGCGATCCAAACCTTCATCGAAGCGACACGGGATTCCGGCTACAAGAGCACAGCCGCAGCTCTTTCCGAACTCGTCGACAACTCCTTTGAAGCCGAGGCGAGCGCAGTGTCCGTCTGCTTGTCCGAGGATGCTGACGGCAAGTGCATCACCGTGACAGATAATGGAATCGGAATGTCTCGCCAGACCATGCAACTGGCGTTGCAGTTCGGGGGCAGCACACGGTTCAACTCTCGGATAGGTACAGGACGCTATGGCATGGGCTTGCCGAATGGTTCCTTGAGTCAGGCCCGTCGTGTGGATGTTTACAGTTGGACAGCCCCAGGAAAAATCTGGGCAAGCTACCTCGATGTCGACGAGATTGCCTCAGGAGGTCTCTCTTCCGTTCCGGCACCCAGCCGGTTCAAACCAGATGCCCCTGAAGATGCTCCGTTGTCGCCAACCGGGACCGTGGTCGCGCTAACTAAATGCGACCGGCTTGACTTTCGTACGCAGAAGACGCAGGCAAAGTACCTCCACCTGGAATTTGGTCGCACCTTCCGTCACCAGCTATACAGCGGCAAGAAGCTGTTGATCAACGGCGAACGGGTCAAGCCGATTGATCCGCTCTTTCTCCGAAACGGCAACAACCTAACCGGTGCAATACCTTATGGGCCCACCCTCCGCTACGACGTAGCCTCGCCGGAAGGTAAAGCTTCGCAAATCTCGGTCAGGTTCGCCGTGCTGCCTATCGAACAGTGGTGCTCTCTATCCAACGAAGAGAAGAACGCACACGGAATCTCAAAGGGTGCTGGCGTTTCTATGGTGCGCGGCGGCCGCGAGATCGACTGCGGATGGTACTTCATGGGTTCCAAGAGGAAGGAGAACTACGATGACTGGTGGCGCTGCGAGATCTCCTTCTCCCCTGAACTCGATGAGTTGTTCGGTGTTACCCACACGAAGCAGAAAATCTATCCCACCGAGATGCTGGAAAACATCCTGACGCCGGATCTGGAGCGCATTGCCAGAGAACTGAACAGCCTCGTTCGGCGCCGGTACCTCGCTGTCCGCGAAGAGTCAGTAGAATTGAAGAGTACGGCTGTCGCAGAGCATAAGGATCCCCTGATGGTTCCGGTCATTTTCCGCGACCGGAGCGCGCATAGCTCTCCGCGCTTGCGGGGAAAAATTGCGCAACTGGGTTACAGAATCGATGAACAGGTATTGGAAGAGGTCAGTTTCTATCGTCCATCGCTTGCACACGAGCGACTCACACTAACACTGAACCGCGAGCATAATTTCTACCAGAAAATCTATCAGCCTTTGGCCGCAACTCAACAGATCGAATCTGCGAGAGTATTGAATCAGCTACAACTCATGCTCCTCGCAGTCGGGCGTGCCGAATGCGCATTGCGATCGGCAGAGGAGAAGATTGCTGTCCAAAGGTTGCGGGAAATGTGGAGCAATGCTCTTATGGCATTTTTGGATTAGGACGCAATCAAGATGGGTCAATCAGTTGCTCTTAATCCGAACCTCCGTGTGCTCATGCCGCTCTTCCGCGAGCGATGCGCGTGCATTCGAAGGATGGTTCGAAACTGCCATGAGACAGTCTCCGGTGAGCTAATCCATCGACTTCGTTCCAAAATTCTCGTTCGCCTGGAAAAGCCGACAAAGGCACAACTCCATGAGGAACTGGAACTGATCGGAGCCCTGAGCGTCACAATCGACCTCATTGCCCAGGGATGGCGCGTTGTTACTACTTCTCCCGAGGTCGTATTGGGGTTCACTAACGGGCTCTCTCCAGAAGCGGAGAAGGAGCGTATCCGGCACGTTCACCTCATTGATCGGGATGAACAGTTGCGCAAGCCAGCGACGCGCTCCTTCATTAAGGGGATGGAAAAGCGCCGCCTTACTACGGAAGGCTGGCACTCCATCTATTCGGTGATGCGGGACGGCGCGAGTTTGGGCCAAGAACTGTCGGCGATACGCACGGCCGCTGACCCGGAAGCCAAACTCGAGCAACTTCGCCGCACAGTCAAGCCGTACATTCAGTTCGTCGAATCAGATGCTTATTGTGAGCAGACCGGGCTTCGCCTGCAGGACATCTGGCGGTACTTCCGGCACACGTGGGTCAACTCGTATAAAAGCGTGCCCGGTCGATCCATGATGATTCTCATTCGCGATGGTGCAGTTAAGTACCATCCAGTGATTGGGATAGCCTGCCTCGCCAGTTCCGTGGTCCAGCAGTCGGCGCGAGACAAATGGATTGGCTGGGATGCTGAAAGCGCTATCGAGCACTTCCGAAATTCAACAAATCCCAAACGTGATGCGGCGTGGCTTGTTGCCGAGGTTGACCGCTTCATAAAGAACATTTATCTCAAAGACCTCCTCGATAGCGCGATCATCTCGCGTGCAGACTTGCGGAGGCCGACGCCACTTTCGGTCGAGAAGCTTCTTAAGGATTCTGAGCGCGCCATTCGGCAGCACCGGCGCTATCCGAACGCCGCTCGGCACAAGCATGTGACCTCCGGCTCAGTTGCAGAGTGGCGGGCCCGTGCAGAGACGAGCCTTTTCCGGAGCAAGCGGTCAAAGCAACTCGCGGTTCTGCTCTCGATCCGGCTGGCATTCCAGGAAGAGAAGATTGGCGATAACGTCACAAGATCCTCATGGAACCAAGCCTTCGAGCGCGCGCGATTCCGCCAAGCGGTGAGCCAGATCGTCCGCATGTTGAAAGGCGAGCGGGTGGGCGTCAGCATGATGGATATCACCGTCTGCGGTGCGGTGGCACCTTACAACTTCCTTCTCGGTGGCAAACTTGTCTGCCTGCTCCTGTGCAGCCCGGAAGTCGTCAACAGATATGAGCAGCGCTACAAAAGCCAAACTAGTCTCATCGCATCGAGCATGCGGGGAGCGCCGGTACATCGAAAGGCCCAACTGGTGCTGCTGTGCACTACAAGCCTTTACGGATCCGCGTTAAGCCAGTACAGCCGCGTCAAGATTCCTGCCGAAACAATCGGCGGCAAACGGTTCGAGAAGATCGAGTACCGCCCCATTGGGCTTAGCGAGGGCTTCGGGTCGTTTCATATCAGCCAGGAGACGCTTGGTCTAATTGCTACGTTGATAGCGCGATCGAAGGAGTCGCGGAAGGTAAACTCCATCTTCGGCGAGGGAGTGAACCCCCTAATGCGAAAAATCAGGGAGGGGCTGGAACTACTAGGCTTGCCATCCGATGTTCTAATGAACCACGGCAGCAAGCGCGTCGTGTATGGCATCGCTCTTGCCAGGAACTTCCGTAATGTCCTCCTCGGCTTCGCTGATTCTGCGCACTACAACGTTCCGCGAACTCGGGATAAACTCAGAACGGAGATGATTGCCGACTTCTGGCGCCAGCGGTGGCTACTCAGTCGCCTTGAGAAGCCCGGCATTCTGGATGAAGTCTCTAAACACTCGCTTGTCTACCCCATAAGACATGGAGCCCAGGTGATGCTTCCGATGGACCAATAAGCAAAAGTGTGCGAAGAGCACACGAAGAAACATTCGTTCATGCACACTGATAGCCCATCTGGCCTTTACTAAGCATCAGTCTTTCTTTGTATTTCCACGTGGGGGAGACTGACGGGGGTTCAGTCTACCGAGATGAATGTCTGGAGTGGGGCACGTGTTTAATTCCTCAACTACCAGGGTCGAATAGCACTCGACTGCGGCACGCGCGGAGCGGCAGTGCGCGTAGGTGCCAGCGCCAAAGACAGCAAAACTGGCGCAGTTGCAACTGGTCCCGAGGTGGTCCCGAGGGCAGCACGGGTTCAACCTAAGTTATTGAAATATTTGGCGTCCCCGACGGGATTTGAACCCGTGTTATCGCCGTGAAAGGGCGGTGTCCTAGGCCGGGCTAGACGACGGGGACGCTATGGGAGGGCAAAATTCGGCTTCAATTGGCCGCATGCGCCCTTATGAAGGCTACCAACTCGTGCAGGGTGTGTCAAAATTCCGCCCGTCAGGGCGAATGGTTGGCTGGTTGACAGCCTTGAATGCCCGTATTCCGGCGGATAGGTGGCTGCGGGCGGTTTGGATTGGGAATCGTCCGTGAGGGGCGAAGCACTCTGCGGTATCCTCGTAGAGTGCTGGACTCTGTGGAATGGCCTGGACCCTGCGGCGGGCATTGTGCTTTTTAGCGGCGAAAGCCCAGCTCCGGGCGTCAGATATAAGAGACACCATTTCAACTGTTTTCAGCAGGTTGGCACCGGCCTCCGCAAGTTGGACGGAACAGGGCGGCAGGAGTTTCCGTAAATAAGGGAAGTTGCTGCAGACAAAGCCCTCCTGCAACCCGGCATCGCAATCATACCGGCACAAACCGGAGTGTCAGGCCAAAGAGGCCTGGATAGAGGAAGAAGCTAGTGAGAAATAGCGCAGTTAAACGCATTCAGTTCATAAGTTGCTTGATTCTGCCAATACTGGCCGTTCTGGGTTGCCAAAAGAAAGCTGCTCCGCCAGCCACTGCGGGAATGCAGGGATTACCGGTGCAGACTGCTGCAGTCACATTGGCGCCCGTTGCCCAAAGCAGCGAGTATGTGGCCACGATCAAGTCGCGTCGCTCGGCCTCAATCTTGCCGCAGGTTAACGGGCTGCTGACGCAGATTCTGGTGCACTCAGGCGATCGCGTAAAGGCTGGCCAGACGCTGATGGAGATCGATCCGCGGCAGCAACAGGCCACGGTGAACGCGCAGCGCGCCACGGAACAGCAAAAGAAGGCGCTCTACGACTACACGACGGTAGAGGTTGAACGGCAGCACAAGCTGTTCGACGCGGGCGTGACTAGCCGCGACACCTATGAGCAGGCGCAGCAGGCTTTCCAGAATGCCAAGGCGGATTACGAGTCGGCGGTGGAGTCGCGCAAGACGCAGGAGGAACTGCTTGCCTACTACACGGTCCGGGCACCCTTCGACGGCGTGGTAGGCGATATTCCGGTGCATGTAGGCGACTATGCATCACCATTGAATCCTTCACCCCTGCTGACCACTATTGATGAGAACAAGGATCTCGAGGCGTACATTTACATCCCAACAGAGCGCTCCGGCGAGGTGCGTACGGGGCTGGATGTGGACCTGACGGACAACAGCGGCAAGGTGCTCGAGAAGACGAAGATCGGTTTTATTTCGCCTGAGGTAGACAGCACGCTGCAGGGCATCCTGGTAAAGGCCCCAGTGCATTCTGGGTCGGACATTCTGCGCAACGCGCAGATGGTCAAGGCGCGGATTATCTGGAGCACCAAGCCGATGGCTGTGGTTCCGGTGCTGGCGGTGTTGCGCCAGGGAGGACAGAGCTTCGTCTTCGTTGCGCACCAGCAAAACGGACATTTCATGGCTGTGCAGACGGCCGTGACTCTGGGCGATACGGTGGGCAACACCTACTCGATTCTTTCAGGGCTGAATGCGGGCGACCGCGTGATCGTGTCGGGCACGCAGTTCCTGGTAAATGGAATGCCCGTAATGTTGATGGGCGGCTAAGCGGCGGTCTCCTGCCCTTTCCGCACATCACATAGTTCGGAAAGGATGGGATGCCCAGCCAGGAGTGTGGCCGGTTGAGTGGTGCGGCTTTCTGACCCAGGCGCGATAAGACGGTGCCGCAGGCCGGGACCCCAAAACCGGTTGTTTGTTGAGCTGGAAATTTGCTCAGTAGTTCGAAGGAAGGCATACCTTGTTTGTCGATTTCTTTATTCATAGGCCGGTTTTCGCGACTGTTTGCGCACTGCTGATCATTCTGAGCGGGGCGATCTGCATCCCGAATCTGCCCATCGCCATGTACCCGGATCTGGCGCCTCCGGTAGTCAGCGTGACCACCAACTACGTGGGAGCCGACGCGGAGACTGTGGAGAAGGCTGTGACCCTCCCATTGGAAGAGGCCATCAATGGCGTCGAGGGGATGCGCTACATCAGCTCATCGAGCACTAACAGCGGAATAAGCCAGATCGCCGCGACTTTTACGACCGGCTACGATCTGGACATAGCAGCAGTGGATGTGCAGAACCGCGTGGCCAGCGTGCAAGGACGGCTACCGGCAGCGGTGAACTCGACGGGCATCAGCATCACCAAATCGAACTTCAATTTCGTCTTCGGCGCAGGCTTCTACACTCTCGACGGGCGCTATTCGAGCGAGTTCATCTCCAATTACCTCGATGTGTATGTGAAGGATGCGCTCAAGCGCGTGCCCGGTGTGGGCGATGTAATGATCTTTGGCGAGCGCAAGTACGCCATGCGTGTATGGCTCGACCCGGTGCGGATGGCCGCCCGCGGCCTGACGGCCACCGACGTAGTGAATGCGCTGGTGGAACAGAACGTCGAGATTCCGGCCGGCCAGCTCGGCCAGCCCCCCTCGAACTCAACGCAGGCCTTTCAGATTCCGGTGCGGGTGATCGGCCGTCTTACCAGCCCTGTAGAGTTCGACAACATCATTGTGAAGAACTCTTCGAATGGACTGGTCCTGCTGAAGGATATAGGCCACTCGGCAGTGGGCGCAGAAAACTACGGCATGCTACTGGAATACTCAGGACAAGAGGCCCTTGGCGTGGGCGTAGAGCAACTGTCTAACGCCAATGCGCTGGAGGTGGACAAAGCGGCCAAGGCTGCGCTCACAGAGCTCGCGAAGAGCTTTCCTCCAGGGCTTCAATACGCCATTGCCTTTGACTCGACAACAGTGGTCGGCGACTCGATCCGCGAGGTGTTGATCACCCTGGGTATCGCCATCTTCATTGTCATCGGAGTGATCTTCCTTTTCCTGCTGGACTGGCGCGCTACCATTATTCCCGCTGTCACCATCCCGGTCTCGCTGATCGGCACCTTCGCCTTCATCAAGGTCTTTGGCTTCTCCATCAATTCGCTCACGCTGTTCGGTATCACGCTGGCGACGGGCCTGGTGGTGGACGACGCCATCGTGGTCATCGAGAACGTGCAGCGGCACATTGCCATGGAGCACTCTGACCCGCACGAGGCCACATCGCGAGCCATGGGCGAGGTGACCAGCGCGGTGATCGCTACATCGCTGGTGCTAATCGCGGTGTTTGTGCCGGTTTCGTTCTTTCCTGGCACCACCGGCATTCTGTACAGGCAGTTTTCGCTGACCATTGCATTCTCGATCGCCATCTCGGCTTTTAACGCTCTAACACTTTCGCCGGCACTTTCAGCGATGTTCCTGCGCGGCGAAGAAGATCGCCCCAAGCAACTGGACTTCCTTCACATTCGTCCATTGTCGCGCGCGTTTGCCGCATTTATCCACGGGGCCGATGCGGCGATCACCTGGCTGGCTAGCTCCTACGCCAAGTCGATCCATTTTGCACTGCGGTTGCGGTACCTGCTGTTGCTGGTCTTTTTTGCCGGGCTTGGCGCCACGGTATGGCTCTATCAGCACGTTCCTAGCGGGTTCATTCCTCAGGAGGATCAGGGAACCTTAATGGTGATCATCCAGGCGCCTCCGGGATCTTCGCTGACCTATACAAAGGCACTTGCGGAGCGCGCGGAGTACATCATCCAACAGAATCCCGATATAGGCGGGGCCTTCGCAATCATCGGCTTCACCCGTTCCGGTAGTGCATCCAACTCGGGAATGATGTACGTCCGCACCAAGCCGGCCAATGAGCGACGTGGGAAAGGCCACTCGACTGCGGATATCATCACCGACCTTTCTCCCAAGCTTCAAAGGCTGATGTTTGCTCCCAACGGCGGCCTGGTGGCCATGTTCCAACCCCCGGCGGTGCAGGGCGTTGGCGCCATGGGTGGCTTCCAGTTCATGCTCCAGGACCAGGGCGGCAACACGCTCTCCGACCTTGATCGGGTGGCGCACCAGATCGTGGGGGCGGGCAACGCACGCAAGGATCTGACCGGACTGTTGACCACCTTCTCCGCCAATGACCCGCAGGAGCTTGTGACCATCGACCGTGAGAAGGCGAAGACAATGAACATTCCGCTCTCGCAGATCACCGACACGCTGAGCGTATTCATGGGTTCGGAATACATCAACGACTTCGACTACAACAACCGCACCTATCGTGTGTTTGTGCAGGCCGACCAGCCTTTCCGCATGACAGCCAGCGACCTGCACAGCTACTATGTGCGCTCGAACTCTGGCCAAATGGTGCCGCTGGATAACCTGGTCACGGTGAAGGAAAGCGCTGGCCCGCCGGTCATTACGCACTACAATCTTTTCCGCGCGGTGGAGATTGACGGCTCCCCCGCACCCGGCTATAGCTCCGGGCAGGGCCTGACGGCAATGGATGACCTGGCCTCGAAGATGAAGATGCCCGGCATGACTTACCAGTGGACGGGCCTGACGCTGGACGAAATCGAGTCCAGCGGCAAAGCGCTCATCATCTTTGGTTTGGGAATTCTGGTGGTCTACCTGACACTTTCGGCGCAATACGAAAGCTTCGCACTGCCCTTCATCATCCTGCTGGCCGTGCCAATGGCGGTTCTCGGGGCACTGGGCCTGATATCGCTCCGTGGGCTCTCGAACGATGTCTACTGTCAGATCGGTCTCGTGATGCTGATTGGCCTGTCGGCAAAGAACTCAATTCTGATTGTCGAGTTTGCCGAACAGTTGCGGCGCAAGGGGCGATCCATCGCTGAGGCAGCCATCGAGGCCGCGGAGCTGCGGTTGCGGCCAATTCTGATGACCTCGTTCGCATTCATCCTGGGCGTACTGCCGCTGGTCTTCGCCACCGGTGCCGGCGCCCTCGGACGGCGCTCCGTTGGAACCACCGTCGTGGGCGGCATGTTGCTCTCCACGGTTCTGAACTTGTTCTTTATTCCAGTGCTCTACGTGATTCTGAGCAGAGTATTGAGACGCGGCGATATCAGTACAGAACCGCCGGCAAAGGCATAGATCAAAAAGTCACTGGGAATCGCGGTGGGCGATCACGGAGTCTTTGATGCGATCGTAGATCGTGACGGTCACCACGCCGCGATCCAGCAAGTCCAGCTTGGTTCGGTAGGGCCGGAAGCGCACGATGCGCCCGGCCCAACTGGGCGTCATGCCGGGAGCCTTCAGCAACTCATTGACCGTGGCGTGATTAATATCGATGCGCGCCTCGGGCGCCGGGGCCCTCAAAGATGTCTTGGGCGCACCACGCGATTCCCTGTTCTGATTCTGGTACTGGGCTGTCCCTGCTGCGCAAATGCCCAGCAGCGCAAGCGTCAAAGGCGCTGATCGAATCGTTACTCGCACGGCTCCATTCTCTGCTTCGCCCCAGGGAGACTGCAAACCGGCCGGGCGCACCCGGTAAAATATCTTCAATCTGTTTGTGAAGAAACATTCAGGCAGCTTCCTCGAAACCGCGCATCTACAGCCTTTTCGAGTTGAGTGTTAACACNNCACTGACATCCATCGCAACTGTAAACACCCCGGCCGAAAGCGCATCTAACCCATCTATGGCAAAGCCCCCGATTGCTCCCGTCCCCGATGGCGACGGCAACTCGCTGATTCTCGACAAGGCCAGATTTGTCGCTGTCGTCGTGCTGCTGGCGCTACTCGTCTTGTGCGTGGCGTTCTCCTGGACTACGCGTGACGCCATGGCGCATCTTCCTTTTCTGAGCCAGGAGAAGGAGGCAAGCGGCGTGGCCGGCAATCAAAAGAACGTCGTCGACCTGCGTCCCTGGCAAACTGCAGAGGCCCTGGCGCCCCTGGCGGTGACCGCCGAAGAAACTGATTATGCTCGCCAGGCTGAACATCTGGCCGATCATGAAGTCGATCAGGCCTTTGCATCGGCCCTGCGCGTGGCCAATCTCAAAGTGCAGAACACCACCTTCACCGGAGAGGCCCTTGCGCTCTCGCAAAAGGTCGAACAACTCAAGCTACTCGTTGCCGAAGATCAGGCACAGGTACAGCGCCTCACTTCTTCATCGAGTTCCACGGCGGCACTGGAGAAGCCGGGCAAGGTGCCTGATGCCGACAATGACGATCTTGAGATCGCAAAAGCGCAGCTCGGCCTTGACTCCGACGAGCTTGCCGATGCACAGCACGATCTTGACCGCGCATCGGGCGATGACCGCGCTCAGATTCAGGGTGAACTGGCTGCGCATGAAGCATCGATGGCCAAGTACGACAGCGCGTCAAATGGCATCGGTGAAGTAGCGGTGATATCCGCCGCGCGGTACGGAACGCTGGCGGGGCGAGTGAATTCCTGGTTCAGCCAACGCAGCCGATTCCAGTTGATTCAGCAGGCACTTCAGGAAGCGCAGAGCGATGTTCACAGTCTGACTGGCGAACACAATGCTCTTGAAGCCCAGGCCAATACAAACGCTGCTGCGGCAGGTACAGCAGCGGACCGGGAATCCAGGCTCGCCAATTTGAAGGGCAGGAGCGCGGAGCGGCAGCTTCTGAGCATCTATGATGACCGCATTCAAACCGAGCAACAGCTTGCCGCGGTTTACGGAAAGTGGTCCGATCAGGTTCTTTTGCAGCATCGCATCCTGGTGCACATGATTCTGCAGTCCCTGGCTCTGATTATCGGCATTCTTATCTTCATGCTTCTCGGCGATGCGATGGTGCGGCGGCTGATGGCCACCCCTGCGCTGAGTGGAAGGCAATTGCATACGCTACGCAGCATCCTCGAGTTGAGTATTCAGGTCCTGGGAGCTTTGCTCATTCTGCTGGTCATTTTCGGCTTGCCAAGACAGATGCCTACAATCCTGGGCCTTGCCACCGCCGGCATCACCATCGTGTTGCAGGACTTCATCCTCGCGTTTTTCGGCTGGTTCGTTCTGATGGGTAAGAATGGCATTCGCGTCGGAGACCGCGTTGAGATCAACGGAGTGGGCGGAGAAGTTACTGAGATCGGCCTGATGAACACCACCCTTCTTGAAACAGGTACCCTGGCGGACATTGGGCTCCCGACCGGCCGCCGCATTGCCTTCATCAACAGCTTCGCGATTCGCGGACAGTATTTCAACTTCTCCACGACCGGGCAGTGGATGTGGGACGAGATCACCGTCAGTATGCCGGCAACCGCCGATCCCCGCGCCATGGTTGATCGCATTCAAAAAGCCGTGCTTGAGGAGACGCAGGAGGGCGCCGGCATTGCCGTGCAGGAATGGAAGCGCGGGACGCACAGCAACAACCTGAGCAGGTTCACCACCACACCCGTGGTGAATCTTTTGCCATCGGCATCGGGCTTCAACATTCAGGTGCGCTATGTTACGCGCGCAGCCACGCGATTCGACGTACGTACGTCTCTGTATCGGCGCGTGTTTGACTTGCTGCAGGAGCAGAACAAGCCCGCCGAGGCCGAGAAGAAGCCCGGTGCCTGAAGCGCATAGGGGATTATCAGGCTGCGGAAAAACTCATTTNNGGCCTTTTTCCGCAGCCTGTTATGCCCTGCTTGGGTTATTGAAAGAGGTTTGGGTTGACAGCGCGGGGGTTTTGCCTTTAGCTTTGAAACAGATGCAGAGCCACCGCCATCCCGGTCATCACCATCATCACGGGGACCCCATGCCGGCGGACTGTCGTGGCCTGAACTAATCGGCCAGAGAGATCTAAAGAGATACCCAAGCCCGCCGGCGACCGACGCCAGCGGGCTTTTTCATGCTTCAAACCAAAATCTCAAGCAGAAACAGGAAGAAAATGAGCAGCGAAACCAAAATCGATTTCGACAAGATGGATGGCCTCGTACCGGGAATCGTGCAGGATGCACGCACCGGCGAAGTGCTGATGCTGGGTTTTCTGAATCCCATCAGCTATGCCAAGACGCTGGAGAGCGGATTTGTAACCTTCTGGAGCCGCACGCGCCAGAAGCTTTGGATGAAGGGCGAGACCAGCGGCAACCGGCTGCGCGTTGTCTCTGCCGCAACCGACTGCGACAACGACACGTTGCTGTTTCGCGTGGTCGTCGAAGGCGATGGTTTGGTGTGCCACGAAGGCACAGTGAGTTGCTTCACCAAGGCGATCGTTTCCGAAATGGAGGCCGCTCGTGGCTAACAAGCTCAGACTAGGCATTCCCAAAGGCAGCCTGCAGGATGCGACCATCGCGTTGTTCAAGCGCGCCGGCTGGAATATCTACGCAGACGGCCGTTCCTACTTTCCCTCCATCGACGACACCGAGATCGAGTGCATGCTCATTCGCGCGCAGGAGATGGCACGCTATGTGGATCACGGCGTGCTGGACGCGGGCCTGACCGGCATCGACTGGGTAGTGGAGAGCGGTCTCGACGTTGCCAGCGTCACCACGCTCACCTATGCCAAGCAGAGCCGCCGCAAAGTGCGCTGGGTGCTGGCAGTGCCAGAGGGCAGCGGCTTTGAGAAAGCCGAAGACCTCGAAGGCAAGATCATCGCCACTGAACTTGTCGAAGTCAGCAAGCGCTACTTTGCCTCCAAGGGCGTCAACGTAAAGGTCGAGTTCAGTTGGGGCGCAACCGAAGTCAAGCCACCCATGCTGGCCGATGCAATTGTCGAAGTCACAGAGACCGGCAGCTCGCTCAAGGCCAACCACCTCAAGATCATCGACACAGTTATGGAGAGCGAAACGCATCTCATCGCCGGCAAGGCTACACTGGCCGATCCGTGGAAGCGCGAAAAGCTCGACCAAATCGCGCTCATGCTGCGCGGTGCAATCGATGCGCAATCGCAGGTCGGGCTCATGCTCAACGTGCACCGCGCGGACCTTGATGCGGTACTCGCGGTGCTGCCTGCATTGAACTCGCCAACCGTTTCGCAATTAAGCGATTCGGAGTGGGTCGCTGTAAACACCATCGTCGATGAACGCACCGCGCGCGATGTGATTCCACGCCTCAAGGCAGCGCGCGCAACCGGCATCGTCGAGTATCCGTTGAACAAGGTCGTGCTGTAGGGAGGGTGCGGGCGCAAGCTCTGGCCCCGCGCACTTCCACCTCAATCAATGGTCGTGCTCCACACATAACGTGGAACAAATAGAAGTGAGATTGAAATGCAATCGAAGGAATCGAGAAAAGAAGCCGTTAGGAAGTTCAAGGAGCGGAAATCGCTTCTCGGCGCCTACGCCGTTAGATGCACGGTAACCGGGCACGTCTGGGTGGGCGTATCGAAAAACCTCGACGCGACCAAAAATGGAAGTTGGTTTACCCTGCGCAATGGATCGCATCGGGAAAAGTCGCTGCAGGATGAGTGGAACGCGCACGGCGAGTCGGCTTTTCAATATGAAATCCTCGTGGGGCTCGACGAGGAAGTCCACCCTCTGGAAGTTGATGACCTGCTCAAAGAGCAAAAGAAGATATGGATCGAACAGTTGGGCGCACAAGGACTGCCATAACCCCGCGTACCACGATTGCACTGCCGCAGATGGGCGCGGGCCTTAGTTGAAGGGTACGGGCTTTAGCATGCACGTCAAGCGGGCCTTCGTTGAAGGGTACGGGCTTTAGCCCCTGAGGGAAAGAATGAAGCTGATTCGTACCAAAGGACGAGGCGCGGCGCACACGGCGGAAACGCTGGCCGCGCTTGAACGCCGCGGCGGCGCGGCCCTCGATGCCGTGCTCCCCGCCGTCCGGCGCATCGTAACCGATGTGCGCAAGCATGGCGACCGCACGCTGCTGCGCTACGCCGCGCAATTCGACGGGCTCGCCAGCGCCGCGGCTCTGCGCGTGACGCCGGAGGAGATGGCCGCGGCGTGGGATGCACTAAATCCTGCGCTGCGCAAGGCCTTATCCACGGCAGCGAAACAAATCCGCCGTTTCGCCGAGCGGCAAATGCCCGCTTCATGGAATGCATCTCCCATCGCCGGTCTCACCACCGGCCAGCTTGTTCGACCGCTCGGCTCTGTAGGTTGCTATGTCCCCAGCGGCCGCCATCCCCTGCCATCAACGCTGCTGATGACGGCGGTTCCCGCGCAGGCGGCGGGTGTCAATCGCATCGTTGTGGTTTCGCCAAAGCCCGCGCCGGAGACGCTCGCCGCCGCGCACCTACTCGGCATTACGGAGTTCTACCGCCTGGGCGGCGCGCACGCCATTGCCGCCCTGGCCTATGGAACCGCAAGCGTTACGCGTGTCGACAAGATCGTCGGACCCGGCAACCTTTACGTCACCGCAGCCAAGCGCCTTCTCGCCTTCGATTGCGCCATCGACATGCTGGCAGGGCCCACTGAAATTGTCGTCACCAGCGAACGCGGCACCGCGCAAGGCATTGCCTCCGATCTTGTCGCGCAGGCCGAACACGATCCGGAAGCTCTAGCAATCTTCATCACCACTCGCCAGGACCTCGCAAAGGAAGTGATCGCAGAAGCAAATCTTCGCAGCCGCGATAATCCGGTCGCGCGCGAGTCGCTCGATCGCAACGGCCTTGTAATTGTTGTCGCCAGCGTTGACGAAGCCCGAGCGATCACCAATCTACTCGCACCCGAGCACTTGACTGTGGACGCAGCCAGCGATCTTAAGTGGGTCGAGAACGCGGGCTCGGTGTTTGTGGGCCGCTGGTCCGCGCAGCCCATGGGCGATTACATCTCCGGTCCCAATCACACACTGCCCACAGGCGGCATGGCGCGCGTGCGCGGCGGCTTGAGCGTCTACGACTTCGTCAAGCTCATCACCGTGCAGGAGTACTCTGCCGAAGGCCTGCGTGCGCTCGGCCCGCAGGCTGAGTTGCTAGCCGAAGCTGAGGGCCTTGTAGGCCATGCAGAAGCCATTCGCACCCGGCTGCGGAAGAGTCCAAATACAAGGAGGTCGCGTGCCTGAAGCCGTAACTACATGCAATCCCGCACCGCGCGCGCGTGTGCAGGCGATGAAGGAGTATCACCCTCCGCTCGGCTGCCGCGCTGCGCTGCGTCTGGACTTCAACGAAAACACCCTCGCCTGTTCGCCGAAGGTGCGCGAGGTGCTTGGTCGCATTTCTGCAGGGTCTCTCACGCGCTATCCCGAGCGTGAGCCGGTCGAGGCGATCGTGGCTGCACATCTTGGCGTCGCGGCAGAGCAGTTGGCCCTCACGAATGGTGTGGACGAAGCCATTCACGTACTCTTCGAGACGTTTCTCGAAGCAGACGATGAGCTCTTGCTGCCCGTTCCCACTTACACGATGTATGAAGTGTATGTTTCAGCAACCGATGCACGCGCGATTGCTGTCCAGGCCGCGGACGATCTGAAGTTTCCTTTCGAACAGTTGCTTGCTGCAATTACTCCGCGAACCAAGATCATTGCCATCGCCAATCCCAACAGCCCTTCCGGCTCCGTAGCCACACGTGCGCAGCTTCTCAAAATCGCGCAGCACGCACCGCACGCAGTCCTGCTGGTCGATGAAGCGTACTTTCATTTTCACGGTGAGACGGTGATGGATCTCGTCGGCACTGTGCCGAACTTGGTTGTGGCACGCACCTTCTCCAAGGCATACGGGCTGGCCGGATTACGGCTCGGCCTGCTGGCCGGTCCGGTCGAGTTGATGCGCTGGGTGCGTCGCGTCCTTTCGCCGTACAGTGTGAACTCGCTGGCATTGGCCTGCCTGCCGCCGGCACTTGAAGACACAACCTATCTCGATTGGTACGTCGGCGAAGTGCTCGGTGCGCGCGCTGAGTTTGAAGCCGTTCTCGATGCCGCCGGAGTGCGCCGCTGGCCGAGCCAAGCCAACTTCATCCTGGTTGAGATAGGCCCTCAGCACGCCGAATTTGTCCGCCTCATGCGCGCCGCCGGCGTGCTGGTCCGCGACCGCTCCAGCGATCCCGGCTGTGATGGACGCGTTCGCATCACGATTGGAACGCGTGAGCAGATGAGGCAGGCCGTCCCAGCCCTCAATGATGCACTGGCCGCATTGAGATCTGGTTTGAATGCTGAAAAAGGAAAAGAGAAATGACAACGAAGAAGATCGCAAAAACAGTAGCTGGCAAGCGCATTCGCAAAGCGGGCTTTGAGCGCAACACCACAGAGACACGCATTGCCATCAAACTCACGATTGAAGGCAAAGGACAATACAAAATTGCGACTGGCATCCGCTTCTTCGATCACATGCTTGAACTTTTCACGCGCCACGGTGCATTCGATCTTGAGCTCCGCTGCGATGGCGATCTCGACGTGGATCAGCATCACACGGTCGAAGACGTTGGCATCGCGCTCGGAGAGGCTTTTGACCGTGCCCTCGGCGACAAGCGCGGCATTTTGCGCGCCGGATATTTTCTGATGCCGATGGACGAGACCCTCGCGATTGCCGCCGTTGACCTGAGCGGGCGCACGGCCTTCGCTGTAGACACACAGGTTCGCACGCGGCTGGTGGGCGACCTGCAAACCGAACTGGTAACAGATTTCTTTGAAGGCTTTGCACGCGGCGCACGCGCCAACGTTCATGTCAAGACAATGTACGGCCGCTCGAATCATCACAAGATTGAGGCAATCTTCAAGGCTTTCGCACGCGCACTTCGCGTCGCTTGTTCGCGCGACAAGCAGTTGGGCGAGATGCTGCCCTCAACAAAAGGATTGTTGTGATGCGCGTAACGGTGATCGACTACAAGGCGGGCAATCTGACCTCAGTTCTCAAGGCGCTCCGGCATCTCGGCGCGGAGCCTGAGGTAACGGACAGCGACTTGTCGGTTTTGGAATCTGCAGAGCGCATTGTGTTACCCGGTGTGGGCCACTTCGCTGCGACAGAGCGACTGGATGCAACCGGCCTCACGCCCGCCATCCGCGCGGCGATTGCGCGCGGCGTGCCTTTTCTAGGCATCTGCGTTGGAATGCAATGGCTTTATGCAGGTTCGAGTGAAGCGCCCGAGCAGGCGGGGCTTGGCCATTTTGCAGAGTCTTGCACCCGCTTTGCCGAGAGCACCGAGAAGGTCCCCCACGTAGGCTGGAATTCACTTGAGGTCCGCAAAGGCTCGCGGCTGCTTGCCGGGGTGGATCCCGGTGAATACGTCTACTTCACGCATTCCTTCAAAGGCCCGGTGACTAGCGACACGGCGGCGATCACTCACTACATCGAACCCTTCGCCGCAGCCGTCGAGCGTGACAATGTGATGGGCGTGCAATTTCATCCGGAAAAATCAGGCGCGACAGGATTGAAGATTCTCCGCAATTTTCTCTCGTGGAATGCGGAGGGAACGAAATGATTACCAAGCGCATCATCGCGTGCCTCGATGTGCACGGCGGACGTGTCGTTAAGGGTGTGCAGTTTGTCGACCTTGTCGACGCGGGCGATCCGGCCACACAGGCTGCGCGTCATGCCCGCGAAGGTGCGGACGAAATTGTTCTGCTCGATATCACGGCAACACACGAGGGCCGGCAGACGCTGCTCGACACAGTGCGCCGCACGGCGCGCGAACTGTTCGTACCCTTTTGTGTGGGCGGCGGCATTCGTACCGCGGACGATGCGGCGCAGGTCTTCGAGGCCGGCGCAGACAAGGTGAGCGTGAACTCCGCGGCGCTCGCCGACCCAACACTGATCGACGCCATCGGGCGCAGCTTTGGCGCACAAGCCGTCGTCGTAGCCATTGATGCAAGGCGCGATCCTGGCGCAACCGACCCGGTGCGCGATGCTCAGGTATTTGTGCAGGGCGGGCGCAAGCCAACGGGCCGTCGAGTCGTCGAGTGGGCGCGCGAGGCCGAAGCACGCGGCGCCGGCGAAATCCTTCTCACCTCAATGGACTCCGATGGAACGCGCGCAGGCTTTGACTGTGAGTTGACAGCCGCGGTGAGCGAGTCGGTCGGCATTCCAGTGATTGCATCGGGTGGCGCGGGGACAGTGGGTCATTTTGTCGATGTGTTTGCGCGCGGCAAAGCCGATGCCGCCCTCGCAGCAAGCATCTTTCACTTCGGCGTTTCGAGCGCGCGCTCACTCAAGGAAGAGCTGGCAAGGGCCGGCGTGTCTGTGAGGTTGCCATGCTGATTCCATCGATTGATTTGCTGGGCGGGCGCATCGTTCAGCTTGTACAGGGCGAAAAACTCCGTCTCGCCTTTGACGACTTTGAGTACTGGATCGAGAAGTTCTCCAAATTTCCGTTAGTCCAGTTGATCGACCTCGACGCAGCCATGCGACAGGGCGATAATTCCGTACTCGTTGCCCAAATCGCCAAGCGGCTTCCAGTCCAAGCGGGCGGTGGCATTCACTCCGTCGAGCGCGCCCGGCAAGTGCTGGACACAGGTGCGAAGCGCGTGATTATTGGCTCCGCTCTCTTCTCTGAGGAGGGACGGGTGAACACGATCTTCGCTGCAGAGTTAGCGGCAAGCGTTGGCGCCGAGCAGATCGTCGCCGGCATCGATACCAAGAACGGCCGCATCGCCGTGAAAGGTTGGAAGGCGCAGGTGGCGCTCACACCCGACGAAGCCATTCCACAACTCGAGCCCCACGCCGCTGCATTCCTTTACACACATGTTGATGGAGAGGGAATGATGCAGGGCTTTCCTATCGACACTGCCGCGCGCCTGCGCAAGCTCACGCAACTGCAGCTCATTGTGGCAGGTGGCATTCGCAGCCAGCAGGAGGTCGACGCGCTGGATGCGTTGGGCGCGGACGCCGTTGTGGGGATGGCTGTTTACACCGAGCTGCTCGCTGTCTAAATTTGGCTGTCCGGCCTCGTCGCGCTGGCAGGCATCGCGTCTTCGCGCAATTCCTGTTTCTGCATTTCGCCAACAGCGCGGCTGGTCTCAACGCGCGAGGCTCGCAGCAGGCGTGCAATCTGCTTCAGGTGCAGTTGCACGGCGTAAGCACGCAATATCTCCGCCTGCGAAAAGCCGATGCCGGTGTGCCGCACCGCGTCCATGCGGGCTTCCAGGTCGGCGATGTCCTGCTCCAGGTTCATCCCTTGCGGCGGAATGTCAAAGCGCCATTTGTGAATTCGTCCTGCCACATGGTGGAAGCCGGTGCGGATATCCACGGCCAGCCTTCCCAGGGCCGGCTCCAATTGCAGCGCAAATCCGTCCTCGCGGCTGCCTTCTACAGAGAACTGCAACGCAAGCAAAGCGTCGAAAATGGAATGGCCGAACTGCGAGAGCATGGTCAGTCCCTCGCGCCATCCGGGACCGCCCGAGGGCTCGTTGCGCGCGGCCTCCAGCAGCTTGTTGTTGCTGCGCAACAGTGCCTGCGCATCGTCGCGCAGCGCAGACAGGTTCTCGGCAGGCGCACCGCGAAATCCTTCCAGGATGGCCTCGAAAAAACTGCCCAGTACTAGAAACTCCTGCGCCAAGCCCTCGCGTAGCCGCAGCCGGGCGCGGTCAGGAAACACCAGCGTGGTAACAGCGAGAGCCACCACGATGCCGAGAACGACCTCGCTCACACGGTCCATGGCAAGGCTCCAGCGTGGGCCCTCTTTATGCACCAGCATGATGATGGTGATGGTGACTCCGGCCAAACGCGAACTGCTGCGGAGACCGAGCAGGCCGCAGACGATGACCGCGACCAGTACGGCGAGAATGTAATTCCAAGGAAGCACGCCGAACATGGAGAACGAGAAGCCGAGAAGCGCGCCTATGAACGTTCCAAACAGGCGGTCGCGCGACGCGCTCACCGTCGATCCTACATTGGATTGCAGGACGATGATGGCGCTTATGGAGCCCCAATAGCCGTCGTGCAGGCCGAAGCGCAACGCCAGCCACCAGCAGAGTGCCGCTGCCAGCGCCGTCTTTGCAGCGTGAATCAGGAGGCGCCGGTGCTCCCAGGAAAGGAGTCCTGAGTTCTCCGCCGGTTCCACGCGCAGCTTTACCGCGAGCTGATGCTGCGAGTGCGTCTTGTTAAACCTGAGGCGCATAAATGGTATCCGCCGTTGAATTTTCTCACAGTCGGACGATGGTGGAAACAGGTGCGGCCCACGCGGCGGTTGCGATAGCATGAGAGCAAGGCCCTCGCACTTGACGGGCCGTCCCTAACCCCATGCTGCGAGTCGGATACCCAGGCACACTGCCAGCGGAACTCTTTCGCGATTTCCCCGAGGGAGTCGAGCTGATTCGGATACCGGACCCACCGGACCACGACATCGAGATCGATGTCTGGATTCCCGACCCGTATTCGAACCGCGCAACCCGCGCATGGCCGCGGCTGCACGGCGTACGGCTGGTGCTTTCAATGATGGCGGGCACGGAGTGGATACCGCCGCTTGTCGGGCCGCACGTAACCATTTGCAACGCGCGCGGCGCGCACAACATCTCCACAGCAGAGTGGACGCTGGCCGCGATTCTGTCCATGCTCAAGTACTTTCCCATGTATTACGACATTCAGCGGGAAGGCCGATGGAAGCGCCGCTTTGAGGCGCCTCCGCACTACGCGGCAATCACAGGAGACGAGCGCCCGTGGTATCCGCCCGTGATGGTTGAGGAGTTGACCGGCAAGAGAGTGCTGTTGGTAGGTTACGGTTCCATTGGCAAGGAGATCGAGCGAATGCTTGTGCCTTTTAACGTCAACATACTTCGCATAGCCCGCAGCGCACACATCGAACCTGAGGTCTATCCTGTAGGCGAACTGGACAGCCTGCTGCCGCGGGCCGAGGTCGTGGTGTTGATTCTGCCCTCTACTGATGAGTCGCGCGGGCTCATCGGCGGTCGGCAATTCGCACTGATGCAGCAGGGGACGCTCCTCGTAAACGCCGCCCGCGGACCGATAGTGCAAACGGATGCATTGGTTGAAGCTCTGCAATCAGGCAGAATTCGTGCCGCCATCGACGTAACCGATCCCGAGCCGCTTCCCGATGGTCATCCGCTGTGGAGCTGTCCAAACCTGATGATCACGCCACACATCGGCGGATCGAGCGTGCAATTTGCGCCCCGCGCCCTGCGCACTGCTGCCGACGAGCTCCGCCGCTACATGAACGGCGAGCCGCTGCACAACGTGGTGCAGGCAGCAACCTAAGCGGCTACCGGCGCGCGCTTCCAATCGCGCAAGCCCAATACGGCCAGCACTACAAGGCCCGCATAGAGAGCGGCCGTCATTCTCAAATCCTTGTATAAATACTCGCCAATGTAGATGAGGTCTACCGCAATCCAGAGCCACCAGTTTGCAATGTGTTTGCGCGCGCCCCACCAACTGGCAACCAGGCTATAGCTGGTCAGAGTCGCATCCAGGTGAGGTAACGCCGCACCAATGCGCACCATCAACCATCCAAGCAACACGGAGCCCACGGCACCGGCGGCCAGGCCAGTAAGCCAGCCGCGCAGGTGCAGCGGCACCACGCGCACCTCGCCATCGGCACGCACACCGCGCCACCAGTGCCACCAGCCGTAAAGCGTGAAGGCTACAAAGAAGACCTGCAGCAGCGCATCGGAGAAAAGACGCGCGCGGAAAAAGACTGCAAGGTACAGAAAATCTGCAGCCAGCACTACAGGCCAGCAGATAAGCAGGCGTCGCGTCGTAAGCCAGATGCCAACCACCGTAGTGACGGTGCCCGCGATCTCAAGCCAGTGCTCGGCCAGGTAATTTGTGATTGCAGTCCAACTCATTATTTTCCAACTTCTTTCGGACGCCGGTGGCGGATTGCCGCCCATCGTTCGATCGCATCCAACAACTTCCTGCCGCCGGGACCGCGGAACCAGCGCGCGTGTCCTACAAGCCAGCCGTCGTAGGCCATCGACGCTTTCTCGTTCGAGTGCAGCACGCCGAGAAAATAGTCGGCCTCAGAGAGCGCAAACTCGGCGTGGCAAAGAGCAGTCATGGGCGCGAGAGCCGTGGCCTCTTCGGCAGAGAGCACGCGCACCGACTCGTAGCCATCAAGAAGCGCCTTCAAGTGGTCAAGGTGTACAGGCACGTCGTCCGGGTGCGCGGGGTCTGCAACAAGGACGAGCCATTCGACAATGTTGCGCTCGATGGCGTTGGCCAGATCGTGGACTGCATTCGTGCGGTCGGCGAGGCCGAAGTCAATGATCGCCGTTGCCTGCGCGTCGTCGCCCATGTTGCTCCAAAACAGATTTGAGGCGTGCAGATCATTGTGTGTCCACAGCGGCGGCAGCGCCGGCAGCAGCGGCATAAGTTGCGCATGAAACGGCGCGAGCAACTGCAGAGCCTGTTTACAGCAAACCCGCACCGCAGAACTCGAAGCTAATGCCGGCCTCGCCGCAAGATAGCGTTCGAGTTCCACGCCCGGATCTCGCGCCGCAAAAATCGTGAAGCCGGCTACGAGTGGCTGCGGTTTGCGGCGCGGCGCATCAAATCCTTGCGAGGCAAGATGAAGCCGCGCCAGCGCCTGACCCGCCGAGTGTGCGTGCGCCACGGTGCGGAAGGGTGTCCAGGAGATGGCGTCTTGATACAGGTCAATGCCATCGGGCGTCTCGTGTACCTCGTAGGTCCACTCACCTATTTCGATCGCCGTCTGGCCGGATGAGGATGAAAAGACACGCGGAACCTTCGTTCCCGCCCCGTGCAGGTACGCAAGAAAACGATGCTCCTCGAGCAGCCCTTCGACATCGCGCACAGTGCGGTGATGGCGCTTGATGAAGGCTCGCCCACTCGATGTGTTCACCACTCCAGCCGCGGAAAGCGGTCGCGGGCTAACCGACAGAATCTCGATCGGCTCGCCAATGCCTTGAAACTGGGCAAGCAACCCGCGCACTTCCGCCAGCGTGAACGGCGGCCAATCTGGTTCCACCAGCGTGCCGTCCATGCCATGCGCCTTTACGGTTGCGCTCATTCCGGAATTGTCCCTTGCCTGAATCTGCAGTCCTAGAAAGTGTAATGCGCGGAGAGGCGCACCGTCGTGGGCGCGCCCAGGTGGATGAATGTATCTCCGTAGTTGGCGCCGGTGTCTTTCCAGTAGCGCTTGTCAGTGATGTTGTCGGCGTAGAGCCGCATAGTCACGTGGCCCTGTTCGCCGCCGGGGGTGTAGCGCGCGCCAAGGCTGAAGAGGTTGTAGCCGGGCACGCTCACCGAGTCATCGCGCGTTGCTTCCTTGCGACCGGTGTAGCTCCAGCCGGGCATCAGGTGCAGGCCGTGCGCGTGCGGCAAAAGCCAATCGGCAAACAACGCGGTGCGCAGATGCGGCACGTTGAGTACCTGTTTGTTGTCGAACGTCGGCGTTCCCGTGTCGCTGCCAAGCGCGCGAATGGCCGCCACTGAGCCCGTGAGCCGCAGCCAGTTGGCGGCCTTGCCTTCCGCATTCAGCTCGATGCCGTCGTGAGTCTCGTGCCCCTCAGACACAAAGCTCAGATTCCCCGAGCCATCGTCCTTGGGATAGAAGAAGGGTGCCCGCATACGAAAGAACGCCGCTGTAAGCAGAATCCGCTGGCCAGGTTGATACTTTGCACCAACCTCAGCCTGGCGAGTATAGAAGGGATCGAGATAGTAGCCGCCCGCCCACCACGGGGCCTGTGGCCCTAGCGAGAGAAGCACCCCGTAGTTGCCATAGAGAGTGAGGCTCCCGACCGGATTGAAGGTGGCCGCATACTGGGGCAGCCAGATTTTTTTGTCCGTCGTGCTGCCTCCTCCGAAGTTATGATCGCGCACGGAATCGTAGCGCCCGCCAGCCAGCAACTGCACTCTTCCGGGCAAGCGGATGCGCTCCTGCATCACCGCTGCTGACTGGTGATTGTCTTCGCTGAGCGCGCGCGGACCGGCTTGCAATCGGACGCCATTGCTATCCGTCGCTCCCGTAAAGGGCACGTTAGGCGAATAGATATTCTCCGCCCCGATGTAGCTGTAAACCGCTCCGGGCACCACCCAATCAGGAGCATTGGCGGGCGGAGTTCCCGGCTGCTGGAAACTGCGCAGGAAGAGGACGCCGCCCCCTGTGAGGTCGTGCGTGATGGGGCCAGTAGTAACGTGGCCAGTGACGATGGCTTCGGCCTGGGCGTCAATGCGGAGTTCGCCGGGGTTGCGGTAGTCGTAAATTCCATAGTCGCCGCCGTCGGTCACACCAGGAACTGCAGGGCAAAAGAAGTAGGCGGGCGCATCAGGAGCGCCGGGACAGGCAACGTTTCCGCTCGCGTCAAATGGGGTGCCGTACGCGTAAACCACGTTGTCGTCGATGAGCGAATGACTGAAGCTGGCAGCAGCAAAGGCCCGCCAACCGTGGGGCAAATCGTAGTCCAGTCGTGCGCCTGAGTTGAACGTATCGAAGGTGTTGGGCTTGGCCCATGACTGCTCGCCCAGCATCGTCGATGGAAAAATCCGGCTCAGATCGGGCACTCTCGTTCCGCCAAGCAACTGAAAGCCGCTCACCGACCGCTCCACCTTGTGCTGGTATTCAAAGTCGCCATTCAGCGTAGCTTTGGGACTCAACTTCCAGTCGGCCGCACCCGCACCCATGGCGCGCCAACCGTCGGCGTCGTTGACATAGCTCTGAATCTTTTCGCCGGCGAGATTGACCCGCGCACCCACCTGTTTGCGGCTGCCGAACAGATGGCCAAGGTCAACGGCTCCGTAAGCAGTTCCGCGATGATCGGTGGCCAGATCGACCGCTTGAATAGCAGCCGGCCGCTTCGTGACATAGTCGATCAGCCCGCCGGCCGAGGCCACGCCGCTCTCCACGCCGGCAATGCCCTTGAGAAATTCGACGCTCTGCTTGTTTTCCAGGGGTACGTCCTGTTCGCCGGCAATCGTCATGCCGTTGATTTCCAGGCCGGTAGCCAGATCGATGGGAAATCCGCGAATCTCGAAGTCGCCGTAGTAGCCCACCGGCGCATAATCCTCGCCAATCGAGGCATCATTCTTCACCACATCGGAGAGCAGGCGCGAAACCTGGTCCGTAAGCAAGTCGCGCGTGACCACGGTTGCCGACAGCGGTGTCTGCTGCAGCGTTGCGCCGTCCAATGTGCCCACCGTAACCGTCTCGGGAAGATAATCGTCCTTCACTTCGCCATGGACCACCACCGTAGTCGTGACTGGCGGCACCTTCTGCTGAACTGGAGCGGGATTCGACGCGGCCGCTGCTGAATTCGTGTGCGCCTGTGACTGGCTCTGCGCCATGGAACGGACAGAAAACACCACGCAGCTTGCCAGTGTTATCACCGTGACAAGAGAACAGCGAGACTTGGCGCAATGGGTCGATAAAATGCGAGCGGCTGTGAAATGGAACATGATTCTCCCCTTTTGCTCATCATGAAAAAGGGGAACTCAGACTGATTCGAGGAAGAGGGCCGTTCGGCTTCGAAAGCTTCCCACGCCGGCATTATCCGGATCGGGTTCTAGGGTATTTCTCAGCCCCACTTCGTGGAGCACCCCTGTTTCAATAGTTCGATTGAAACACTGCAAGCGGGGTTTATGCAACTAGGCCAAGCCTTCTCCGGCTCTATCGCCTGGCCTGCTTCGCTAGCGAAGAGATACAGACCGCATCGCTCGCCCGGTGCCCCGACTTCACCGGATGCCCGGTTTTAGCCGCCAGCGCCTCGAAGGCCAGTTCCGCAACCGTAGCTCTGGAAAGAACTTCCATCATTGCCATCTGTGCCTGCGCCCAAACCGGATGCGCCGGGCAATGCGCCTTCCGTTGGCAGGATTTGCCCGAGATCAGGCAGACGTTCAGGCAGATTGGACCATCGATGGCCTCAATCACTTCCAGCATCGATGCCGCGCGCCCGCCCTGCGAAATCTGAAACCCGCCCGACTGTCCGCGTCGCGAAGAGATCAGCCCACCGCGCGATAAGGCCTGCAACACCTTGGAGAGGAAACTCTCCGGCGCATCCGTGGCCGCGGCCAATTCGGGAAGCGAGACACGCCCTTCCGTGTGCGGCGCCGCAAGATGAATCATTACCCGGACCGCATAATCGGCGGCGCGGGTCAGTTGCATCGACGAATTGGCTCTCTTCATGCGTTCGTCCTGTCGAACAGGCCCTCATCCCAAGGCCCCGGATGCCGATCAATCCTGCAGGCAACAAAAAGTGCAGTCGCTCATTGGGCCAGGATGATGGGCGCAGTCCATTCGGAGCCTAATCAAAATTGTCACAGCGGAATGTATTCTCCGTCACAGACCACTGGTCGCCGCCGGTTATAGGTTGACCTTTACCAATCCAAATTGGAGAGAAACAGTCCAGAATGTCCCCCGAGAAATCTTCCGCGGCTTCCCCTTGCACATCCGTCGCGGCTCACGCCGGCCACGTGACCAGCGACGGCAGTCTTGAACCATCGCACGGATTCGCATTCGTCTTCGATCCCGCACAAGCCGCAGAGTGAAAGGAACTTCCCGAATTCTATGAATCCATATCCCGCTGTCGACCCAATTCCACTTCCGGCGCCTGTATGGTTGCTCAAATTGCTGCACGTTGTCACCCTGTCACTGCATTTTGTTGCCGTTGAAATGCTCCTGGGCGGACTGCTGATTGCGGTTCTTCTCAGCCTGTTCCGCAGCTCGCCGCTATCGCTCGTCACCGCGCGGGCGCTGGCTCGGAGGCTCACCGTGGTCATGACGTTTGTGATCAATCTGGCCGTGCCGCCGCTGCTCTTTGCTCAGGTGCTCTACGGGCGCGCCGTCTACACCAGCAGCGTGTTGATGGGCGTTTACTGGATCTCGATCGTCGGCATTCTCATGCTCACGTACTGGCTGCTCTATCGCTTCTCGGCACGGCTTGAGGCGGGCAAATCTGCGTGGTGGGTTGGCTTGAGCGCATGGCTGCTCGCCGGCTTCATTGCACGGTTGCTCTCCAGCAATATGACACTGATGCTCCGCCCTGAAGTGTGGCGCGACATGTACTCCGCCTCGGCCATGGGCACCTATCTTCCAACCGGCGACCCGACGTTGACGCCGCGCTGGCTGCTTATGATGGCCGGCGGCTTGTTCATCGGCGGCCTGTGGCTCCTGTATCTGGCCGGCCGCAGTACTTTCACCGCCGAAGAAAAGAAATTTGTGGCCGGAATCGGCGGTAAAGTTGCCGCTGCATTTGGGCTTGTGTACCTTGCAGCCGGATTGTGGGCGGCAAGCGTGCAGCCCGCAATCGTCAAGGCCGGGCTCGCAGGTCACAGCGGTTACCCGCTCTACAAGATCTCCGGATTTGCCGGATACGGCTGGCTGGCGCTGGTGGTTGTGGCCGTGCTGGTCGGCGCGATTGCCGGGTTTGGAAAACTCTCCGCCGGCTGGGTTGCTTGGGCGGGCCTGCTGCTCGCCGTGCTGATTGAAATCACTTTAGTCGTTTACCGCGACGGCGTTCGCGACCTGACCCTGCTGAGCAAGAACTATGACGTTTGGGACCGGGTGGTGGTGACCAACTGGAGCGTGGTGGGATTGTTCCTGGTGCTCTTTGTGGCCGGGTTGGGCGTGGTTGGATGGCTCGTGTCCGTGGTGGCGCGCGCAGAGAAAGTAATGGAGGGCGCGGCTTAGCTTATGAGCGTACTTGCAAATTCCTCAAACATTGTCGAAGAGCGCCTGGAGAACGGCGAACGGAACACGCGCCGGGCCTTTCTGGCGGCTGCCGGAGCAGCAGGGCTGTGCTACACCGCTGCGCTCGCCTATCCTATCTATCGTTACCTCGCATCGCCCGAAGAGATGGCGCTAAGCGCAACGGCCGTGACCGAGGTGACGCTGAAGGATGCACAGAAGCTGCCCGCGGGCTCGGTGCTGATGTTCAAGTTTGGCACTGCACCGGCCATGCTGATTCACCATGCGGACGGCCGCTGGATTGCGCTGACTGCGGTATGCACGCACTTGGGATGCACGGTTCAGTATGAACCCCAGGCCGACCGCGTTCATTGCGCCTGCCATGGCGGCGTCTATAACCCCTACACCGGCGCCAACGTAAGTGGGCCGCCGCCCAATCCGCTCAAGCTCTTCAAAGTTGCGGTGAACGACACCGGTGTGGAAGTTTCGCGGGCATAAGAATCTAAACCAGGAGAACGACTCACCTCGCGAGACATAAGGAGCAACGCCATGGGAATCCTCGATTTATTCAGCCTCAAGGGCAAAAACGCGCTGGTCACCGGATCCGGACAGGGTCTAGGCGCCGGAATGGCCATCGCCTTTGCACAGGCAGGCGCGAATGTAACGCTGCACAATTACGACCAGGTTTTGGAGTCGACGATTGAAGAAGTGAAGAAGACCGGCGTCAAGTACATTTGCCGGTCTGGCGACGTATGCGACAAGGCCATCGGCCAAATGCTCGTAGACGACACGGTCAAGGAGTTCGGCTCCATCGACATCCTGGTCAACAACGCGGGCACCATTCGCCGCGCTCCCGCTGCCGAGCACTCTGAAGAATTCTGGAAGACAGTAATCGACACCAATCTCAACAGTGTATGGTTCCTCAGCCAGTACGCAGGCCGCAAGATGCTCGCGCAGGGTCACGGCAAAATCATCAACACCGCCTCGCTTCTGTCGTTCCAGGGCGGCATCCTGGTGCCCGGCTATGCCGCGGCCAAGGGCGCTGTGGCGCAACTCACCAAGGCCCTCGCCAATGAGTGGGCCGACAAGGGCATCAACGTCAACGCCATCGCGCCCGGCTACATGGCCACCGACAACACAACGGCTCTGCGCGCCGACCCCGTGCGCTCCGCCGCAATTCTCAACAGAATACCCATGGGCCGCTGGGGTCTGCCTTCCGACCTCGCCGGCGCTGCTGTGTTGTTAGCCTCCGAGGCCGGCAACTATATCCAGGGCCACGTCCTGGTAGTCGACGGCGGTTGGCTCTGCCGCTAAAGTGATTCCCGGACAGGGAAAGGAACAAGCGAGTTTTAAGGAAAGAAGCATGACTTCAAAGACGATCACGAGCAATGTTTACGATTGGGTGGATGAGCGGCTGGGCCTCTCGGAATTGGCCGCCTTCGCACGCCACAAGACCGTCCCGGTTCACTCTCAATCCTTCTGGTACTACTGGGGCGGTATCTCGCTGTTTCTTTTTCTTGTCCAGTGTTTTACCGGCGTATTGCTGCTGGTCTACTACCGGCCCGGAGCTGAAGCCTATGAATCGGTCCGCCAAATCACCTTCGTGATGCACTTTGGCTGGCTCATCCGTTCGGCCCACTCCTGGTCGGCTAACCTGATGATCTTCTCCATCCTGGTGCACATGTTCTCGGTCTTCTTTATGAAGGCCTACCGCAAGCCGCGCGAGTTCGGCTGGCTCAGCGGCATGGCGCTTCTAGGCTTGGCTTCGGTCTTCGGCTTCTCCGGCTACCTGCTGCCCATGGACGAACTAAGCTACTTCGCCACCAAGGTGGGCCTGCAGATTCCGGTGGCGATTCCATTCATCGGCTCAGCGATCGCCAACATGCTGCGCGGCGGTCCCGACGTAAGCGAATTCACGGTGCAGCGCTTCTTTGCTCTCCATGTAGTAGTGCTGCCGGCGATCTTCCTGCCTCTTCTCGGCTTCCATCTCTGGTTGGTGCAGCGCCACGGCAACGCCGTGCCTCCCAGCGAAGAAGAAAAGCCCGGCGCCCAGCGCAAGAGCATGCCGTTCCTCCCCAACTTCATGCGCAAGGATCTGGCCATGTGGCTGATCTCGCTGAACATTCTTGCGCTGTTGGCCTCGGTCTTTCCGTGGTCGCTCGGCAAGCCGTTCGACTCGCTGGCCCCCGCTCCGGCCGGCATTCATCCGGAGTGGTACTTCATGAGCCCCTTCGAGATGCTCAAACTGCTGGGCTCGTTTCTTCCCGGCGAGAGCGGCGAGATTGCGGGCATCCTGCTGTTCACACTCGGCATCGTGCTCTGGATTCTGATTCCGTTCTACGACAAGAACAAGCCGAGCGGACAGCGCGCCCGCGCCGCACACTATTTCGGACTGCTGGCAGTCGTTGCCCTGCTGGCCACCACAGTCATCGGTTATTGGACGATTCGGTAAAGCAGGGAACAGTGGACAGTGAGCAGTGGGCAATGCGATGAAAAACACGAGAGTCCAGTCCTTCCGCGATCTGAAGGTCTGGCAAAAGTCTATGGAACTGACTGTAGCCATATATGGCCTCACAACGACTTTTCCTCGCGAAGAAGCATTTGGGCTCACAAGTCAATTGCGGCGTTCTGCAATTTCAATCCCAAGCAACATCGCCGAAGGTCAGGGAAGATTGAACACTCGCGAGTTTCAGCAATTTCTTGGCGTCGCTCGTGGATCGAATTGTGAATTGCAAACCCAATTGGAAATTTGGAAATCGCCCGGAGAATTGGGCTGGGAGACTCTCAACTCATCAACGACGCCAAAAGTCTATCGCATGAGGTAGGCAAAATGATTTTCTCAATACTACGAACGCTAAAGCCGCAGGGAATTGTTCACTGACCACTGNNCACTGTTCACTGTTTCGGAGAAACCATGAACTATCCATTCTGGGAAATTCCATATCTCGGCTCGGGCTGGGTGATCGGCATTATCGCCATCTTCCACGTCATGATCTCGCAGTTCGCCGTCGGCGGCGGTCTCTATCTGCCCATGGCCGAGCGCAAGGCCATGCGCATCGCCGACCCCGAACTCGGCGCCGCATGGCTCAAGCAACTGGCCAGCCACTCCAAGTTCTTCCTGATTCTTACCGCAGTCTTCGGCACGGTCTCCGGCGTCGGCATCTGGTTCGCCATCGGCCTCACGCATCCCGAAGCCACCAGCACTCTGATCCACAACTTCGTCTTCGGCTGGGCCATGGAGTGGGTCTTCTTCCTCGTCGAGCTCACCACCATCGCCGTCTATTACTACACGTGGAACCGCATCGATCCCAAGCTTCACCTCAAGGTGGGTTGGGTCTACGCCGGGGCATCGGCCTTCACGCTCATCATCATCAACGGAATTCTCGCCTTCATGCTCACGCCGGGCGATACATGGCTCGCCGTTGCCGGAACCGGCCATGAAGCCAGCAAGTTCTGGAACGCCTTCTTCAATCCCACCTACTGGCCAAGCCTGCTGCTGCGTACCTGCGTATGCTGCTCGCTCGCCGGCGTCTGGGCGCTCATCACTTCCAGCCGCATCGACGGCGACAAGCAACCGGCCCTCAAGATCAGCACGGTCCAGTGGAGTGTCAAGTGGCTGGTGCCTTCCTTCGTCGCCATTCCCTTCCTCATGATCTGGTACTACATGATGGTCCCCGCATCGCAGCAGGCGCTGCTTACCCTGGGCATCGACACCATCAACGCGGGCACATTCTCCGCCGTCACCCGCATGGCGCTGGTCATCATCGTCACCTCCGCCACCATCGTCGGCGTCGCCTATTACCTGGCCTATCGCAACCCGCTGGACTTCAATCTGTCGCACGCGCTGGCAGTGCTGCTGCTCGCGCTCATGGCCACCGGTGCCGGTGAGTACTCGCGCGAGATGCTGCGCAAGCCCTACGTCATCGGCCACTGGATGTATTCGAATGGCGTGCGCGTCCCTTACGTGAGCCGGATCAATAAGGAAGGCTATCTGGCCCACTCCAACTGGGTGTGGAGCGGATCGGATGCCAGCTACTCCCGCGGCGAAGCCATCTTCCGCGGCGAGTGCGGTTCCTGCCACACCATGGACGGCTACCGCCCCATGCGCCAACTGCTCAGCGGACGCGACCGCGCCAACATCGGCAGTTTCGTCACCATGCTGCACGACTACAAACCCGACATGCCCTACCGGCGCTTCATGCCGCCGATGGTCGGCACGCAGCAGGATGTAAACGACCTGACAGATTTCCTGAACGTCAAGGTCAACCCGCCCGCAACAAGCGGGCAACAGACCGTGCAAACGGCCCAGAAGTAACCCATTCCACTGATCTGCGAATTACAGCATGCACTCGTTCAATCCCAGCATGATGAGTGCATGCTGCAAACTGTGTCAGGGCATGACTTCAGTCGTGCCGAAAGCTATCGCAATGCGTGGAGGGCTTTAGCCCCTGTCATGTCGAGACCTTCCAGGCCGTCGGACCCGAACAGCGCCACGGGGCGGCCGCGAACGTTCTTTGTCAGTACCCGAACCATTGGCGGAAGGTCATTGTTTCAAACCGAGCGCATGGCCCACCTCTTCATCGATGTCCTTCGCTCTTATGTGCATGGCGGAAAGTTTACTGTCCACGACTTCGTCGTGATGCCAAATCATATTCACATTCTTATGACTGTTCCCAGCGGCACGAGTCTTGAACAGGCGATGCAACTGATTAAGGGCAATTTCTCATTCCGAGCCAACCATGAGCTGGAATTTCGTGGAGAAATTTGGCAACGGGGATTTTCCGACGTGCGCATCACCGATGAGCAAAGTTTCAAGCAGCATCAAGAATATCTCAATAACAACCCGGTAAAGGCAGGTCTGGCAGACTCGCCGGAGGAGTATCTGTTCGGGTCCGCGTACTTGAAGCAGCAAAAGCGAGCAGGGGCTAAAGCCCAAAGTTCACTGCGACCCAGCGGCACGACTGAAGTCATGCCCTGACACGTGCTCGTGAGCGACGGCGACGCGAAAACGAACGTCCATCGGGTGCCCCAGAGCCTGTCCTGAGCGAAGTCGAAGGATCTCGCTTCTGAGACCTGGGATTCGCCTGCATCGTCAAGACCCCTACTCGTTCTTGATCACCGTAGCTTTATTCCCGACATACGTGATGATCCAGTGCTTCCCATCCTGGTCATAGGTCACGGTGCGGTCGCCCTGCTGGCCGGCGCCGGCGTGTATGTTCTGGCCAATCGCCATGCGGGTTTCCAGTTCGCTCATGCCGGGCTTCACCTGGCGGGCATCGATGGCGGCCCACACATCTCTGGGCCAGTGGTCGTAGATCGAGTGCGGGTCGTCGTAAAAGAAAAGTACGTCACAGTAGTAGGCTTCCTCGTTGCCCTGCATCTGGCCTATCGGCGTGGCGAACAGTTGCGCATCGCCCGGCAGTGCGAAGACTGCAAAGGCCTGACGACTCCCATGCGCAATGCCATCATCCACCTTCGCCGGAGCTGCGGCTTTGACAATCTTCTTCACGTCAAGCCGTTGGGCTGAAGGAATGAACCCCACGCGTTTGCCGAACTGCACCTGGCCACCCTCGTACTGGAAGTAAGGCATCGTGTAGCCATTCTTCATCCAGACTGCGGTACCCTGCAGCCGCAGCGTGTCCTCAAAGTGCTGCGGAGAAAAAGCCCGCATCACGGCCAGGTCGTCCTTGCTGAGGGTTTGGTTGGCGTCCGTCTGGACGATGACACCGGGCTTCTGACGCTGCTTCCATACGTAGAATAGGTAGATGCCGCCGATGGTCAACGTGATCAGAGTCGAAACGAGAAATACTTTCCAGGCCTTCACGCATTCTCCTCTTCAATTACTCGTGAGATGCGCCTCTTAGCCGAGTGGTTGTGGGTACCTCTCAGCCGAGCAGTTGCGGCTCAGGCCTTGAAAACTGTTCAAAGGCCGGATGCGGTCTCGCGCGAAGCCGCCTGCGGACGCAAGGCCTCAGCGCTAAGTTCATCTGCCTGCCGCAAGCTGGGGAAGATCGCGGACCACACCCCGGCCACGACCAGCGCGCCGACGCCGCCATACACCGTGGCTCGCACCGCACCCCACCACTGCGCGGTCAGGCCGCTCTCAAACTCACCCAGTTCATTGGATGCGCCAATAAAGAGCGAGTTGACGGCACTCACGCGTCCGCGCATCTCCGCCGGCGTGGCCAGTTGCAGCAGCGAGCCGCGGATGATCACGCTGATGGAGTCCGCCGCACCCGCCACAAACAAGGCGCCCAGCGAGAGCGCCAGGCTGCGCGAGAAGCCGAAAACCACCGTAGCAACGCCAAAGACGGCCACGCAAACAAACAGGCGCAAGCCGGCCTTGCGGCGGAAGGGAAAACGCGCCATCAGCAGCGACATGGTCACAGCACCCGCCGCAGGAGCCGCGCGCAGCATTCCCAGTCCGCGTGGGCCGGTGTGCAGAATGTCATTCGCAAAGATAGGTGTAAGCGCAACAGCGCCACCCAGCAGCACCGCAAACAAATCAAGAGAAGAGGCTCCCAGCAGCAGCGGCGAACGCCCCATATATTGGAAGCCGGCCATCACCACCTTGAGCGACAAGGCGCGGTGTTCCATGCGGCCGACACGCGTGTGCATGCTGCCCACCAGCACCAGCGACCAGCCCAACGTGCCCAGTGTGAACACATACACAATGCCCGGACCTTCCAACAGTGTGTCAGGAACAAAATGGGCAAGAGGCAGCGAAAACAGGACCCCGCCCAGCGCCGGCCCGATGATGGTGGCGAATTGGAAGATAGTCGCGCCCCAGGTAACCGCATTCACAAAGTGCTCCTCGGGAACGAGGTGCGGAATCAGCGCCGAATTGGCCGGTCCTGAGAAAGTGCGGGCCGTGCCGATAAAAAACAGAACCACGTAGATGGGGAACACATTGTGCAGACCCTCGCGCGCAAGCAGCAGCAGTGCTGTGGTGCACAGCGCCTGCAGACCATAGCAGACCAGGATGATTTGACGGCGGTCGAATCGGTCGGCCACGTGCCCGGCGGGAAGCAGGAAAAGCAGCCCCGGCACAAACTGCACCAGCCCGGTGTAGCCCAGGTCGATGGCCCGATGCGTAATGGAATACACCTGCCACGCCACAGCCACCGACTGCGCCGCGTATCCCAGTACGGCGGCCACGCGCGCAAACTGGAATCGCCTGAAGTCGCGAGAGGCAAAGGCCTCCATACCGCGTCGGGGCTGCTTTCGGGGGGGAGAGTGCATATCCTGCACCTAAGGTTATATCGCCCTGGCGCAGGAGCGAAAGCTGCCGCACAGGTTCGGACTATCCTAGAACATTGGAACCCCACTCCCAAACTGACCATCCGGTGCCCAGCAAACTGGCCGCCGCCGCCGTTGCTCTTTGCGGCGTTTGCGCCTTTCTGGAGCTGTATTGCACCCAGCCGCTCCTTCCGCTCCTGGCGCGCCTGTTCCATGCTTCGAAGACCGGCGTGGGCATGACAGTATCGGCGGCAACGCTCGGCGTAGCCATCTCCGCCCCTGTGTTTGGCGCCCTCGCTGAGCGGCTCGCTCGCAAACGAGTGATCGTGGTTTCCCTGCTCGGAGTGAGCGTGCCAACGCTCCTCGCAGCCACTTCCACTACACTCGCACAGCTCATCTTCTGGCGGTTTCTTCAGGGCATCACGGTACCTGGCATCATTGCCGTTGTCATTACTTACGTCGGCGAGGAATGGCCGCCGGACCGAGTGCCCCTCATCATGAGCTTCTACGTCAGCGGAACCGCACTGGGCGGCTTTATCGGACGAGTTTCGAGCGGCATCCTCGCCGACCGGTTCAGTTGGCGGGTCAGCTTTCTCGTGTTGGGTGCCGCGTCTCTAGCCGGAGCAGCAGCCGTCGCGGCGTGGCTGCCGCATGGGCGCCGGCGTGCCCCTCAGCCAGCCACCAGCACAGTTGGGTTAGGCTTTCTCTACCAAGTTCAGGGGCTCTTTCGCAGCCGCCGCCTGGTGGCCACCTTTGCCGTCGGCTTCAACGTGTTGTTTTCGCTGGTGGGCGTCTTCACCTGGATTACCTTTCACCTGAGTGCCGCGCCGTTTCTGCTCTCCACCACCGCGCTGAGTTCGCTGTTCTTTGTCTACCTGATCGGCCTCCTCGTCACGCCTGCCGCCGGCTACCTGATCACAAGAGTCGGTCTGCGCGTAGGCATATCCGGAGCCATTGTGTGCTCCATCGCCGGCGTTCTCCTCACGCTGGCGCCTTCACTCACGGTTGTGATTGTGGGGCTGACCCTGCTGTCGTCCGGCGTCTTCATCGCGCAAACCGCTTCCAGCACCCACCTGCGCGTCGCGGCCCCCTCCGGAGCGCGGGTTACGGCAGCGGGGCTTTATATCACCTTCTACTATCTGGGTGGCGCGGCTGCCGGGGTAATTCCGGGAGCCTTCTGGGCGATCGGCGGGTGGCCTGCCTGCGTGGGCTTCATCGTTGCCATGCAGGCCGTGGCGCTGGCGATTGCGCTGGTAGGCTGGCGGGCACCCAAAATCGACTGAAACGAAGAAATCGCATTCCATGAACCCCAACAGCAGGGAAACGAATCTATTGAAAGGTACGCACCGCGTGAAGAAGGCCTGATCCCACCGTTCTCAGGCCACATCAATGCCTTACGGCGCCGCACTTCCCTGGGCCAGCCAAAACAAACGTAGCGAAACAGAGGAGAAGTCTGTTGTCAGAGTTGCAGCCCGCATCGCCGGCCCCGGCCAGGCATATGGAGAATCCCAACCCCGTCGATCAGACGAGTTGGAAGCCGCGGGTCAATCCCTGGCTGATCGCCATGACGGTAGCGCTGGCGGCATTCATGGAGGTGCTCGACACCTCCATCGCCAACGTAGCGCTGCCGCATATTGCCGGCACCCTCGGCGCCAGTACGGATGAAGGAACCTGGGTACTGACCAGCTACCTGGTCTCAAACGCAATCGTGCTGCCGCTCGGCGGATGGGCCTCGAGCCTCATGGGGCGACGCAACTTCTTTGTTTTCTGCATCATCGTGTTTACCGTCGCCAGTTTTCTCTGCGGTGCCGCACCCACATTGCCCATGCTGCTCGTCTTCCGCGTCATCCAGGGAGCAGGCGGCGGCGGAATGCAGCCCATGGCCCAGGCCATCATGGCCGACTCGTTCGAACCCCAAAAGCGCGGCCAGGCATTCTCCATCTACGGCTTGGTCACCGTCCTCGCGCCCTCCATCGGTCCCACTTTGGGCGGCTGGATCACCGACAACTTTTCCTGGCGCTGGATCTTCTTCATCAACATCCCGGTCGGCATCCTGGCATTTATTCTCGTCACCCGCCTGGTCGACGATCCGCCATGGATTAAGCCAGACCGCTCGCGGCTGCGGCAAATGGACTACGTCGGCCTTGGTTTTCTCACCATCGCCATGGGCGGCCTGCAGATCATGCTTGACAAGGGCGAGGAGAATGACTGGTTCTCTTCAGGCTTCATCCAGTTCTTCGCATTCCTGTTTGTGGCCGGCATGATCGGCCTGGTCATGTGGGAGTGGAGCAAGAAGAACCCACTCATGAACCTCAAGCTCTTCCGCTACAAAAACTTCGCCATCTGCTGCTTCCTCATGATGCTTGTCGGGGGTGTGCTGAACGCCAACACCGTGCTGCAGCCGCAGTTCATGCAGCAATTGCTTGGATGGACAGCGACCAACGCCGGCATGGCGCTCACGGCGGGTGGAATCGCCCTGCTCTTCGTCATGCCCATGGCCGGCTACGCTACAGGCAAGGTCTCCGCGCGCACGCTCACGGTCATCGGATTCAGCATGTTTGTGCTCACATTCCGCTACGCTGCCAAGGTGACCACGCTCGACATGACCTTCCCTGCCGCCTCGTGGCTGCGCGTGGTCCAGATGCTTCCTCTGCCGTTTTGCTTCATATCCATCACTACTGCGGCCTATGTGGGCATGCCCAGGGAACAGAGCAACCAGGTCGCGGGGCTCATCAACTTCGCGCGCAACATCGGCGGCAGCATCCTCATTGCCATCACCAACGCCCAGGTCACCAATCGATCTGAGTGGCACCAGCAGCATCTGCAGAGTGGGATGCAGTCCGGCTCCATCGCTTTCCAGCAGCAATCTCATGCTCTCTCCGGCTTCTTCGCCGGCCACTTTGGCGATCCCAATAGCATGAATATGGCGCTCGCGAACCTGTATTCCCAGCTCAACCGCCAGGCGCAAATGCAGGGCTACCAGGACGTGTACATGGAGCTGTCGTGGATGTCGATGGGCCTGGTGGTGCTGGCATTCTTGCTCAACAAGAACCGGCCCGGCGCTGGCCCAGGTTCGTCGGCAATGCACTGAGGCCCACACTGCGGGATGCCGCTTCCCGATTTGATATCTTGAAGTTCGCACCACACCATCGAGCGACAAACTGCGTCAGCCGCCTGCCTCCGTTGGCCCTTCCAGCGAATTGGGCCTATAATTCGTGCCAGAAACCAACTAGCTCGAAAAGATGCTTCTAGCCGACATCTGTTTTTGAGGAGGCTGTTATGTTGAAGTCGATTCTGCCACTTTCCGCAGTAATTTTATTCGCGTTTACTCCGACGCCGACCATGGGAGGCAGGCCGCAAGAGCCCAGCGCCGCGCCTATACCTGCAACCGAACCCGCGCCCCCACCCGTAACCACCAAAACCAATCCTGTAAAGCCGACGGCTGAATCGCAGGCGAAGGCGAAGACTCTTTATCAAATTGACTGTGCCATGTGCCATGGTGACAATGGAAACGGCCAGACCGACGTGGCCAAGAGCATGGGCCTCACGATGACTGACTTCTCTGATCCAAAGACGCTGGCACGCGCGCAGGATGGAGCATTTTTTGACACCATCCGCAACGGCAAGGACAAGATGCCTCCCGAGGCTGCGGGCCGCGCAAACGACACGATGGTTTGGAACCTGATCCTCTACATTCGCGGTTTCTCCAAGCCACAGGCGCTCGCGCCGGCAAAATAGTCTTCACCTCGGCACGCACTCGGCGAACAGTCGAATAAACTGTGCGTCGGTGGAATTGCCGATGAAGGCGCTCGGTTGCAACAGGAATGAATGGCAGCCGAGGTTTCATCCATCGCACCATTCCGCTAACTTGCTGACTCGCTATCCCCGCGAAGCGGGGGCTAACTTGCTGTCTTTACCCAAACACTTCGACCAATTCCTGCGATGAACCTTGGATCGACACACTTCAGAGAAATGACAAGGCGCCCATCGCTCATCGCAGATCCAGGATCAGCTTCATCTGTTTTTCTATGGTCTTTATATCGGTCTCGCCCTGAAACTGCGCGCGCACTACTCCGTTCCTGTCGATCAGGTAGATGAGTGGCAGTCCAAGCACGCCGCCATAGCGTTCTCCGAGCTTGGCATCGCCCATCGCTACGGGATAGTTCAGCTTCGTCTTTCCAATCAGGCTCCGCACCGGCGCGGCATTATCGTCCATCGAGATTCCGAGTACCTGAAGGCCTCGCGGGCCGTATTCCCGCTGCCACGCGGCGAACTCAGGCATCTCAATCAGGCACGGAGCACACCAGGTTGCCCAGAAGTCGAGCAGCACTACCTTGCCTCGCAGACTCTTGAGATCGATGCTCGTGCCATTCAGGTCCTTGCGCACAAACTCCGGCGCCTTCTTGTTGACGAGTGTGTCAGCGGCAAAGGCAGTGACAGTGGCTGAGCAGATTCCAAATACCGCGCTGGCGATGAGAAGCTTGCCCGTCCACGTGCGAGTTCTGAAGATTGCTCCGCTTCGAGCCGATGTCGTCTCTCTCGAATTCCTGCTAGTGGCTGCGCTCAACCGGATACCCCTTGTCAGCCCAGTCGGCTCCGAAGTTGTCCGCCAGGTAGAGAGCCTTGACGCGGGTGAACCCAAGGTCGCGGAGAAGCTTCATGGCAGGTGCAATGTTCGGGCAGCGATTCCACGGGCAACAGCCGCAATAGAGCACGATGAAGGTCTTGCGTTGTAGCGGAGCAACCCTGCCCTGCAGCTGCTTGAGCCCTGCGGCCTGCGACCCGGCCCCCGCGTATTCCGCACCCGCGATGTGTGCCTGCTCAAACAGCACGCGCGAACCCACCTGTAACACCAGCGGCTTGTCCGCGCCCCCGGCTTTCAGCAACTGGCTCAGCTCTTCCGGCTGAATCGACTGCGCCTTGGCAATTGAAAACGCGCTACTCTCCGGCGGCGCTCCAAATTGCGCCTGCGCCAAACAGCCAGGCAGCATCACGAGAACAGCGACCATTCCAGCTCGCAGGAAAAAGCCAAATTTCATTGGGTAGCTCCGCAACCAGTTTACGCCGCGGAGAATAGTGCCGTGAAAAAGCCGCCCACAAACGAAGACGCCAGAGACCGGAGTCTCTGGCGCCTCAATAGGGTGATCTAACAAGTTACTCGGAACAAGCATCAACCCGTTCAGCCTTGCGCTAAGTCTTCAGGTTTCCCTGAATCCTGCATCTCAATGGCCGTGCCCGCGATGGACATTCGAGTCGCCTCGAATCTCGCATCCTTCGACGCTACCGGCGCTGGTACCTCAGGTCACCCCTCGGCTTCGCACTTCCAGTTGCGCCTCCCGATGTGGCTGCGGGTTGCCCCGCATCCTGGCATCTTCAGGCTTTGCCGGCGATGGATATTCGAGTTGCCCCGAATTTCGCATCCTTCGACGCTCCCAGCGGTGAAGCTCCAGGTTGCCCCTCGGCTTCGGTCCACCCGTCGCGCCTCTCGATGAGCCCCGAGTTGCCCCGGCTTTCTCATCTTCCGGCCTTGCCGGCGATGGACATTCGAGTTGCCCCGAATTTCGCATCCTTCAGCGCCTCTGTCGCGTGAGCCCCGGGTCGCCCCACAGCTTCGCATTTCCAGTTACGCTTGCCGATGTAGTCCCCGGGTTGCCCCGGTTCCTGCATCTTCCGGCTCTGCCGGCGACGGATATTCGAGTTACCCCGAACCTCGCGTCCTTCGGTGCCTCTGGCGCTGAAACCTCAGGTTGCCCCTCGGCTCCGCTCTTCCAGTTGCGCCTCCCGGTGCGGTTGCGAGTTGCCCCGCTCTCTGCACCTTCCGGCTTTGCCTTGGGTTTGAGTCCTCGGGTGACCCCGAATCCTCGCTCCTTCGGCGCCGGCTGATGGTTCCCCGAGTTGCCTCGGTTCCCGCACCTTCCGGCTTTGCCGCCCCTGCGTCTTCGAGTTGCCCCGAATCCTGCATCTGCGGCTGGATCGATGATGACTCCCGGTTCTCCTCGAACTTTGCATCCTCAGCAAGCTGCGGATGAATCTTCGCGTCCAATCGGGCTTTGCACTTTCCCGTCTGACTCTGGATGCATTCTCACAATTTCATTCAGGCTCCACTTGCCGGCGAACCGGCCAGTGTACCTCCGACTTCAAAAGCATCCTGCATCGTCCTGTCAGACCGGAACTGCGTTTCCAATTCCCTGCCAGGTCATCAACTGAAATGGAGCTTAAGCCTGTTCAATCTGTGGAAGCAAGTGCAAAAAAGCGCGAAATCTGTGGATTTCACCAGTGTTGGTGCACTAATCGAAAGGACTAGAGTAGTTGAACAATTATCGGTGCAGTTAGCGCGCGAAGTTACTTTTCGAGCTACTTACCTGCGAGTTATAGAGATTGAAATCAAGTTAGTTTTCAACATATGAGTCACTTTTTCCAAGGTTAGTTGGAGCTTAGTCATAAGTATCTAGAATGGTTCTTTGCAGAAGTTACGACGAATTCGACGCAGCCTGCCGAAGCACGAACAGGGCCGCTGAACCATAAGTCGATGCCGCCAAGGCTTGCTGTCACCCCAGGTCTCAAAAGCGAGACCTGGGGCACCCGGCCTGCCCATTCACACTCGGTATTGGTAGTGGTTGCCTGCCCCAAAATCGTAGATTCTTACAGTCCTTCCATTCACGGATCCATTGAAGTGAGTTCCTTCGCCATAATCGAAGCCCCGAAATTGGCTGCCTGAGATTGCAAGGCTAACGTGATATCCATGTCCATGGTGGAAGAGCATAATGCGTGAAAAGTCCCCGTTTCCAGTTATGTGGCAGCCTGCAGTGTGATCGAACACCCGTACCTGATACGGCGCAACCGTTCCGGTAAAGTGGGTGTATTCGCTTGAGTCAAAATCGTAGACCGTAGATGCACTTTGCCCTGAGATAGCTCTCCCCGCAATGTAGGCGACCGCGCGCCGCGTATCGCTTTTCACGACGCAACCCCAGTCTGTTTCTCCCATTGGATGCTGACTTGTTCTCCAGGCAAGAACAGCCGGCTATAAGTCCACCTGCGGTGAGAGATTTGATCGGGCGCGGGTGTTAGGTGGAACTCATACTCTGGCGGGCAGTCAGTAATCTCTATAGTTGCCTCAATGGTCGGTTGGGTAAATGTAATCGTTCTCTCGGGGATGGGAGGGTGGTCAATCCTGTAGCGGGTGGAGAATCTATAGTCTCCATCAGTAGTGTCCGGTTAGATGTC
>PKXI01000228.1 GCA_003133425.1 Acidobacteriaceae bacterium
TCCAGACCGGCTGTACTGGCGGAGTCCACGCCGCCAGACGTCGCCTGCGGGTCTGGAGACCCACAGGACAGCCGACCTGGAGGTCGGCGCTACCAGTTTACGGATAGGCTCTAAGTCACAGGCCCCGGATTGAAAAGCACAAATTCGTTGTGCAAGCCCCAGTGGTCTGCCCATGTCTTCTTTCGACCGCTGGCGACTTCGAGGATGAGGCGAAAAATCTCCCAGCCGACGTCTTCGATGGTTGCATCGGCGGTGGCGATTCTTCCCGCGTCGATATCGATCAGGTCGTGCCAGCGCTCGGCCAACCCACTGTTTGAAGCCACTTTGATTACGGGAACCACCGACAAGCCGTAAGGAGTGCCGCGGCCGGTGGTGAAGATGTGCATGTTCATTGCGGCGGCCAGTTGCAGCGTGCCGCAGATGAAATCGCTGGCCGGCGTGGCCGCGAATACGAGGCCCTTCTGCGCAACGCGCTCGCCCGGAGCCGTGACGCCCATCAACGCCGTGCTGCCCGCCTTGGCAACAGAGCCCATCGCTTTTTCGACGATGTTGGCGAGGCCACCTTTCTTGTTGCCGGGCGTAGGATTGGCTTGGCGATCGGCGCCTCCGGTCTGCAGATATGCGTCGTACCAGGCCATCTCGCGGATAAAGTCTTTCGCAACTTCAGGCGTTGCAGCGCGGGCCGTGATGAGATGAGCGGCGTCGCGAACTTCAGTGACCTCAGAAAACATGACGGTCGCGCCTGCTCTGACCAGCAGGTCAGTGGCCCAGCCTACCGCTGGATTTGCGGTCACTCCCGAGAAAGCATCGGAACCGCCACACTGCACGCCGACCACAAGTTCGGATGCGGGACACGAGACACGGCGACGCTGGTTGAGCCGCTTCAACTTCTTCTCCGCCTGCGCCATAATGTTGCTCACCATTTCGCCAAAGCCCTGCTCCGAATCTTGAAGCACCGCGACGGACGAGTCATCTTCAAGCACTGTCAATGCGCTCGCAGAAACCATGCGGGAGGGTTGCAGCTTTTCGCAACCGAGGCTGACCAGCAACATTTCTCCGCCGAAGTTTGGATTGAGGCTCAGGTTGCGCAAAGTGCGAATGGGAACCGATGCGCCGGGAGCGTCGATGGCCACGCCGCAGCCGTAGTGATGCGCGATGGCGACCACATCGTCTACGTTGGGATAGTGCGGCAACATCTCGGCCTTGATGCGGCGGACCGCGTAGTCTACGGTGGCCGCGACGCATTGCACGGTGGTGCTGATGGCAAGAATGTTTTTGGTGCCGACTGAGCCGTCGGTATTGCGATAGCCCTCGAACGTATAGCCGTCCAATTTCGGCAGCGGCTCTGGCGCGGATGTTGCAAGAGGACAGTCTTCAAGCGGGGGCGCGGCGGGCGACGTCATCAAGCCTTCATGCACCCAACTGCCGCGACCTATCGGCTGCTTTGCATAGCCGATGACAACACCGTAGCGAAGGACAGGGTCGCCCTCAGCGAGATCTGCGAGGGCAACTTTGTGCGCTTCGGGAACGGGCTCCGCGAGGACGAGCCCGCATGGAAAATCGCTACCTGCAGGCAGGCCGCCCTGGTTCACCACGATGGCAACATTATCGCGCGCATCGACACGAATATAGCGCGGCTGTGTGGAAGCCTTTGCGGATTGTTTGCCTGTATCGCTCATCGTCAGCGCACCATGGACGGACGTTTCGGATCGAACTTCCAGTCAGGAATCAGGAATTGCATTTGGGTTGCGTCGTCGCGCGCGCCAAGGCCCATGGTTTTGTAAAGCGCATGCGCGCGTTCGATGGCTTCAAGATCGAGATCGACGCCAAGGCCGGCTCGGTCGGGCACGGTCAGCAGGCCATCTCTAATTAGAAATGGATTGCGCGTGAGATGTTGTCCGTCCTGCCAAATCCAGTGCGTGTCGATGGCCGTGATGGCGCCGGGAGCGGCGGCGGCAACGTGCGTCACCATGGCGAGCGAGATATCGAAGTGATTGTTGGAGTGCGAGCCCCAGGTGAGGCCGTTGTCGCGGCACACCTGCGCCACACGCACCGAACCCTGCATAGTCCAGAAGTGTGGATCGGCGAGCGGAATATCGACGGCGTGCAACTGGATAGCGTGACGCAACTGCCGCCAGTCAGTGGCAATCATGTTGGTCGCGGTAGGCAAATTGGTGGCCTGGCGAAACTCGGCCATGATCTCGCGGCCGGAGAAGCCCTGCTCTGTGCCGCATGGATCTTCCGCATAGGCCAGCACATCCTGCTTGCCTTTGCAGAGCGCGATTGCTTCAGTCAGCGACCACGCGCCGTTGGGATCGAGCGTAATACGGGCATCGGGAAAGCGCGAGGCGAGAGCTTCGACGGCTTTCATTTCATCCGCGCCGGAGAGAACGCCGCCCTTCAGCTTGAAGTCGTTGAAGCCGTAATGCGCTTTGGCCGCCTCGGCGAGCCGCACTACGGCATCAGGCGTGAGCGCTTCTTCGTCGCGAAGACGGAACCAACCGCTCGCTGAGTCGCCGGCATTGCGGTATTTCAGATTTGTTTTACCGCTGTCGCCGACATAGAACAGATAGCCGAGCACTGGAACCTTGGTGCGTTGCTGGCCTTCGCCGAGAAGCGCGGCAACAGGCAGGCCGAGAAACTGGCCGAGCAGATCGAGCAGCGCGGACTCGATTGCGGTGAGCGCATGCACGGTGATGCGGAGGTCGAACGTCTGCTGGCCGCGTCCTTGAGTGTCGCGATCGGCAAAGCGTTGACGAACGTCGTTCAGGATGGCGTTGTAAGAAGCGATGTCGCGGCCGATCACCAGCGATGCGGCATTTTCAAGCACCTGGCGGATTTTCTCCCCGCCCGGCACTTCGCCGACGCCGGTGTTGCCGGCTTCGTCGGTGAGGATGGCGAGGTTGCGCGTGAAGTACGGACCGTGCGCGCCGCTCAAGTTGAGCAACATGCTGTCCTGGCCCGCGACCGGAACGCTGCGCATGGCCGCAACCCGTGGAGATTTGCCGTTGATGTTCACGCCGTCGCCCATCGTCATTTGCCTTTGCGCACTCCCAATTCCGCGCCGAGTTTCCCGAGATCATCTTACCGGACGGCACACGTGAAAATCCCGCAATTCCTGAATTCGCTTTACAGAACCGCACTCACTCGCATACAAAGTTCATGTCGTTATATGGCGGTTGCGCGCGGCACTTTGCAGTGCGCGCTATAGAGAAGGGGTTACATGAATCGGAGACAGTTCATGGTTTCGAGCGGCGCCGCGGGGCTGGCTGCCGCGGGCGCAGGAGTGTCGACAAAAGCTGGCGCGGAGCCCGCTCCGAGGCCAGATTCGAAGACACCGGGCCTGTTCAAGCTGGGCGACCAGACCGCGCCCACGAACGATGTACACCTCAAGTACCTCGCTCGTTATGGCGTGCGCAACATCTGCGGTTATCCGCAAATTGAAGGCGGCCGGCTCTACGCCACCGTGGATGAACTGAAGCGCATGAAGGACCTGGCCGCCAAGTACGACATCAGCGTGGACTGCACCGCGCCGCCGTTCCTGGAGTCCAGCCATATCGACCGCGAAAAGCATCCGGCCATTATGCTGGCGCAGAGTCCGGAACGCGACCGCGACATCGAGCAGTTGCAAACGATGATCAAGAACTGCGCGGAGGCGGGGATTCCGTCGATCAAGTACAACATGAGCATCCTCGGCGTACTGCGCACCGGGCGCAAACCGGGACGCGGCGATGCCATGGACCACGTGTGGAAGCTCTCCGAGGCGCATCCTGAAACTCCGCTGACCAAGGCAGGAGTTTTGAATGCCGATGCATTCTGGGAGCGCATTACTTACTTTCTCGACCATGTGATCCCAGTGGCCAACGAGTACAAAATCCGCATGGCATGTCATCCGCAGGACCCAGGCGTTCCGCCGGAAGGATACCAGGGCGTGAACCGCGTGCTGGGCACGATTGACGGGCTAAAGAAGTTCATCACCATCAACGAGAGCCCCTATCACGGCCTGAATTTCTGCCAGGGCACGGTGTCAGAAAATCTCGAAAATCCCAGCGTGGAAATCTTCGACGTGATCCGCTATTTCGGCACGCGCAAAAAGATCTTCAACGTGCATTTCCGCAACATTCGCGGGCATCGCAACGATTTTGAAGAGGTCTTCCCGGACGAAGGCGATGTTGATTTCGTGAAGGCAATCAGGGTGTACAAGGAGATCGGCTATCCTTATATGCTGATGCCCGATCATGTGCCGATTGCGGAAAACGATCCTGGATCGCTGCAGTCATTTGCATTCTGCTACGGGTACATCCGCGGCCTCATCCAGTCAGTCAACGCAGAAGCTTAAGCGGAAGGAAGAGCCAGATTTTGCCCGAAACCAAAGAGACGCGAATCCGGTATCTCATCATCTGCATTCTGTTTTTAGTTAGCTGCTTCAGCTTCGCAGATCGCTCCGCCCTTTCGCAGGCGGCCGGCATGATGCCGAAGGACCTGGACCTGAATCCGCAGAGGATGGGATATCTCCTGTTTGGATTCGGCTGGGCCTATGCGCTGGGTCAGTTGCCTTCAGGCGGGTTGCTCGATCGCTTTGGATCGAAGCGCGTCTACGGCATCGCAATCATCTTGTGGTCGATCTTCGCATTTCTCACCGGTTTTGCGGGCTACGTGGGTGCGAGCGCGGCCTTCACCGTGATCTTTGTTTTGAGGATCTGTTCCGGACTGGCGCAATCGCCGGTGTTTCCGGGCAATGGACGCATTTGCGCCGCATGGTTTCCGGCATCGGAACGCGGACGCTCATCGGCAATCTTCAACTCATCGCAGTACTTCGCTCTGCCGATTTTTGCGCCGATCTTCGGCGGGCTGCTGCACAAGTTCGGATGGCAAAGCTGCTTCTGGTTCCTGGGCGCGCTGGGCGCGGTGCTGACGATCGTCTGGTTCACAAACATCTACGGGGTTACGGACCATCCGCGCATTTCGGCGGCGGAGATTGAGACCATCGAGCGCGGCGGTGGCCTGGTAAATACCGAAGGGCAGGGGAGCGTGAAGAAGAACACGCTGACCTGGTCCACGGTAAAGATGCTGTTGAGCCATCGCATGCTGGTTGGGATTTATATCGGTCAATACTGCATTACAACGCTGACGTGGTTTTTTCTCACGTGGTTTCCGCTTTACCTGTCGCAGGCGCGGCACATGTCTGTGCTGAAGGTCGGATTCGCGGCCGCGGTGCCGGGACTTTGCGGAGGCTTCGGCGGAATCCTCGGCGGCATTATCTCCGACAAGTTGCTCCAGCGTGGCTGTTCACTGACCTTCTCGCGCAAGCTCCCCATCATGGCGGGCATGGCGCTTTCGATGATGATCATCGCCTGCAATTACGCGGATTCGCAGACCATCATGCTGCTGTTCATGTCGATTTCGTTTTTCGGGAAAGGCGTTGGCGCGCTGGGCTGGACGGTCATCTCCGACACTTCGCCGAAGGGAATGGTGGGCATGAACGGCGCGCTCTTCAACCTGTGCGGAAACATGGCCGGAGTGACTACGCCGCTCATCATCGGATATATCGTTGGAAGGACGCACTCATACAATGGTGCGCTGCTGTTTGTAGGAATGATCGCGTTCTGTGCGATTGTGGCCTACGGGCCGATTGTGGGTGAAATCAAGCGTCTGGAGCTGGCTCCGGCAGAGGCCGAAGCGGCGCACTGAAAGGCATTCCACTCAGGGGATAAATGTGCGGGCTAAAACGCCTCCCTGCCCGCCCGAGTCCATTATGTGGAATTGGTGGTGCCGCTAAAGCCGCGCTCTTTCAATGCTTCTGCTTGCTTCGTGGCTCCTTAAGCTACATTTGTATTGGTATGGTGTTTGCACACTGAATCTGCACAAGAAGGGAAAAGCTCATGCCGGAATGGCCGGGACATTTGCCCCGCAATGCTTTTAAACAGGCGCTCGCAAAGGGTGAGCGCCAGGTGGGACTCTGGAGCGGGCTGGCGAGTTCAATCGCGACGGAGATCATTACCGGCGCGGGCTTTGACTGGATCGTTATCGACGGCGAACATGGCCCGAACGATATTTCCACGCTGCTGCCGCAACTGCATGCGATGCGCGGAGGCACAGCCGAGCCGGTCTTCCGCATTCCGTGGAATGACATGGTGATCATCAAGCGGGCTCTCGATGTGGGTGTGCGCACGCTGCTGATTCCCTTTGTGCAGAACGCGGAAGAGGCACAAAGGGCTGTGGCTGCTACGCGCTATCCGCCGCTGGGCATTCGCGGAGTTTCGGTAACTCCGCGCGCCAACGACTACGGGCGTGTCCAGAACTATCATAAGAATGCGCACCTTGATACGTGTGTGCTGGTGCAGGTGGAAACACGCGCAGCGCTCAAGGAAATTGAGGCTATCGCAGCCGTTGAAGGCGTCGATGGAATCTTCGTCGGCCCCAGCGACCTGGCTGCGGACTTTGGTTATCTCGGCAACCCCAAGCACCCCGATGTGCAGGCTGCGCTGAAAGATGCAGCCACGCGGATCAGGGCAGCGGGAAAAGCGGCTGGCATGTTGACGGGAAACCTGGACGACGTGGAGCCGCTGATCGCCATGGGCTTCAACTTTACGGCCGTGGGCAGCGATGTGGGCATTCTGGCTCGCGGAGCGGAACAGCTGGCGGCGCGGTTTCACAAGAGCTAGCTGCCAGCTTCTAGCGTGCTATCCCACCCTTGCGACAAAAGTATCGCAAGGATGGGGCACCCACAGTAGGTTTACCCTGGAAATGTTCCAAAAACAATTTCACAACAATTGACCTCGCGGAAAGAATTTCCGCAATCAAAGGAGAAAGCTTATGGCAACGGTAGGATTTATCGGTCTCGGAATTATGGGCCGTCCCATGGTCAGAAACCTGATTAAGGCCGGTTATACGGTCATCGCATACGACGCCTTTGCGAAGGCGCTCGACAGCAGCGTCGCCGACGGCGCGCAGCGCGCCGGCTCAAGCAAAGAGGTCGCTTCCAGCGCTACAACCATCATCACTATGGTGCCCGATGGGCCACAGGTTGAAGAGGCGGTGCTGGGGCCGGGCGGAGTGCTTGAAGGAGCCAAGGCCGGTTCGCTCATCATCGATATGAGTTCCATCAATCCTGGCGTCTCGCAGAAGGTCGGCGCGGCGTGCGCTGCCAAGGGCATCGAATTTCTGGATGCTCCGGTAAGCGGCGGCGAACCGAAGGCAATCGACGGAACGCTGGCCATCATGGTGGGCGGCGACGAAAAAGTGTTCGCCAAGGCGGAGCCGATTCTCAAGTGCCTGGGCTCAAGCGTGCTGCTGACCGGGCCAGTGGGCGCGGGCAACACCACCAAGCTGGCCAACCAGATCATGGTGGCTTGCAACATTGCGGCCATGGGCGAGGCGTTGGTGCTCGCCACTCGTTGCGGGCTCGATCCTGAAGTGGTGTTCAACGCGGTGAAGGGCGGACTGGCCGGCAGCACAGTGCTCAACGCCAAGGCTCCCATGCTCATCGCGCGCAACTTCAAGCCGGGATTCAAAATCAAGCTCCACCAGAAGGATCTGCGCAATGCACTGCAGACGGCGGAAGCGAACAACGTATATCTGCCTTTCACCGCGCTGGTGCAGCAGATGCTGAATTCGCTTGTGGCCGATGGCAAGGGAGATCTGGATCACTCGGCAATCGCTACGGTGATTGAGACTCTGTCGCACGTGGAAGTGAAAAAGCCGGTGTAGTTGGCGGCGTTTCGCTTCGTGGCCTCCCACCCTTTCGCCAGAAACAAGGCGAAAGGATGGGGCACCCTCAGTGCTGAGGCGAGCTTAAGGGTGGGACACCTGCCGGCGGTTCGCGTTGGGGGAGGAACAGGCGGGTGGAGACAGGCGCTATGGATTCACGCGTTCAACTACTGCCGGGAGAGTGATGGACCCAATGCGGCCGGAGCTTTCGTCAACCACAATAATGCGCACGGTTCCGGAGTCCTGATTGTTGTCGAGATATTCGTCGAACGGGATTCCATCACGCTGAACTTTCTGATAGGTGGCGGGCTTGAGACTAAGAGCCAGCGTCTGCTCCTTTAGTTCTGCACGCATTCCAGTTTCATCGCGTTGCACGAGAAAGATATCGAGCCTGCCGGTATATCGATCGCCCTGTTGCGTAATGGCGACGTCGTTGGCGGCGATGGCGAGTGAGACGGCGGCGCCGGCAGATGCGGAGGCCCGGTGGGCGCTGAGGGCGATTTCAGTTGAGTCGAGGGGTTGCCAAATCGCCTGTTTGAACCGATCTTTCAGCGTGGATGGTTCTTTGGCGTAGAGATAACCAGTGCGATAGCGCAACGTAATTCCGCGCCGCGCGGGGACAGTGACGGTCAACAGGTGGTATTGATCGTCCGGCGGAGTATCTGGCGCGAAGCTCAGGAGATAGGTGGCCTGACCATCCTCAATCACACTTTTGAGATTAGCGACCATGTCATCGGAACGGTTAAACGATCGTCCGCCAGTGGCCTGCGCCATCTGCTGGATTGCGGCCTGAACGGGGCGGATATCTTGCCTCAGCTGGGCAGCGGCGCGCGCTCCAGGGTTAGGGCCAGGATCATCCGAAGAGCCATTGGGGATATTGCCTCTGACCGAGGGGTCCAACTGCACGCTGTCGTTCTGCAGGCTTGCGTCAGTGCCCGCAGTTTCCATCAGCGAGACATCGAGCGGGTAGAGACTGACGTGAGCGTCGTTGAGCGCCTCCTGAGTGCGCATGGCGACGCTGCCGATACTACTGGAGCCTTTGCCGTTGCCGGCCCCCCGATCGGACCAGTTAGCAAGCACGTTGTTGCTGGCGATCCAGACAAGGTTCTTGTGACCGGGAATGGCGCCCATGTGCGCTGCGACCGCAACCACAACAGTCAGTGCCTGGCGCGTGGGATCGCTGCCTTCCTTCATCATCTTTGGATCGGAGGCGGTACCTGAAACTCCGCCCGGGATGTCGAGGACCGAGGAGCTGTTCGCCCCTCCGCCCGCGTTTCCGTTGACGTACTGCATGTCGATAGCGGTTTGAACGGTATCAAAATGCTGCTGATTGCGCATCTCGTCCTCCTGCGCGCGGGCAAGATCCTGGGAATTCGGCAGCCACCCGCGGAGCGAGGAGATCAGGGCCTCATGGTCGGTGGTTCCTTCTGCCATGACGCGGAATCCATAGCCGGTGCGAACGTAGAGGCCGACCGGTTCAGATGCTGGGAGGTTGTCTAAAAAATCGAGGATGCGCTCGCGGACTCGCGTGATATCGGCGAAGCTCAGGCTGCTCGCATCGAGGAGGACAATGGTTGAGCTTTCCGGGGGGGATGTGCCCTCAGGCTGTGCGCTGGCCATGGCGTCGAAGCGGTTGGAATAAAGGGCGGGCTGTGCCGCGGCTGCGGAGGTGAGTTGGCCTGTCGATCCGGCGCTCGCATGACTGAATGAGCGGGGGTTCTGTTTCTTGCCATTGTCTAAAATCACAAAGTCTTCCCGCGCAAGGTCGGTAACCGGGTGGCCCTTTTTGTCGTACGCCGTAACACCGATGTCGACCAGGCGCGTGCTGACATGGAGAGAGAATTTGGCCTCGGCGGCTGCGGGAGCGGGGACCGCACTTGTTTGCTGGAGATCGTTAGACACGGCGAGGCTGATCTCAGGAGTGGGGGGCGGAGCGGATGGTTCCGGCGCGGGAGCAGGGGCGGCGCTGCTGGGCACGACAGGGGCGGCATCGTCTGTTTTGGCGACGGTGGCGGTGGCGGATGCGGCGGGCTCTGGATTCCCGTTCGTCAGGGCCGGCGGCTGGTTTTGATTCGCTGCGGATGACAGGTCAGGCGGGGACGCAGTATTTGCGGCTGCGCCCGGGGTGGATGCAGGTTCGGAGTTGTTGGCGGTCAGGATGCGCGACTCGGAGTGAAAGAGGTGATATTGGTTGAAGACGACTTCGTTCAGCATGGTTTGCGGCAGCTCATCTGCTGGGCTGTTGTCTTGAACGTCAATTTGAACCGCACCACTGGTGGTGGGAATGACCCCTCCGGAGAAGGGCTTTTGAGATTTTACCTGCATCGGGGCAACCGAAACGGAGATGCTCTTGATGGGGCAGAAATAGTTCTGGCTGCCGAGCTCAACGGGGCCGTACTCCACCATGAGTTCGGCTTTTGCGATGGGATCGGATTTGCTGAGGTCGCTGCTGAGAGTCAGGCGAAGAATGGTTCCAGTCGGCGGGTCAATGGTAACTTCACCGTGATACGCGGGGGAGTGCTGGAAGATGCGACCGCCTACGCAGCAGAATTTGACTTGGTAATGCGACGCACCCACGGGAACCTGAAAACGAAACACCGCCACCGGATTGGCCGCGCCCTGCTCCCAATGACTCCACGCCAGCTTGCCATGCGGCAGATCTGAGAAGACGGCAATGAGGATCGGGCCGAATTCGCCGAAGGTGGTCAAGCCAGTGATTCCTGACGCTGCGGCGCCTTGCGCTTCTGCTGGTGTCTCGGCAATCTCCTGGCCATCACGATAGGTCACGATCCTGGTAGACCGGCTGACTGGATGGAGAGGCTGGGCGGGAATGAAGGTGCCACTCGGCGCGCTCGGGCCCCCTCTCTCAAGTACGGCCGGGGTGTCTTGAAAACTGATCGTATCGCGACTCGCAAAGAGGTTCGGGAGCAGACGGAGGGTTGTCTTGATGTAGTCGATGGCCGTCGCCATGATTTCGCGTTGCTGCTCGAGAGTGGGCGCCGGTTGAGTTGGGATTTCGGCCGGCGGGGGATCGAGGAATGTCGCCTGATCTGCGAGTGCCACGAGCGCGCGCCGGGACTTGGGTCCGGGAAGCGCGGCCAGGAAATCGGCGAGTTTCGCATTGCTCAAGCGCTCCGCGAGTTCCAGTCCGAATAGCCGGTCAGCAATTTTGCCGTCCGATTTTCCGTGACTGGAAACGACCACGCGGTTCAGTTGTTCGACGGTGACACGCCCAAAGGCAAAGGCCGATACTGTGAGCTGGAGCAAGAGCCAGATAAGTATCGCCTTCTTCATGCCGGGTGCAATCCTCGTGTGACGTGCGGCTTCAGTTTAGGCCCCGGTGACAGCGCCCTGCAACCAGAACTGGTTTGATGCCCGCTGCTACAAAATCCAGGAGCAAGAATCGTCCATTCGATTGGCGTGGGCAATCTCGGCCAATTCTCAAGCGGCGGCCAACTTGATGCCCTAATCTAGAATCATGAACGAGCTTACGCAGCGTCCCACGGCTACCACAGAAGCTCCCTTTGACCTGCTCGTGCTCGGCGCCGGGCCGACCGGCCTGGCCTGCGCCATCGAAGCCCAGAAGGCCGGATTCCGGACTGTCCTGGTCGACAAGGGCTGCCTGTGCAACTCCCTCTTTCACTACCCGGCCCACATGACTTTCTTCACCACTTCGGAGCGGCTGGAGATCGGCGGGATTCCTTTTCCGAGTCCCAATGCCAAGCCCTCTCGCGATGAAGCGCTGCAGTACTACCGCCTGGTGGCCGCGTACTACAAACTCGACGTTCGGCAGTACCAGTGCGTTAAGCGGGTTACGGGCGCGGACGGTGCGTTTGCCGTGCACACGGAGGACCGCTTCGGCCGCCCTGGGGTTATCGAAGCCCGCAAGCTTGTTATCTCTTCAGGGTATTATGACCTGCCAAATTTCATGAACATTCCTGGCGAAAACCTGAGCAAGGTTCAGCACTATTACGTCGATCCTCACCCTTATTTCGAGATGAATGTCGCGGTGATCGGCGGCAAGAACTCGGCTGCGATTGCAGCGCTCGAGTTGTGGCGCAGTGGCGCGCACGTAACGTTAATCTATCGCGGGCCCGGGGTTACTCCGAACGTAAAGTACTGGATCAAGCCCGACATTGAAAACCGGATTAAAGATGGCGAGATCAAGGCGATATTTGACACCGACGTGGTGGAAATAACACCGGACGAGGTGATCGTGGAGACCCCCGAGGGGCGGCAGACGCTCGCCAACGATTTTGTCTTCGCCATGACCGGCTACCATCCCGACTTCAGGTTCCTTGAAAGTCTCGGCGTGCGCTTCGAAGGGCCGGACAAGCTCCCGGTGTGCAATGCGGAGACGCTGGAGAGCAACGTGCCGGGCATCTACCTTGCGGGGGTGATTGTGGCGGGCTCGCGGACCAACGAGATTTTCATTGAAAATGGCCGGTTCCACGGCCGACAGATTGCCGCGGCGCTTGCATTTAAGCTGAAGGCATAAAGCTGGAATCTGAGGGCTGACTCCGCAGCCGATCCGGTAAGATGAGGCCCTCGAACTCTTCGAAAGGCAGGCAATTCCCCATGCGCTGGTGGCCCCGCACGATTCGACTGCAGATGCTTGCGGGCCTTCTGTTGTTGGAATCGCTTTCGATTGGGCTGTTTGCCGTGCTGCTGATCCGCCAGCAGACGAATGAAAGCTATATGCGGGCCAGGACGCGGCTGTCGTACGAGGCGACCTCTGTTGCCATGCAGTCCAGTGAGGCCTTGGCCCAGAATCGGCCCGGGTGGGTCGGCCTTTCGGTGAAGATGATGGGCGAGGCGCCGACGGTATCAGTGGCCAAGGTCACCGATCCGGCCGGCAACGTTCTGTTCGTCAGCAAGGGCGAGGCCGACGAGGTGAAGCTCGAACCTGAAGAGAGGGCACAGATTCCCTTCATTCGGCACGACGATCCCAGATTCTTCGTCCTGGATGGGAACCGATGGGAGAGCGCCGCGGCCATTTATACCGGTACCGACCTGCGCGGGTTCGCATGGGTGCAGTACGACAAGGCATGGGTAAGGGAACAGCTCAGTTATATTCTTCGCGACACCGCCATCTTCGCCATCATCTGGATTCTGGCTTCGGCCGTGCTTGTTTTGCTGATGGCGCGCTCGATCTACCGGCCGCTGGCAACATTGCAGCGCGGCACCCGAGCCCTGATGACGGCACAGGAAGACGGCGGCAACTTTCCGCTGCCGGCGGGGGAGCAAAACGAGATTGGCGAACTTATCGAGGCCTTCAACAGCATGGTGGCCTCCATCGCCGAGCAGCGCTCCGGGCTGAACGACACTCTATCGCTGTTGGACTCCATGCTGGCCAACGCGCCGATCGGGCTGGCCTTTTTTGATCGCGGCTGCCGGTTTACCCGCGTTAACAAGGTGTTTGCCGACCTGACTGGAGTTTCGCTAAGCCGGCACCTGGGCCGCACCCTGCCGGAATTGCTGCCGCAACCTGCTGCCCAGCATCTTGAGAACGCGGTGCTGCGGGTATTTGCGGAGCAGGAACCGATGCGCAACTTTGAGATCAGCGGCCAGGGCGGGAAGCTGGGGCGCCCGTGGACCTGGCAGGTGAGCGCCTACCCGGTGCGGACTACTCCGCAACAGATTCGCTGGGCGGGCGTGATCGTGCTGGACGCCAGCGACCGAAAGCGCAGTGAAGAGGCGCTGCGCAAGGCGGAGAAGCTCGCCGTTACCGGCCGCCTCGCTGCTTCAATCGCGCACGAAATCAACAATCCGCTCGAAGCTATTACGAACCTGCTTTTCCTGCTGCGCAACTACTGCGAACTCAAAGACCCGGCCTTGAATTATGTGACCATGGCCGAGTACGAGGTTCGCCGCATCGCCGAAATTACGCAGCAGACGCTCCGCTTCTATCGCCAATCCACACTCCCGACGCGTTCCAAAATGAACGAGTTGCTGGATTCCGTGCTGAGCCTTTATCAAGGCCGGTTCCATGCACTCAACATACAGGTGGAACGAGACTACGATCCAGAACTGGACCTGTTCTGCTTTGCGGGAGAAATCCGCCAGGTCTTCGCAAACCTGGTTGGCAATTCCATTGACGCATCCGCGGCCGGCGGCCGGCTGGTGGTTCGCGCGCGGCGCTCGCACAATTGGAAGGACCCTCTCCAGACAGGAGTTCGATTCACGGCAGCGGACACCGGCGCGGGCATGGAGCCGGAGGTGTGCAAACGCGCCTTCGAGGCCTTTTTTACAACCAAGGAAGTGACCGGAACCGGTCTCGGCCTCTGGATCAGCATGGAAATCATTAACAAACACCACGGGATGATTCACCTGCGGAGCCGCACCGCAAGCCAAGGCAAACCCTCCGGCACTGTGATTCAGTTCTTTATCCCCGACGACCCAAACCTGATGGCCGCCTCTGAAGCGTCGCCGAACGGCGCCGGATAAAACTCCGCAAAAAAATTTCTCGCGGGTCTTGACTGCTCACGTATTTTATGTGCTACAGTCAGTAACACTATGACGAGTAACACTACTTCAGGTCATGATCCCGCGGAGTTGGGCGAGCTGGAACGAAGCATTCTGCTGATTGTGTGGCGCGTGGGCGACGTTACCGCCGAGCAGGTCCGCGAAGAACTGGGGCGTCCGCTCAAGGACTCCACGATTCGCACTGTGCTGCGGCGGCTGGAGGAGAAGGGCTACGTCGCGCATTCGGTTGAGAACCGCACCTTTCTTTATCGGCCGGCCGAGACCCGTCAGCGAGTGGCCGGGCGCGCCGTGAAACGCATCGTGGACTGGTTTTGCGAGGGGTCGGTTGAGGCGTTGCTGGTAGGCATGGTGGACTCCAAAGTCCTGGACCGCGCCGAGTTGCAGCGGCTGGCCGACGCGCCGACGCGCGAGCCAGAATGATTCCTCGTCGTTCAAGCCGCGTTGTTGGAATCCGGCGACGGCGTCGCGCAGGTGCGTTTCCAGTTCGCGCCGGTCGTCGGACGCGAGATTGGGTTGCGCGGCGAGTTCCTGCCGCCAGTTTTCAATCGCGGTGTTCAGATCGTAACGGGTTTGATTTTCCATAATTTGCTCAAGGTGTTGTGAACGGTCAGCCATTGCTGGCGTTCGGTTTTGAGAACTTTGCGTCCGTCGGAACTGATGAAATAGTATTTCCGCTGGCGTCCGGTGTCGGCTTCCTTCCATTCGGAATCAATCAGGCCGTCGCGCTCCAGCCGGTGCAGCACCGGGTAAAGCATTCCATCGCTCCACTCGATGTGGCCGCCGGAAAGCTCGCGGACTTTCTGGATGATTTCGTAGCCGTAACTTTCGCCTTCGGCAAGGATGGACAGCAGCAGCGGTTTCGTGGAGGCGGCCACCATGTCTTTAGCAAGCATGGCGGTCTTATACATTGAACTGTAATGTATGTCAACAGAAAAATTGCGCTCAAAAACATTGGCGGCTATTTTTCACACGGTGTCCGAACCGAAAACCAAACCTGTACCCGCGCCGCTGTGGTTGCTCGTGCGCGTCAACGCGCTTCAAAGCTGGCGGCGGCTTTTGTCCGTGCGCGATCAATCGCGGTTGCTTACCGGCATCATCGCGCTGTTCCTGGCCGGTTATCTCGTCGTGTCGTTCGGGCTGTTCTATCACGGGCTGAGATTCATAGCGAAATTTCCGGGCCTGGGTGCGGTGCTTACGGAGCGGCTGATGTATGTGTTGTTCGCATTTTTGTTCGCGCTGCTGCTGTTGAGCAACCTCATCATCGGCTACACCAATTTGTTCCGCAATCGGGAGACGGCGTTTCTGCTGACGCTGCCGGTTCCGACCCAGACTATTTTCCGCTGGAAATTCATCGAATCCACGGTGCTGGCGTCGTGGGCGTTTGTTTTTTTGATTGCGCCGTTGCTCGCGGCGTTTGGTTTGTTGCGCGGAGTGCCATGGCATTTCTATCCGGTGACGATGGTGCTCATCGCACTGTTTATCGTGCTGCCGGGCGTGCTGGGCGCGGTTCTGGCAATTTGGGTGGGGAGATTTTTGGACCGGCGCAGTTTTCAAATCGCCATGATCGGAACGGCCATCGTTTTGCTGGCGGTGGCGGCGTTTTGGTGGAAGGCCCAGCCGGTTGACGACGAGTTGCTCGACAAGCGCACACTCGAAGCGCTCGATCTGCTGCTCGCCAAGACACGATTCACAATGTTTCCGTTTCTGCCGAGCTACTGGCTGTCGTCGTCCGTGTTGCAATGGGCCGAAGGCGTCCTGCGCGGCGCGGCATTTTTCACGCTGGTGCTGTTGAGCTACGCGCTGTTTTTCGGCGGAATTGCGTTCACATGGTTTGGCAATGTGTTTTACAACACGGCGTCGGCGGTGCAAAGCCGCGCGGGCGGCGGATGGAATTGGTTTCACGCCCGCCAGAACCGCCGGCATTCCGCCGGCTTGCTTGAAAAAAGCGCGGCGAAATTATCCTGGCTCGACCGCGACACGCGCGCGCTGGCGGTCAAAGACCTGCGGATGTTCTGGCGGGACACCACGCAATGGGGCCAGTCCGTGATGTTCTTCGGCCTGCTGGGCGCCTACATCATCAACCTCCGCAACTTCACGCATCAGCTCACGAGCCCGTTCTGGATCCACGCCGTCGCGTTCCTGAACCTCGGTGCGTGCGCCTTCAATCTCGCCTCCGTCACCACGCGGTTCGTGTTCCCGCAGTTTTCGCTCGAAGGCCGGCGCATGTGGATCGTCGGCCTGTCGCCGATGGGGCTGACACGCGTCGTCATGACCAAATACTGGCTGGCCAGCCTCGCCTCGCTTGCCGTGACGCTGGGCCTCGTCACGCTCTCCTGTTACCTGCTGAACATGCCGTGGGATGACGTCGCGTTTTTCGGCGCGGTCGTCACCGTGATGACCTTCGCGCTCAACGGCCTCGCCGTCGGCCTCGGCATT
>PKXI01000420.1 GCA_003133425.1 Acidobacteriaceae bacterium
GTTGGGTCTCATTCAGAAGTGCGCCGGCACATTTGTTGCCGACATCGACGAGATCCGGCCTCAGTACACCGACGTCACCAACGGCGGAGCCGTGTTCTCCAGCTCGGTTGTGCGCTCCAGCGATCTGTCTGCCGGCGCCCCCATCAACCAGTTCGACACCTCTCTGACCTCTGCCGGCCAGAACGCCCAGCTGGCAACGCCTTGGTACAGCGACCAGGTGCTTCCGTTCGATGTCACGCTCAGTGGCGCCAACGAATACGGTGCCATGTGCGCGGCCAAGATCTTCGGTCTCGAGATCCTCAACGAGGGTTTCGGGATCTCGATCGACGACGCCGTCAGCGAGATGCAGGCTACCTTCAAAACCAGGTCCCCCTCTCCGTTTCTCTTATGCGCCGCCTTCAGAATCCGCTACGGATAGGGACCCCAGGATGCCCATCAACCCCGCCAGGTGCTGCCATTTGCTCTATATCCATTCCTGGCTCAATTCATCGATCTTCCAGACACCTGGTCAGGCTCTGCTCTCTATATATAAAATTGCGCCTCAGGGTGTTAGCTCTGTTTTCACATGCAGAAAAACTGCGCCGCCGGAAGCTCATTATGAACGCTATTTCCCTGCTCTATCTATATCTATAGAACTGGTTCAGCAAGAAAGTTGCTGATTGGAGGCATGAACGGATGAATTCCGGCCGGGTTGGGGGATCAGGTAGGGAAGACGGATGAGGGGAGAGAAAAGTCATGTTGAAGCTTGTTGCTTTAGGCCTGCCCGAGCCGCCCGAAAGGCGGCCCGGGGATTTGGTCGTCAATGAGCGCGGCTGCTAGGCCAACCCTGCCACACCGGAGGGCTTTTGGAAGATACCGGAATTGATTCACGGACCGACGCGACCGCGCGCCGGCGCCTTCCAGGTCAGCTCATGGCAAGGAGATCTGTCAGCAGCTAAAAACGCCGGGACTTAACTTTAGCTCCTCATTGGGCCGCTTCTGTACAAGTCTCGATTAGGACATTTTGCTTATCGGCACCTGGTTTTGGGTTGGTCTGCGAGTCAGTCTCTGCTTCACACACCAAGTTTGGCTTTCAGGTCAAATCGCGGATCTGCGTTCCCTTAAGGCTGCTTGACTATGCTTCTGCGGTGTCAGGTCCTCTGAAGAGTTAATGCAAGTCGAGGGAAATCCGCCTGCCGGCTACAGGTGAGTGCTCCCGATTTCAAATTCGATAATTGCGTTATCGCAGCGCCCGGATGCCAGGAATGCGCAGCATGTAACTGATAACCGCGGCGGCCACATACATGAAAGCAAAGATCCAAATGACGCCGGAGACGCCCAAAAGAGGCAGAAAGACTCCCGCGATGGCAGGGCCTATAAAGGTGCTCATGCCGGAGCCAAGATTCATGATCGACATGGCGGAGCCTTTTGACTCCGGTGCCAGTACGGCCATGATGGCGGCGATAGGAACAAAGCCAGCAAGCGCGATACCGTAGGCCATGCCCGCGGCCACCACCAGTGGGTAATTTGTCCCAAAGATATGGGGCACATAATAGAGGCCAAGCGTGGTGAGGGCGCAGCCGCAGGAACCTGCGAAGGTGATCGTTCTGCGCCAGCCGATGCGGTCTCCAACGTAACCCCAGAAGAGATTGGCTACTACGTTGGTGGCGAACATGATGCTAAGAATCTGGAGCCACTGCTCGAGCGTGAAGCCAATGACGTGAATGAAGAAGATGGGCAGGAAGACCAGGAATCCGAACTCTGATGTAGTCGTGATGGTAGCCACGATTCCACCCAGCCCGACCTTGGGGTGCCTCCAGACGATGGATACGCCGGTGAGCAGTAGTTTGATCGGGTTTTCCCCGGTGGTCGAAAGCGGAGTGGATCCGTGACCTTCATTCACACCAAGGAGCACGATGAGACCTCCTATGGCAACAAAAGCGACGGAGACCCAGAGCGTCTTGTAGGTGCCGAGAAGGGGTACGGAAAAGCTGGCTAGCAACGCGCCTAACGTGGGCAGACCGCCGGTACGGGCGGACCAGAACCAGCCGATTGCGGTGGCAAGATATCGCTCCGGCGTCACTGCGGCCACCCACACCAGGAAGCCATAAGCGAAGAGCGGATAACCGAAACCTCTGAGTCCATAACTCAAAACAATAATTGCGTAGTTAGCATGTGCGATGCCAATCAGGAGGAATGGCATCTCGAAGCCGAGCCAGATCAGAAGGCCGGCCCACATGACTTTCTTTGGCCCGAAGATGTCAGAGAGCGCCCCACTAAGCCACGAAGCCAGCGCGGCGGTGGCTCCGTAGGCTGTAAACACGAGCGCAACCCTCCCGGCGCTGAAGTGAAGGTCGACGAGCAGAGGGGAAAGAAATCCCGCTTCCACGCCGTCACCGACCATGAAGAGCAGCAGGCCCAGGTAGCCGATGGCCAACTCGGGGTGCATACCGATGCGTTCGATCAGATGGGTTTTCGCCTTCCCAGTGTTCTCTGTCATTCGACCTCAGCATGGTCCAGTGTCTGGGTGATGGCGGGGCGAACGCCATGGCTGCGAAGCCTGTCGAGATGCGCTTGAACTGTGGTGACGAGCTGCGTGTGCGTGAAGGCGAGTTCCCCGAAGAGCGGCCTGACGGAAAGGGCAACGCGCGCATCACTGCCGCCTGTGTCGAGAAAGGGCTTCATCCATTCTAGCGACAGATCGGAGATGGCAAGCGTGCGCCCGTTCTCATCGTGGCCACGCAGGTAATAGAGCCAACTGGCGATGACGAAAGGCAGCACGCACGGTTCCTTTTTGCCCTCGAGCAGATCCTTGAGCGAAGGCACGATGAACTTCGCGATCTTTGCGCAGCCGTCAGAGCAGATGCGCGCCACCTGATCGCGGATCGCCGAGTTGGAGAAGCGCTTGATGATCATGGCGGTGTATTCGTCGATATCGATGCCGGGCAGCGATTTGAGCGTGGGGCGCACTTCCGCCATGAACTCAGTGAGCAGCCTACGCAGCAACGAGTCGCAGGCAGCGTCTGCAATGGTGCTGTAACCGAGCATGTCCGCGACGTAGCCGATGGTGGAGTGACCGCCGTTAAGCAATCGCATCTTGGTCTTCTCGTAGGCAGCCACATCGCCGGTGAACTGCGCGCCCACTCGCTCCCACTCCGGCCGGCCGGCGGCAAACGAATCTTCAAGAACCCATTGCCGGAACGGCTCCGAGACGACTGGCGCAAGATCGAAAACGCCGAACTTTTCCGCAATGATGGCGCGATTCTCCTCGGTCGTCCGTGGAGTGATGCGATCTACCATGCTGTTGGGAAATGTAATGTTGGCCTCAATCCATTTGCGAAGAGCCGCACTGCGCGCATCGGCAAACGAGAGCAGCGCGGTGCGCGCGACTGCGCCATTGGCTTCCAGGTTGTCGCAGGAGAGCAGGGTAAACGGCGCGCGGCCAAGCCTCTGACGCCGTTCGCATGCTTCGGCCACATAGCCAAGCCATGTTTGGGGCTGGTCAGGATGCTCGAGATCGTGATGAATATCCGGGTGATCGACGAGAAACCTGCCCGATGAATCCTCAATAAAGTAGCCGCCCTCGGTTACAGTCAGCGAGACAATTGCGCACTCGGAAGAGCTGAGCCGATCAAGCACCGCGCCAGATGATTCCGGAGCATACAGGTGGTCCACGAGTGACCCAACCACGCGATAGCTTTCCTGGTCAGAATCGACAAGCAGGAGTCCGTAGAGAAAGTCCTGCTCAGCCAGCGCCGTGTGAATCAACTTGTCCCCGGGGAGCAGGCCTACGCCGAATTCTCCCCAAGGCTTCGAGGCACGAAGAGTGAGCAGATCGTCGAGATAGACCGCGAGGTGGGAACGGTTGAACCCGCCCACGCCGATGTGCACAATCCCCGGAAGGGTGCTGCTCCGGTCATAGCGGGGGCATGTGACAATGCGAGCGAGTTGACTGAGTGTGGATTCGCGAAGCGGGACAGGGACTGGGCCCGCTGGCTTCGTCACCATGTGAAACTGCGACTTCACAACAAATACCTCGTGGATATCGGAAGATAAGTGGTTGCCGCGCGCCTGCTCAGGTCGACCACAATCTAATATGACAATGGTCATGAATGACTCATGTCGGATCAAGCATTGAAGAATCCTCGCCCGACGTGCGGCACAGATCAGAGACAAGATCAGTCAAACGTAATGGCAACACGCTTACCCCTGGGAGCCTCCGGCGTTGCGATGGCAACGCGTGCACTCGTTGAATGCGCCCCGACGGTCGGAAAGCGCACTCTTCGCGCTCTCTACTGGGCCTTTGCCATCATGACAGGCAAAACACTTGGTTGCCGTCTGATGATCCTCGAATGTGATGAGTCCTTGTTTGCGAGTGAAAAACAGCGCTTTCCCCGTATGTGCAAAATCGGAGTGGCAATCATCGCAGCGGAGGCCTTTCGAGGCATGGGTCTGATGGTCGAAAACCACCCTCCCCCGCGTACCACCTCGATAGAGGATCAGCGGAATGTGACCTGCTGCCTGCACTTGCCAAGGCGCCAGAAACGACCCAAGGAACATAACCAATCCGGCCACGAGTCCCGCCAAGAAGGTGATCTTGGTTTGCACGATTCACCTCCATTACGCGTAGAGAATACTGTTGTTGATCTTGGGAACGCTTAGAACACCTGTCAGAAGCATGGCACTTTCAAACTCGCTCCGCATTTTGTTCATGAACAGCGCCACTCCCTCGGGACCGCTTCCGTGCGCTGCGCGCAAAAGGTGCCGTCCAACCATGACAACGTCGGCTCCCAAAGCCAAATACTTCAGTACGTCAGCCCCCGTCGCCACGCATCCATCGGTAAGAATCGGAACCTGACCCTTCAGTTTCGCAGCAACCGCCGAAAGCACGTCCGCAATCCCTGCTGCATGGTCAAGCCGCCGTCCGCCGTGGTTGGACACAGCGATTCCCGCAACCCCAGCGTCCACACATCTCATTGCGTCGTCAACCTTCATGATCCCCTTGACCACGATAGGTATATGGAACGCTCTCACAAGTTCACGCAGCTCACCGACGCTCTTGGGTCCGGAGTCTACGTCGATCGAAAGCCACGCGGGACTGACCTCCTCAATGAGCGGCAGATACTTCAGAATGATCGGATTCGGCGCTGGCTTGGAGTTGTAAAGCGCCTGCCCCTTGTGCGCTTTGATGATCAATAGGTTACTCCTCACGCCGGCGTCTTCATAGCGGGGGTCATCGCCAACCGACCCGAGCGTGCCCGCGGCATTGCACCCTCCAATGAGCGAATTGAACCAGTCCGCTACCGGCATTCCCTTGCCGAATGTCGAACCGTTTGGACCCATCGGTGCCGAAACTGCAGGGAACGAGATTTTATGCCCAAAAATCGTAGTCGAAGTATCGACCTTACTGACTTCATGTTCGTGCACATTTCGCATCATGAACTTCACCCGCTGGAGCGCCGTGAAGTTGTTTTGGAATGACACCCCTGTGCCGGCGCCAGCCATCCCACCGCCATCCCCGGCACAGGCAACTCCATCGCACACCGGGCAGACCCTACACGTCGGGTAAAGACGCTCACGGGCGTTATCCAATACTTGTTGCTCGGTGAGCTGTCCCTTCCCGCTCTTTGCAGGCGCGATGTTTTGTTGCGGTGGCGCCTGCGCAGATGCCGCAGACGGCGCCATCATCTGGCCTACCACGCCAGCACCAATAACCATCGATGCCTTGAGCAATTCTCGCCGCTTCAACCCACCGTCATCGCGCAAACGCGGCTCCACGTGCCCCCGCAATTCGGAATGGGGCAGACTGTCTCCCAAAAGGTTCTTCATGGAATTGTGCCTTTCAGCTTGAAAATCGGATAGTAAGATTATCCTACCAATCTGTCAAGGTACTGCTTGCTGTTCTTTAGCGATACATTGTCACGGTACGGTCGGACACGGCGACGGCGGAATCCAGCCAGGAAACAGGGCAGGCCGAGGGGTACCCACAAAAGTCCCCACAGTCGGTCATTTCTGAGGTTCATCGGGGAGTGAAGAGGGGTCGTAAGTCTAAGAATCTATTTGGCTCCTCAGGTAGGACTCGAGCCTAAAACTTGTCGATTAAGAGCCCGAATACTCAGTCTGCTGAAACCTCGAATTCTGGGACCACCTTGGGGCCAGAAATGGCTTCCTTCGAATCGTTGCGATGCGTTCCGATGCACTTCGCTGCCCGTTAAAATGTTGCAGTTACGACTTTCTCCCGTGCTTTCACGGCGATAACACGGGTTCAAATCCCGTCGGGGACGCCAAATAGAATGAGTACCTTACATTGGTATTGAGATGTTCTCCGAAACGCCGGGATACTACGGGGACTAACGCAACGGTACCCTGTCCCCATCCGGCTCCGACTCGTCAACCACGGCTTCAGCAGAACGCCGGTGAAAGCCCCTCCCACTCTATTCAGTGCTGCTGCTTAGTATCTTCGGCCTTCGAATGGATACAAGGAAGATAGAGAGCGGAGTCAACCGGTGGTATATTTGCTTGGAGCCGAAAGTCAAAATGGAAATTCCGGTTAAAGTCAACGCGATGAACAGAGGGCGCTGACACGGCATGGTCTATAGAGGCTTCACTCTTTCAGCAAACGCCGTTAGGCAGGCACGCCACAGCGTAGAGGTGCCCATCTGAGAGAGGGACAGGGGACAAACCCGGTTTGAGGCACGCCATTTCCACCTTGCGAAGGGCTCTCCGCTTTGTGTCGCAGTTGCCGGAAGTCTGCTCCAACGATCTTCGCTATCGCGTTTGGTTCATCCTCCCGCGCTGGTTCACAATGCCATCCCAGGTTTTTGTGGTGGATCGATATGTTGCGCTGTTTCTGCCCGAGAAAGATGTTGCCGACGGCGACTTCATTCAACGCTTCCTCCGCAACGAATACGGTCTCGGCCGTGGGCTGCCAGACGTTCGAACCATTCTCGACGTGGGCGCACATGCCGGTTTTTTCTCCCTCGCGGCCCGCGGCCGGTATCCCGCAGCTACCATTCACGCCTACGAACCCAACCCGCGCATCCTGCCTTTTCTACGCGTCAACTCCGCCACCGCCGCGGTCCGGATTTTTCCCGAGGCCATTGGCGAAAAGGAGGGCTACGTCGCGATGATCGATACAGGCCCCTCCGATGAGGCGCGAACCCACCTGACGGATGACGCCACGGGCGCGGTCCGGCAGGTTCGACTTGAAACCGCAATCGAACGGATCGGCGGAGAGGTCGACCTGTTGAAGCTGGATTGCGAAGGAGCGGAGTTTCAGATTCTAAAGCCTGCTGCGTTCTGGAATCGTGTTCATTCCATTCGAATGGAGTATCACCTCTACAGCGGCGGGACCGTACACGAGTTAATGACGTCGCTTGCGAAGCTGGGCTTCTCCATGACCCGGTTGCAGGTGCACCATGCTGAGGCAGGTATTATTTGGGCGGCACATGCGTGAGGCACGATGCGGTGTCTTCAAGGGACACAGGCGCTACGCTTACTTTAGCGGTGATAAAGGCCAGATTCATTGCAGCGTAGAAGGGTGTCAAGCCAGCATAAGGGTAAACGATAGCGAGCCTTTTGCTGTCGATGCCACTGAGTCTGGCAATGGTAACTCGACCGTCATTTTCTTTGGCTCCCAACCACGCATTGTGGCGATAGCAGAGAAAGCGAAACAACTCAGGGTTGAGACGCGCTACTTCAAAGAAGGACAACAGGTAGCCATCTTCGACCCGGCAGATTCGCTCGATTCGAAGTGTAGGAACCCACTCCTTCTCCTATGATGTATTGCGTCCCGGAGACAGAGACCAAATCCTGCATCGTCTGGTTCCAATTCACGAACAATAAGGATGCCAATAGAATCAACAACTTAGAAGTAGCGCTGCTTCGCCTGGAAAAGCACCGGCGACGCTGTGGTGATTAAACCGGTTCGCCCCCTCGCATAAGGCACGCTCAGGCCTCACAATCAAAGCTGTCTGTCTGCCTTGCAATGCCAAATCCGGTTGCGTGGTATAAAACTCTGAATAGCCCAGTGCGCAATTTCGAGAAAACCCGATCGGAATTCCAGGAGATACTCGCCAAGCCCATTCGCGAACTTGGGCTCAAACTCGAGGGCTCTCCGCTGGAACGATTCGTTCAGCAGCTTTATCGAGAACTGGAAGCCAAGGGCATCCACAAGTTCCGTCCGGTTTGTTATCTCACCGATGAATGGGGATGTCCCTCTGGAGAGCCCGTCATCGGCATTCCGTTCTATCTGGCCAACCCGGACCTGGCACAGCTTGAGCGTGATATGAACGACCTGGAAGACGCTCGCGAGATCATGATGTACATGCGTCATGAGGCCGGACACGCATTCAATTACGCGTACCAGCTTTACAAGTCGGCTGAGTGGCGCGATCTCTTCGGTCCGTTTCGCCGCACTTATCGCGACAATTACCGTCCCATACCTTTCTCGCGGAAGTTTGTTCGCCACATGGCCGGGTGGTACGCGCAGAAGCATCCGGATGAAGATTTTGCCGAAACGTTTGCAGTCTGGCTCACGCCTCGCTCGCAATGGCGAAAGCGCTACCAAGGTTGGGGCGCGCTTGCCAAGCTGCAATACGTCGATCACATGGCGCGAAAAGTGGGAGATGCTGAACCCGTCCGGCGTCGCGGCCGCACCGACATCACCGTGGATGAAATGGAATCGACGGTTGGCGAATTCTATGGTTTCAGCCTGCCGGAGGAGATTCCAGTGGAGGAACTCGCGCTGGATACCGACCTGGCGGACATCTTCAATGTCTCCCGCAAGCGGCAAAAGGGCGTGCGACCCGCCCAGGAGATGTTGCGTCAGCATCGCAAGCCCATTGTGGACAAGGTCGCGTATTGGAGCGGCGTGCAACGTCCGATCGTCAAGCGGCTGGTGGAAGCCATCTGCAAGCGTGTTGAGGACCTGGGTCTGCGCGTGGACGTTCGACGCGAGTCCGATTACCTAACGGAGTTCACGGTGTACACAANNGGAGGCCGCATGACTGGAACGAAGTTGAAAGTCACCGTGCTGTACGACTTGTGGGAAGAAGAACCTGTTGAAGTGGAGGAAGAAGTTCCTGCACCGCGCAAGCGCAAGGGACAAAAGAAACGCAAAAAGAAGCCGGTAAAGCAAGATCGCGAAGAGATCTTTGAGGCCCTGGAGAAGCTCGGTCATGAGCCGTCGTATTACGTTCTCAATGGCCGCCCGCAATCACTGCTCGGACTCGCCAAATGCGGCGCCGATCTCATTTTCAACCTCACGGAATCGTATGCGGGCGATGACACCAAGGAGATGCACGTTACGGCGTTCCTGGATTTGCTCGATATCCCTTACACCGGCGCGGGACCGCACGCGCATATTCTTGCGCAGGACAAATCGATCGCCAAGAAGATGTTCGCTTTTTACGGGATTCAGTCGCCTTACTTCGCGACAGCCTATCGCGGCAACATCGACCACGCAGATGACATCTCGTTCCCACTCATTGTGAAACCCACCTCCGAAGATGGATCCATCGGCATCGACGCCGCTGCCGTAGTTACCAGCGTAAAGGAGTTGATGGAGCGAATTAACTATATACAGGCGGAGTTCGATTCCCCTGCGTTGATCGAAGAGTACATCGAAGGACGCGAAATCTACGCCGCCATTCTCGGGAGTTACGAGAGCGCACATGTACTTCCGCTTGTGGAGCTTGACCTTTCAAAGCTTCCCAAGGGCGTGCCCAGGATCGCCAGCCAGGATGTGAAATTCGAGAAAGACACGGACGCCTATAAGCTCACGAAATCGGTGATCGCCGAAGGCCTCGACGAAGAAACCGTAACCAAGCTCACCGAGATCGCGATCAAGGCCTATCGCGCCGTCAAGCTTCGCGATTATGGCCGCATTGACATGCGCCTGTCGAGCAAAGGCGAGGTTTATGTCATCGAAGCGAATCCGAACCCATGGCTCTCCAGCGGACAGGAGTTTGCCATGGCCGCGAAGAAATCCGGCCTCTCTTATACGCAAATGATCGAAGAGATCGTGGACCTGGCGATGGCTCGATACGCTTGAAAGATGGCAAAAGTCCGGGTGTGGCGCGGCGCCTTGACCAATTCTTCTTCAACTTTCCGCCGATCATGCAGCCCAGCCAGGAGTAACCAATGTCTCGTACGAAAGCCGCCCATATCGTCCTTACCGCCCTTATCCTCACTGGGTTTACAACTGCGCTTCAAGCCGCTTCTCCCACTCCATCCGTGTCGCCCGCAGTGTCGTTTCAAACCCTGAGAGAGAACTTTGCCAATCCACCCGCAAGCGCCAGACCGATGGTCCGCTGGTGGTGGTTCGGCGCGGCAGTAGAGAAGGCGGAGATTTTCCGCGAGCTTCAACAGATGAAAGCCAACGGAATTGGCGGAGCTGAGCTGGCCTTCGTCTACCCGGAGGTTCTCGACGACCCCGACAAGGGCCTTGTGAATCTTCCCTTCCTTTCTGCTGCAATGCTCGACGCCGTGAATTACGCCCAGGCGCAAGGGCGGCAGCTTGGACTGCGAATCGACGTGACTCTCTGCAGCGGCTGGCCATACGGCGGCCCCGCGACTACGCTTCAAGAGGCTGCAGGACGCCTGCGCACCGTAGAAGTCCCCGTTCCCCCGAGTGCCTCATCGGTTGCCGTGCCGCAGCTGGCAAAGGGCGAATCGCTCATCTCTGCCTCGATCGTCAACTCCATCGCGAGGCCTGCTGCTGTTGAAGGGAATCGCGCTCCCGCCCGCGGCCGCAATGCCGCAGCCGCGCCCGTAAACTGGGACGCCGCCTCCGCGCAGCCACTCGTCGTTTCGGGAAATTCCTCAGCAGTTTTCCCTGCCAGCCAAGCACGCACCGCGCTCTTTTTCATTGCCGGCCACACCGGGCAGGTGGTCAAACGGGCCGCCGTCGGAGCGGAAGGATGGGTACTGGATCCCTTCAGCCATCAGGCCGTCGCCACGCATCTTCAGAAGGTTGGGGAACCGCTCGTTAGAGCCTTCGGCAACACTCCGCCCTATGCAATTTTTTCTGATTCTCTTGAAGCGTACGGCGCTGACTGGACTCCGAATCTGCCTGCAGAATTCAGAAAGCGGCGGGGCTACGATCTCATCCCACGTCTGCCCGAACTTGTAGCAGGAGGCACTCCGGTGGCCGAGAAGGTTCGCCACGATTGGGGCCGCACGCTTACTGAACTGGTGAACGAAAACTATCTGACGCAGATCAACAACTGGGCCATCGCACACCGCACAAAATTCCGCTCGCAAACCTACGGAGAGCCGGCGGTAAGCTTCTCAAGCCAGAATCTCGTGGGGCTCGCAGAGGGCGAAGGCCCACAGTGGCGCGCATTCTCCACCCTTCGCTGGGCCACGTCTGCCAACCACGTGTTTGGCCACAATGTCAGCTCCGGCGAAACGTTCACCTGGCTCCACTCGCCCGCTTTTCGCGCCACGCCTCTCGATATGAAAGCTGAAGCCGACATCGACTTCATCATGGGCGAAAACCTGCTCATCTTCCACGGATGGCCTTACTCGGCACCGCAGGTCAGCGAGCCGGGGTGGTCGCTCTATGCCGCCGCGGTCTTTAACGAGCACAATCCCTGGCACCCCGTGATGGCTAGTGTCACGCGGTACATCGCCCGCATCAGCTACCTCATGCGCCAGGGGCAGCCCGCGAACCAGGTTGCTATCCTGCTCCCCACTGATGATGCGTGGGCCGGCTTTTCTCCCTCCAGGGTTACCGTGACTGGCGCCATGCAAGGCCTCATCACTCCGGCGCTCATGTCTGCCATTCTCTCCGCCGGTTATAACGTGGACTACATCGACGCCGACGCCATCAATAAGGTCGGTGTCAATCACCAGATACTCGTGCTTCCGCCCACCGACCGCATTCCAATTGAGACATTGAAGAAGATTCAGGCATTCACAGCGGCCGGTGGAAAGGTGATATCTGTCGGCCGCGCGCCGTCGCTGGACGCGGAAGGCGCGCCACAAGCTGAGATCACGGCCCTATCGAAGCATCTCTTCGATGCAGGAAAGTCCACATTCGTTTCTGGTACGGACGGGCTGGCCGGTGCTCTTCGGCGCGCTGCCACGCCTGACTTCAACCTCGCAAACGCTGAGGACCCCGCTAAGGATCAGCTCGGATTTATTCGCCGCAAGCTGCCGGGCGCAGACGTTTACTTCGTCGTCAATACCGGCAACCAGACCGTCGACACAGTCGCCAGCTTTGGCACGGCACACAAATTTGCAGAAGCATGGAACCCCGATGACGCCACCTTCGCCGCGGCCTCGGCAAGTTCCCAGCCCATCCACCTGGCTCCCTACGAGTCGCGTATCTTCGTTTTCTCGGACTCCGAACCCGGCACAAAATCGGTTTCCACTGATGTGCCGTATTCGCAGATTGCCGATCTCAGTACCGATTGGACGGTCACCTTCACGGCTGCCGGCAAGACCGGGACCGAGCAGACTCCCTCCGATTGGACAGCCGATCCCGCCACTCGTCACTACTCTGGTGAAGCCGTATATTCGCGTGACTTTGCGGTCGATGCGCCTTCCGCCAGCTCGGTTTTTCTTGAAGTCGAAGGCGGCAAGGCGCTGCTTGGTGCGCCCAATTCGCCACCCGAACATCCGGTTCTAGGTGCGAATGGCCTGCCGAATCCGCTGATCACTCGTCCTGGTCCCGGCATGCACGCTTACTTCGAGCCGCCCATTCGCGAGGCTGCACTGGTGACCATCAACGGCCAGACTGCAGGCGCACTGTGGCATCCGCCCTACCGCCTCGATATATCGAAGCTCCTGAAGGCCGGACAGAATCACATCGAGATCCACGTGTACAACACGGCTCTCAACGCGTGGTCTGCGCAGGCGCCCCACGACTACAAACCACTCATCGCGAAATATGGCGATCGATTCCAGATGCAGGACCTCGACAAGGTCATGCCTATTTCGTCCGGGCTTCTCGGACAGGTTCACCTTGTAACCCAAAGCTCGAGATGATCTTGACCACCCTACGGCCCCGGCCAGAGCACTCGTTCTCGTCAGTTTGACGCGAGCCATTGCGGCGAGCGACGCAACATCATCGCTCTGCCGCCACATTTGAAAGCACCACGATCTCCCCTGGCGCAACCACCACCTCTGCGGGCACTTCAGAAACCGTATTTGGCTCTTCGATGCCGGTGCGCTCCATCTCAGTCCAGGGCTTTGCCGCCCCGGCAACCGCAACGTTAAGAGCCGCCGTACCTCGATTCACCATCACCAGGGTCTGGTTCTTTCCATCGGCAAACGCAGTCGTCAGCAGGTCATGGTCGTTGGTTTCGACTTCAACGCGCTGCATGCCTTTCAGAATGTGGCGGCTGAATGCTCCCAGAACTCGCAGCTCAAAGCTCGACGCTACGGGGACCCATCCCGTTGTTCGATCCGGCACCATGAGCGCGCGTGATCCACCAAAGGTAGGCTGCTCGACATCGAGCAGCATCCAGCAATAGAGCAGGCTCACCGCATCCAGTTCCGTCAGGTTCTTGTGGTAGAGTTGCGCCGCGGCCAGGGCGACTCGATAGGACGGCTCCTGGTAGTGCGGATCGTTGAAGCATATCTCTGTCGCCAGAAACTCTTTCCCTTCGCTTGCGTCATGCATGGCCCGCATCCGCGCGTCATAGAGATCTGGGTTCGCAACGAACTCCTGAAAGTCGTACTCATGCACGGCTGTGAAATCGATCGCCTTCCACGCCGCGGCGTCCTTGCGCTGTTCCCTCGCCCGCTGCACGCCCAAAAACATGTAGCTCGCATCGGCCATGTGGATCTTTGTTTGCGTGAATCCCGCCTTGTCCAGCTCCCGGCGAAGCGTCAAAGCCATGGCATTGAACACCGAGGTAGGCTGGTCCACTTCGTTCTCGATGCCCACAATCAGCGGCGCCGCGCCGGTGTTTGCCTGCTCCTTCTTGCAGTACCCCACTACGATTCGCGCATACTCCTCGGGATTGGCTACGCGCTTCACCGGCTTGTGCCACGAGTCCACAACCTGCGGCCCCGAGTAATCCTCGGTGGCCCAGGGCGGCAGCGCCCACATCTCGTAGATCACGTCTCCACCCAAATCCACAACATGCTTTGTGTATTCGAAGTTCGATACCTCGCTGTTAGGAAAATTGTCTCCGTAATAGTGCGGCGTGGCTGCAGCCATATCGTCCATATTGCTCAAGTCCTGTTTCAGCTCGGTGCCCATGGGATACTCGCGCGCAATCAGCAGGTTGTAGCGCTTCAGCATGTGCCAATACTCGCGCTTGCCCGCTTCGCTCAGTTCCGCATACGCCGGTATGCTCGGACTCCCGCCGAACCCAAGCATCGTTTGGTGCTTCTCGCTGGCCTTTATCGCCACGGTCGCGGCCTTCACTTGCGGCTCCAGCAGTCTGCCCGCTAAAACGTCGTGCTCCGTCCGCGGCGCCGCATACATCAGTTGCTGCCGGGTTACGTCGAACAGCATTGGCGCATTCAGGACCTCAAGTCCGTTGACCAATACCCGCACTGACAGGTGCGCATCGGCGATCACGGTCAGCGTCCGGGCATGCCCCGCAAATTGCCTCTCTTCGTCGAGCACTTTCTTTTCCGGATAGTTCCCTTGTCCCTCATACAGTCCCATCGAATCGTAATAGCGTTCCGTAATGCGGATCTTGCTCGAGCCGAGTTCTACCGTAAAGCCCGCTCGAGGCCCCGTGAATATCCAGCGCAGAGTTGTCCGCGACGGCACTTCGCTGTCCAGTGCAATCGTGCGTTCAAACAGCGCCGGCAATTCCTGGCGGAAGAACTTTCGTGCAATATCGTCGGTTCGCGCCCAGCCCGGCGCCGCCGGCCCATCGGAAACAAGACGGAATGTCTCTCCCGCCTGATCTTTTGCTGCCTGGGTCGCGGGCAAAACTACGGCTTCTTGTGCCCGCATGCTCGCGGAGCACGCCATCAACACTGCAAGAACCATCCATCTATTTGTCACGATTGTCTCCGCACGAAGTTTTGCACAGCCGCGTGCATCCCTGCAATCGAAGTGGAGGAGCCCCTGGGGATTCGGGGCTCGACGACTGCTTCACTGCCTGCATCCTGCTTCCAGCGAAGGTGAATCCTGGTGCTTGTACATGAGAAAGAATTCCCGATGCCCAAGCTTCTCTGGCTTGCTTGACTGCCCGGCCGCGACATCCGCTATCAGATTCATTAACTCGACGGAGGCCTCGTCCAGCGTGACCTGGCCGCTAAGAATCCGGCCGGCATTGAAGTCCATGTCATCCGTCATGTTTTTGTATGTCCGTTCGTTGCCAGTGACTTTGATTAACGGCGCTATGGCACTGCCAATCACACTTCCTCGACCGGTCACGAAGAGCACCATCTGCGCTCCCGTCGAAATCAGATCCATGATTCCTTCGGTGTCGTTCGGGTTGGTGTAACCGAATTGCATGAAATGCGAATCCGGAACGGAATCCAGAAGCCAGAGCCCGGGGTGAGGCGGAGTCTCGGAAACTCGAAGGACTCCTTCAATTGGCTTCCGTCCGCCCTTGGCGAACGCGCCCATGCTCTTTTCTTCGATGGTCGTAAGTCCGCCCGCAAAGTTTCCTGGGGCAACGGAGTATTGGCGCACGGCCTTGCAGTAGCTCGCCGCCTTGTCGTATGTAGCGGCGAGTTGCTCAGCCGCACCCGGCGATGCCGCTCGAGAAACGAGGACTTCGCGCAGCCCGATCATTTCCACGACTTCTTCGAATATTGCCGATCCGCCGAGGTCGACCAGCTGATCGAATGCCCGTCCTACGACTGGATTGCCGGCGAGCCCCGACGTTCCATCGGACCCGCCGCACTCCGAGCCGATGATAAGGTCGGCCCAGGTCATGGGAACTCTCACCGAGCGTTCGTTTGATTCTGACCTGATCGATCGAAGAAGTTCCTTCCCCAATTCGATGCTGCTGCGTGTTCCACCGTGCTCCTGAATAAAGAACGACTCCGTCGCCCGACCCGACTGCAGCACCACATCCGCGATTCTGCTGGGCTGCGTGTATTCGCAACCCAGGCCTACGCACAACACGCCGCCAATATTTGGGTGAGTTGAAAGTGCGAGCATCAGGCGAAACGCATAGTCATTGTCATAACAGCCGGGAAATCCGATCACGTGAACGTCCGGTTCGTCCTTTGCGATTTCCTGGGCAACAAAGCTGGCACACTCCACGGTGTACACGACGAGCAAGTGATTTCTTATGCCCTTTCGCCCGTCCTTGCGAAGGTAGCCCGACCAACTGCGATCATTCATTCTCTGCTCCTTTGGGGACACCCGTGTACAGGTCCAGCGACCCCGAGCGTTCGTCAAAATTACTGCGGCAGTTATGCAGGTGCACCCAATCTCCAGTCTCGATCTGCTGGATCGCCATTCCAATTGCGACTCCGTACTTATAGATCGGCTTCCCCTCATCAATCCGCTTCAGCGCGATCTTATGCCCCATTCCAACCTTCTCCCGCGCAGCCAACACAGTTTCATCGGATGACCCTGCGATTGCCACCACGGATCCTTCAAAAGCTTCGTCCAGTAAAGTTGCCACATTGTCTGAAGCGTGTATTTGAAATGCTCTACATGTTGGATTGGGGCTCATTTTCTAGAGAACTCCGCGAGATGGAATCATAAGCTCAGTTATCTGAGTGACGCGCTACTGCTGTGTGTGGCGAGGTCTTCGCTGACAGTACAACTGTAGCGCATTCTGAGCACGGCGAGCGAGACGGATAGATGGAATCGTAGGTATCATCAGACGGGATGAAGGGCGCGAGCGCTGGCGTCACTCAACTGCGAGTCTGGTTGTGCTTGTCTCGGCGCTCAAAAGCATTGCAAGTCAGCGATCGCCCTGGTTAGTGAGTTAGCTGACCACTCAAGCTCAGGTCGATATCAACTTCCTTGGCCACTTTCAGGATAAAGATGCTTGGATCTTTGAGTCCCCATTTCACGTAGGGAACCGTGAAGTGTCCCTTTGCTGCCAGGTTCGCACCGTCAATATGAAGTTGCATGGGAACCGTCAGGTCATGCGGAGTGCCATGCAAAGTGAAGGTGCCGGAGACCTGGATAGTGGAATCGCCGGAGGGCGCTATAGTTCCTTGATAGCTGCTGGGTGCGAACGTCACTTCAGCAAAGTGCTCGGTGTCCAGCACGTCGGAGTTCATCTTCTTGTCGCGGCTCGGTTCGCTGCTGTTGCCGCTGCCGGCCGCAACGATTACTGAGCCGGATATCTTTTGGGCGCCGGGGTCAAAGTCGATTGATCCGCGCTGCACATGGAATGCACCCTGCACATGGTGGCCGGAGCCACCCAAAGTGAAGGCTACCGTGCTTGCATCCGGATTGATGCTGAAGGTCTGATGCTGTGCGTGCGCGGCAGGGGCAATCGCGAGCGGGATGGCGAGGAAGAGGGCTTGTGCGTGAATCTTCATTGTTCGTCTTCTCCTATATGCAATGAGTGCTCAAGGTTGTTGATTCGATCGCGCGATGACTTGCGACAACCAAAGACCAATGGAGGCAATGTCTCTGTCAGACAAATATTCGTGTCCCGGCATGTCGGTTCCGGGGATGCCGAACTTTGCAATCTGCTCCAGGCGCACCGTCCGCTGTTGCTGGGAACCTGAAGGCGACAGATAAAAGTATGGACCCTTCGCGAGATCCGGAGGGAGCCGCTTGAAGTTCGATTGCCAGGCACGGCGCGTGGGGCCTTCTGCTTCGTGACAGTTGGCGCAGTCGCGCCGGTAGAGTTGCTCGCCGTCAGCGGCATTTGCCTCTGCAACGGCGGCGACAGAGGGCTGCCACAGCCTCTCCTTTGTAAGGTGACGCTGCGTGTCTGTCGCGTGCAGGCTTTCGAGATACGCAACAAGATCGTCACCGCGCTCATCGTGGAAGAGAAAGCTGTACGAGGGCATGATGGAGGAGCCGCTGACCTGTGCAGGATCGTAGAAGTGAGCCTTGAGCCAGAGAGTGGAACGGCGCGCTCCAACTTCAGCGAGGTCGGGACCCTGACGACGATTGCCAATGAGCGGCGGATTTTCGTTTCGCAATCCCTGGATGGACTCGACAGGTCCCCACATCAGCACATCCGGCGAATTGGGCCGCACATATTGCGAATGGCAGTGAATGCATCCCTCGGATATGTACACCTGGCGGCCGCGCTCCACTTGAGTGAGTTGAGGCATGGCATTGATCGCGTGGAGAAACCGATCGAAAAAGAGCGCCGCCAAAACTACGAAGACAACGAGGGTCAACTCGCGGGCCCGTTGGCGAAAGGCCGTATAAATTTGCGGCAGCAGAATGGCCGCGCCGGCAGCGGCGACAAAGACCGGCGGAACGTGGCCTAAATTCTGTCCCATTCCGATTCCCATTGCGGAGGCCGCCCAGCCGGCGATCGCGTAGATCCAACCCGCCATTCGGCCTCGTTCTGCGGCGGAAGCAGCAGGTGCCAGCAGAGATGGATACGCAACCAGCGCAACGGAGTAGAGCGAGACGCCGATGGGATAGAAGACGGATGCGAGGAGTGCCCGGTCAGGATCGAGCAAAAGCAAACACGCTACGCCAAGCGCAAGAAACGCGGCGATGAGAACCGGCGAGAGACCCCTGCGACGCAGAAACCATGCGCTCGCCAGCGCCGCGGCAAGATGCAACAGGCCGTTTGCCCAGAGATGAAATGTGCCCTGCCAGGTTCCGGCCTTCAGCGCCGGTGTGTTCTGGATGATGAAGAAGGCAGCCGAGTCCAGCCATACAAGCGCAGTGAACCCGCAGAGGACGCGAAAGAAGGAGATCGCGGACTGTGAATCATTTTCGCGCGCCTCGAACTGCGCAGGTGTAGGTAGAAATGTGATGCCGATTCCCGCCAGGCACAGAACCCCCGCCGACATTGCCTGTACTTCTGCCGAAGCCGTAAAGAAAGGCGGGAAGTTGCATACGAGATAACCTATGCCCGTTCCTACGCCGACGGCGAGTAGAGGGCTGCGATCGCCTGTCCATTGGCGCAGATGCGTGACCAGGGTGACGGTAAGCAGCCCGAGCGCGGCGCCGATGAGGAAGGACTCGGCAATTGCCGCGGCGAATCCGAGGGGAAGAAGCGCCGCGAATGCTGCGAAGCCTGAAGCAAAGAGCCCCGTGCGGAGACGCAGATTCGCAGAGGGACAATAGCTCAGTCGCGGAGCCAGCAGGCTAAGCAGGATTCCGCCCGCGGCCATCGCCGCCATTACGGCTTTCAGGTGTGCGTCTGCAACGCCCAGCGTCGCGAGTCGCTTGAGGAATGCAAACTGGGCGAAGATGAGGAAATAGACATACGTGATCGCGACAAGGCTCGCGCCCTGCCAGCCGAAACCGCCGCGCTTACTTTGTGGCACGGGCCAACCACCCTCGACGCAGGCCAATGGCCTGAATCAGAACGCAAACCCCATCCGTAGCCGCGACCGTCAGCCAGCCTCCCTCGAGCGTGCTCGACAGCACCTGCGCGATCACAAAGCTGGCGACGCTGGCACGCGCGAATCCTGTGAGCAACCAAACAACTTCAAGCTTCGTTCGGCAGTTGCCTTTATATGCGAGGAGTGCGCCATACAGGCAGGCAAGGCCCACCGAGAAAACGAATGCGCCGACAAATGAGACGTAGATCAGTGCATCCGAGGGCGCATGCAAATGCATCAGCCGCAACGTCAGCTCCGGCGCAACAATGAGCAGAGCACCCGTGAACGTGTCTGAAAGACCAATCAGCAACTGATAAACAACAAGGACGGGGCGGCTCATGCTGTCTTCTCCTGTGGAACTTCAGTAGCAGCAGGGATAGGTTCGCGAAGTAGCGTTGACGCGTCGACGAGCCAGTCAAGCGCAGCAAGCAGCATGAGTATCCCGGTCACGAGGCGGAGAGTGTAGAGCACGTTGCGCGCAACGCCCGGCACGATTGTGAAAGTCGGGTCGAAGCCCTCACGCCAGCCGGCCATAGTCATCAGCACGATATAGGCGATGACGCTGCCATTCCACAAATAAAACGATCGCGACCGATTGAAGATCCATCCACCTTCGCCCAGCAGCTGCACCATGACGAAGATGAGCAAGCTCGACGTGAAACCCGCCATTGCTACGAAGGAGTGGCCAACTAGGCCGTCGGTAAATTTGAAGTGGTCAAGGACTCCGGGAAGAAAGAAGACCCACCCGGTGACCAGCAAAGCGCCCCACCACCAGAGAAAAGCCAATCGCCAACGGCGGGTGCTTGGGTGCCACTCAAAGGCCGCGTAATAAGAGGGAATGAGAGGCAGCCAAATGAGAAGACTGCCCAGGCTAAGGAACTGCACCGGACGGTGATGGCTCACATCTGCGCGGCCCAGTGCGACGCAGAGGATAGATTCAGCGATCAGGACGATCCAGCCGGCGACGAAGATTCCAGACTTTCCCGGCTTGCGCCGTGCAATCCCGAACGGGAGCATCAGCAGCACGGCCACGATGGCCAAAGAGGATTCCAACTGGCTGGCGCCTGTCGGGCCGCCCGTATCGGGATTCACAGGAGGATAGGTGTTGGGTCCGGAGGCGATGTAAATGAGAAATGGAACAGCCAGCAAAACAACGAGGCCCGCAAGCTTTGCCGCCCACGCATCCACGCTCGCACTTCCGGATTCTCTCCAGCTTCCAACCAGAGCGAAGACCAGAAGCAGCCAAAGCACCAGAAGTGCACCCGGAAATAACACGCGTGCGTATCCGCTCCAATCGAGAAAAAGCTTGCCGCTGGAGTTTCCGGAAAGCCATGACAGCACGCCAACACCAAGCGAGGCCGACCACACCCACAACACCGGCCGGCACCAATTCGCAGTCGGTCCGCGGTCTGCGCCGTAGACCCTGAAGAGAAATCCCACCAGGGGAAGGCTGGCCCAGCCGTACAGCTCCAGATTCATGTGCACCATCATCCAGCGACCGTAAGTCCACTCACCTAATTGCCGGTTGAGAGCGGGAACAAGCAGCAGAATCGCGATCAGCACTCCAATCGCGTTCGCAAATGCAAGCCAGAAGAGGCTATGCCACGCGGCGCTGGCAACGGCTCGCGAGCTGTAGCGCGATGTTTCCATCTCATCCAGCGTGTGCATGTTCATGAATCTTTCCATCGTGCATCTCGACCAGGCGGTCGCAGCGTCCTGCGAGACTTCGATCGTGCGTGGCCATCAGCAGGGTAGCGCCTTCGGTAGCAACCAACTCGAGCAGGAGATCGAAGATCACTTTGCTCGCCTGCTCATCGAGTGAGCCTGTCGGCTCATCGGCAAGCAGAATCCTGGGCTTGTTCATCAGTGCGCGGCAAAGCGCAGTGCGCTGGCGTTCTCCGCCGGACAGTTTCTGAATGCGATGATCGAGCCGATGACTGAGCCCGGTGCGCTCTGTGAGTTCCAGCAGACGCGCCCTGGCAGTGCGGTGGTCGATGCCCGCGGCAACCGTGGGGATAAGACAATTCTCCGCAAGAGTGAGGTCGGGAATCAGGTTGTGGAGCTGAAACACGAAGCCAACTTCATGGCGCAAAAGATGAAGCAGGTTACTGCGCCGATGGACCTCTACACCGTTGACTGAAACCCGCCCGCGATCGGGCCAATCGAGCCCTCCGAACAGATGGAGCAGCGTGCTCTTGCCGCAGCCTGAAGGCCCGCAGAGAGCCACCGTCTCGCCTTCGAAGACCTCGCAATCCACGTCCTTGAGAACCGTGACCGTTCCTTCGTCATAGCTCTTCCACAGGTTCTCGGCGCGCAGAACGATGCGCCCGTTTTCATTGCCTTCCGTAGCGGGTCTCATTCGAATCGAAGCGCCTCCACTGCACGGATACGCATGGCGTAGATGGCCGGATAGAGGGCGCCTGCAATCCCGGTAAGCAAGGCCAGCACAAGTACAACCAGCATCAAAAGCGGATGAATGGTGGGGTCTACATATCCGTCAAGAGCGGGAATCAGCTTCAGCGCGAAGAGAAAGAAGGTTCCTATCAGCAGTCCCGTCAGCGCGCCGAAAACAGACACAACTGCTGACTCGCCGAAGATCACCCCGCCAATCTGCACTTGAGAGAAGCCGTTGACGCGGAGAATCGCAATCTCGCGAATGCGCGTGAACACTGACATGATCATTGTGTTCGCCACTCCCAAACCGCCAAGCAGCAACCCGCATCCGCCCACCGCCCAGGCTGTAGCCTTCAAAATTCTAAACTGAGAGTAGGAACGCGTAAACTCCGCGTCCTCCAGAGCGATCAGGCTCGGAAACTTCGCCTTGACCATGCTCTTGAAGGCGGCAACATCATCTTTGTTGTTCAGCTTGACCGTAATCACTGAGGAAGTTCCTTCCTTGTGAAAGAAGGACTCCGCTGAAGCAAGCGGCATGAAGACTCCGCCATCCTCAAAGCCGTTGGCCGTCTTCAGTACGCCAATGACGTGAAAGGTGGCATGGCCAATCTGAACCTGGCTGCCGAGAGTGGCTGAAAGAAACTCCGCTGCGCGCGAGCCCAGCACCACGTCATCGTTATGTTGAGCAAACCTCCCGCGATCGCCCTGAAGCCACGCGGCTTTTTGAATGCGCGCATCTGAAGGCGTCACTCCAAAACAGGTAATGATCGGGTGGCCTTCGCTGGAGACGATTCCGAACAACACCGGGTTCGCGTGCGCCACCATCGGCCAATTTGAAATCTGCGCCGCCGCGTCGCTGGGAACATTGCTGAAGAAAAGGTCGGAAACGTCTCGCTCGAATACGATCAGCTCGCTGTCGTTGGAGAGGATGCTGGAGAACATGCCGATTGCGCCCTGCAGAACTGTGACCACTGTCAGCATTGCCGCCACGCTGAAGGCGATCCCGGCTATGCTGATCAATGAGCGGATGCGATGCCGGCGCAGGTTGGTCAAAATCAGCTTCAGAAAAATCACTGACTGACTTCCTCCGCCAGCACAAACGAGTCCCGCGTAACCCGCGCAAGCTCTGCCTGCAGGTCGCCGCGCAGTTTCTCCAGGAACTCGAGTTCAGGCCGTGAAGCAAGAAGGCTGCCCAGCACCCTGTCTCCCAGATCGATCAACCGCGTGAGCCGATGCACGGCGGCGCTAACTCCGATAGCCTCGGCGATATTCGGGCGGTCCAGGAGAGCGTCGCGTGCCGCTGTCTTTCCGCTTTGCGCCGAGCTCTGGAGCACATCTTTGAGATCATCCACAATTTGATAGCTGAGGCCCCAGAACACTGAGATCCTCTCGATTTGTTGGATTTCGCGGTCCGAGGCCCCGCCGAGCATGGCCGGCAACGCCAGGGTCAGCCTGATCAGCGAAACCGTCTTGCCCCGGGCGATGCGTTCGGTCGTCTCCAGCGTGCGTGGTAGTGCCGAGTAATGCAGGTCGAAGCTTTGCCCGTTCAGCAATCCACCGACGCCGAGACAATTCTCAATGAAGGCCAGAGCCTGCGCGTGCCTGGCCTGCGGGCAACCGGCAACTGCGCGCCAGGTCAGCGCATAAGCCCGATTGATCAAGGCCAGCGCGGTAAGAATTGCGCCTTCCTCGCCGAATACGAGATGAGTACAGGGAACACCGCGCCGCTCCATTGCATTGTCCATGCAGGGCAGGTCGTCAAACAGGAGAGAGGCGGTGTGGAAGTACTCAAGGGCAATGGCGAGATCCTGCGCGTGAACGGGATTCAGCCCGTACGCCGTCGCCATCTGGAAAACCAGCTTGGGGCGCACCAAACTCCCGGGGTTGTCGAGCACATGGCGAAGGGCATCTTCGAAGCTGGGATCGAGAGCCGCAGGCAGCGATAGAGAGGCGCTGAAAGCTTCGGAAAGAAAACTCGTGTCCAATTGGTCCATAACGTTTGTCGAATGCACTCTGATCCTCAATAACGCTGGGAAGAAGATGGCTTCTCTTGTGTCTGAAAATCGGGCCGCGGGGAAACTGCGGCCGTGCGGATTTCAACTCACTGGTGAGACTAGTTCAGGCGCCCTTTGGAGAGCGCGGAGCCGGGCCTGCATGCATGACATTTCCTTCATTTTAAAGGAACGGAACCAAGCGGATGACTGGCGAGAGCGGAAATGTTCAGTGCATGTGACCAAAATGCAGTTATTCCCATTGGTTTCTGCTCCGCTCGCGTAGGTCCGGTGGATACGATTTTCAGCGGGCTTAAGTCCAAGGATAATGAAATGAGATGACCGCGACCGAACGCCCAGATGACAACACGGTCATCTGGGGTTCGGGCAGTTCTCAAGGAACCGGGCGAGCGAAGCCAGGGAGAGCTGTAAATGGTGACACAGATGGACTAATATCGCTTCATGCGCCTTCTGCTTGTTGAAGACGAAATCGATATCCAGAGTTTCCTGCGACGCTCGCTTGAGGAAGCGGGATACGATGTGGAAGCTGCGCCGGATGGCAAAACTGCCCAACGGCTCGCTGTCGAAAGCCCATTCGACATACTCATTGTCGATCTTGGTTTGCCCGATCAGGACGGAATCAGCCTGATCCTTCGCTTGCGTCAACTCGGCGTACGGGCTCCAGTGCTGATCCTATCTGCGCGCCGCTCAGTCGATGATCGTGTGCGGGGACTGGAACAGGGCGGAGACGACTACCTGACCAAACCGTTCGCGCTTGCCGAGCTGTTGGCGCGCCTCCGCAACCTGCTCAAGCGCAATAGCCCCGCGGTTAGCGATGCGACTCGGCTCCGCGTATTGGACCTTGAGTTGGATCTGCTAAGGCGCGAGGCATCGCGCGGCGGACAGGTCCTGCAATTGACCCAGCAGGAATTCGTCCTCCTTGAGTATTTGTGCAGGAATGCCGGACGTGTGGTCACACGTTCGATGATTCTCGACAAGGTCTGGGGCATGCGCATTCAACCAGACACGAATGTGGTCGATGTCCATATCTACCGGTTGCGCGGCAAGGTTGACAGTGCGGGACAGCAACCGCTGATTCGGACCATGCGTGGAGTGGGCTATGTCCTCAAAGACCGGTAAGCCTCTGATGCGCAGCGCCGCCTGGCGCATCTCGCTGTGGGCAACGCTTGCCTTTGCCTGCGGAACAATGGTGGTCTTTGTCTTTCTCCAAAGCTTTGTGGCCGGCGATATTCAACATCGCAGCGATGCCTGGCTTTCGGGCGAAGTAGAGGTGCTGGGCGACGTGGCCGAGCGGACACCCAAGAATGCCCTCTATGACGCCGTGGTGGGTGAAGTGGCGGAACTGGCGTCCAGAGAGGTGCCCAACAAGGAGGCATCAGAAGACGAACCGGACGATTCGGTGTTCTTTCTTCAATCGGGCAAGGATGGTTCTCTCCAACTGTGGGTAGGCGCCGGGACTGGCGACAGCCATTTGAGGGCGATCCGGGCCACCAGTATCCCTCCGGACCAGCCCACGGATGTGCGGGTCCCTGGATTCGCAGTCCCTTTTCGCGTAGCTTCGATCCATATTGCGGACGGCAGCCAGATCTTTCTTGGCTTGTCGGAGCGGGATGAACGGAGGGTGCTCTGGATCCTGCGCCTGCGCTTCCTGTTCCTGTGGCTGCTGATTGTTTTGCTCGGATTCGGTATCGTATTCCTCACCACGCGGCGCATGTTGAGCCATGTTCGGGAGATTACCGAAGCCGCATCTCGAATCGGGCATTCCGATCTCGATGCCAGGGTGCCGACAACCGAACGCAACGACGAGGTCAGCCACTTGGCCCTGACTCTCAATCGCATGCTCGACCGGATCGAGAGTTCCATGCACCAGTTGCACACCATCACCGACTCGCTGGCACATGATTTGCGCAGTCCCCTCACGGCAATTCGCGGAAAGCTTGAAATGTCTTTGTCCACCGTCACGGACGGAGAGCAGGCCGAGCCGATTGTCTCTGCCATAGACGAACTGGATCGACTTACCGACTTTCTCAACAAGTCCCTGGATGTCGCCGAGGCCAAGGCAGATGCGCTTCGGCTGACACGCAGCGCTATCGATTTGAACGAAGTGCTCAGAATCATGACCGATCTCTACGAACCTTCCATGTCAGAGAGGGGTTTTGAGGTCAAGCTCCGCAGCCATGACCCGGTGATCATCTTCGCCGACGCTGCGCTTATTCATCGCATGGTTGCCAATCTCCTCGACAATGAGCTCAAGCACTTGCCGCCACACTGCACCCTCTCAATCGATTTGCGAGGCAAGGAAGACTCCGCATGGTTAGTTGTCGAAGACGATGGACCGGGATTCGATCCCGAAGTCCTGCTCCACCTGTTCGAGCGCAGGGTCAAAGGCCGGGACTCCAACGGGCACGGACTTGGTCTGGCATTCGTCGATGCTGTCGCGCGTGCCCACGGGGGAACCGTCACGGCTTCGAATCGCGAAGGCGGTGGAGCGCGCATCGCCGTTACTCTTCCGCTCGCTACAGAGCAGAGTTCTCACTCCCCAGCCCCCGCGATATCCGCTTCGAAGTGACGCAACGGTGCGGACAGTGAAATCCCCAGAGGAGGGGCCATGACAAATCAGGCAATAGCCCGCGGTTTGCTGGCTGCTCTTTGCTGTCTCCAAGGTCTGGCAACTTTGATCATCGATCTCAACCGCACCCATGCAACCAATCCTGAATGGCCGGGCCACGCGCGATTTCATCTTGTCTGGCAGACCGCAGCTTTTGCCTGGCTTGCGGTGATCGAAGTCCTGCTTGTTCTCGCCGGCGGTCCGCTACAGGATCAGCGATTCTATTTGGCTGCAATTCTTGTGGGCGTCCCAATGCTCGGCTTCTTCGCTGCTTTCATCACCCGCGGACTCTATAAAGGCACGCTTTCAGACCCAAACGGAATGCCGCAATTAAGAATCACTGTCAGCGGGTCAATTCTCAGTATCGATCTGAATCTGGTGGCTGAGATCTGCGGTCTGTTGGCGCTCGCAGCCATTGTCGCAATTTACAAGCACTGAAGCACCACTCTCGCCCGCTGACGATGAGGGCCATCAAACTGTTCAATTGGATTGGGGCAGCAACCTGGCCGGGCTTAGCCTACGAAGCAAGCGTCTCAACCAGCCGATTCATGCTCTCTTCCTGCTGCTCGATTGACTGGATGAGTTTGAACTGCGTCCGGCAACGGTCAAGATTGTGCCCGTCGCGATGCACCTTGAAATATGTGTCGCCCGCCAGGTAGTCCGTGAGGAAGCGAATGCCGAGCTCGAACGTAATCAGTTTTCCCGAGAAGGCAAGCAGATCTTTCTCTGCTGGAGTCAGGAATCCGCCAGCCGAACTGAGATAACCGCGCACCAGTGCCTCGAACATGGGAAACTGCATGGTCACTTTAGAGAGATCCTGCTCGTCCTCCATCGCCGGGCTCGTCGTGGTGCGAACCATGTCGCCGAAATCGTACGGCGCCAGCCCCGGCATCACGGTATCGAGGTCAATCACGCAAATGCCTTCGCCGGTAGTGTCATCCAACATGACGTTGTTGAACTTGGTGTCGTTGTGGGTCACGCGTTCCGGCAGGTTCGCATCCAGCAACACACCAGTGATGGATTTATGCGCGAGTGCGAAGTCAATTTCGTGCTTTACCAGGATTGCGCGGCCCGCCACATCTGCTGCGACTGCATCCTCAAACGCCTTGAATCGTTTTGGCGCGTGGTGAAAGTCCGGAATGGTATCGTGCAGGCGCGGAGCCGGCAAGCTGGCCAGCAGTTCCTGGAATCTTCCAAATGCCCTGGCAGCCTGAAATGCCTGCCCGGTCGACTCGACGGCATCAAACGAACGCGCCTTCTGAATAAAGTAATAAGCGCGCCAGTGATTCCCTTCTGCATCCACATGCCAGGCTCTTCCATCGCGCGCTGGAATCAGCCTCAGTACGCGCCTTTGCCAGTCAGGTTCGTCCGCCACCCTGGTAGCAATATGCGCCGTGACCCGCTGGATGTTTTCCATCAAGGCAACAGGCTTCTTGAAGATGTTGTGATTGATTCTCTGCAGGATGTGGCATTGCGGCACGCCTCCCTCATTGAAGAAGACTTTGTAAGTGTCGTTGATGTGGCCGCTGCCGTAGGGTCTGGCCTCTAAAAACTCGCCGCCGATTTCGAACGCACGCGCCGCAGCGGCGACATTGCCTTCCTTGCTCATGACCAAAGTCTTTCAGGGTACTTGCCGGCGTGAACGAGGCTCTGGATGCTTTCAACAACGCTGGCATGGTCTTCGCGGTATGTCACGCCAAACCATGAGTCATTGCTGCGCAAAACCTTAACTTTCGCCTGCTTTGCCAAAAGCATCTCATTCACAGTACTGGGAATGTAGCACTCCTTCTTGAGATCGGTCCCGTTCGCCTCGAGAAATTTCTTGAAGTGCTCTTCCAGTTTTCCAAATACCTGTGGAGTGAACCCGAACATGTTCATTGAGACCGGCTCGTCGCCCGTCAGCATCGTCACCTTGCCATCGCTGGCCGTATCTTTGGCATGATCGCCGTCGCGGGCAATTGCTGTCAGTTCAACAACCTGTTCCAGGTACCCGTCGCCACCAACACGGCACACTCCGCGCGCCACGGTTCCGAACTCAGAGAGCGTATTGCGCAAAACAAATCCAACCATCGAGCAGTCCCCGTTGCCTGCCTGCAACTGGTCTGATATCACGCGGTAACTTTCCGCTCCATAGAAGTCGTCTGCATTGATCACCGCAAAAGGCTCGTGAATGACGTCGGCGGCCATGAGTATGGCCTGCGTGGTGCCCCACGGCTTGGTGCGCTCCGCCGGCACGTGAAACCCCGCAGGAATTTTGTCGAGTGCCTGAAAGACGTATTCAACGGCGATGCGCTTTTCAAAACGCGCTCCCACGACCTCCTTGAACGGCTGCTCAATGTCTTTGCGGATGATGAACACCAGCTTGCCGAACCCGGCCCGCATCGCGTCGTAGATCGAATAATCGATGATGGTTTCGCCACTGGGACCAACAGGCTCAATCTGCTTCAGTCCGCCGTAACGGCTGCCCATGCCGGCTGCCATGACGAGCAATGTTGGGGTTGTTGCTGGTTTCATGAACTCGGTTCCTCTCTCAGCGATGTCTCTATCGAATGGTAAAGCCCGAGGGGCAGGTTATGCATAACCCGAAAGTCTTACTCCGCCTGAAAACAGAGTGTCCCTGAGGATTCTGGTTCATCCGGGTATTCGGACCATCCTGGAATTTGGGTTTCTGTGCAGGCTCTCAGGGAATGCGTGCGGCGAGTTTGGCGGCCTGGGCTGTCGCATCCTGGGGGCCACGCAGGTTTGCGTACCCCGCAATGGTTTTTCCCTTGCGAAAGATGCAGATGCCGTCCAGGTACTTCGCTGTTGCCTGAAATCCTTCGTCGCCCACTTTTACGGGGGTAGCCCCTTCGAATCGCTCCCTCAGACTCTTCAATACCGCCGCCGCGGCTTCCGGCGAGGCCTCCTGCACAATAAACGCCTGCCCCAGCTTGTACTTCTCAACATAGCCCTGCTTGAGTTCTCGCAGCCCCAGTACGCTTTCCGGGATCATCCGGGGAAAGGCGAGGTCTTCCTTCGCAAACCACTCCAGCACCGCCGGCGGAGTCTCCCGGCCTTCAATCGATCCCAACATCCTGGCCACAAAGGCCTGCATCGTCGCCGTGTCGTCGCGGTCCGGGTTGGCCGCCACCTCCACCAGTTCCACGTAGTACTTTCCCTTGGCGAAGGTGGCGCTCTGTTTCTGCACCTGGCCACCCATCCCAATTTTTGCCACCGGCAGGCTGGGATCGAGGTTGGCCGCGAACATGCCGTAAGCCGAGTCGGCATCGCCCATCTCCGAGACGTCAATATCCAGCGTGTTCGCGCCCGACGCGCAGGTAATCCCCTGCATGCGCACGAAGCCGAAGCTCAGATAGCCTTCTGCGCCTCCGTCCTTATACTCAAAAAGATTGTCGGCCACGTATTGACGCTTTGCTCCGGAAGGTTCCCAGCCGGGCAAGAAATGGCAGTTCAAGTAATCCTGCGCGCTGGCTGTCCCGGTGGCCAAAAGGACGGTCAGCGCCAATCCGGCAGCCCTCATGTAAACAGCTCCTGGGCCCGCGCCACCCGGTCTGATACCTTCACCCCGTGTGGACATTCCACCGTGCACTCGGCACAGTCGCCGCAGCGGACGGCAGCGTGTTCAGCGGCCAGCTCCATAAATCTTTCCCGTCCCAATGCAAACTGCCCATACCCATCTGCATATGTAAGAAAACGAAGCACATCGGCCACAGGAAGGCCCTTTTGGCAGGCGCCATCGCACTTTCCGCACATGCGGCAATAGACGGGCCGGATCATCTCCAGATGTGCCGCCAGAATCTTCTGGTCGCCGGCGGAGAGCGGGTTCCCCATCGCCTTCAGGTTTTCTTCCAACTGGTCGTTATCCGTCATACTGGGAATCGTGGTCGCCACATTCGGATTGTTGACTACCCATTTCAGCGCCGCCAGCATAGCGCCCGGTTGAGTCAGCTTCTGATATATGGGATTGCCGGGCCCAACGCTGCGAATTCCGCCCGCCATCACCTTCATCGCCACCACCCCAATGCCCGCCTTGGCGGCCGTCGCAATCGCCTGATCCATGGCAGCGTCCCCAGGGCCGGACATTGAAAAGTTATAGGCCGCCAGCACCACGTCGAAGACGCCCTTCTGCGCCATCCAGGGCAGCAGTTCCTTCTGACCGCTGTGCGTGCTTATGCCGGCAAAACGGATCTTGCCCTGCTGCTTGGCAAGCTGTTGCGCTTCAATCATGTCGTCGTGAACGTCGGCCGGGCTGTCCTTGCCATGCAGATACCAGATATCGATGTAATCCGTGTTCAGCTCGCGAAGGCTCTGTTCAAGATGCTGCTGCATCCCCGCCTTGTCTGGCGCGTGTGTCTTGGTCGAAAGCACAACCTGCTTCCGCTTCGTCCCCAGCGCCGCGCCCACCATGCGCTCATTGTTGCCGTGCGAATAGCCGCGCGCGGTGTCGAAGTAGTTGATTCCGGCGTCCGCGGCGCGCTCAATCACGCTGCCGTCCGACGTAATCATGCAGCCGAATCCGACCGTGGTCACCTTGAGCCCCGTCCGGCCGAGCACTTTGTAGTCGAGCTTGACCGGGGAGCTGGCAGTTTCCGCAGCGGCCGTCTCGGTTGGCTTCCAGAACCCAAGCTTCGAGCTTGCCCCTGCAACGGGCACCATCAATCCAGCTGATAAAAAGTCGCGGCGAGACGTCTTGGGCGCCATTCCACTACCTCCCTTTTCCAGAAAACGGTCCCATCATAAACCCTTCCCGTATCCCGTCAATAGGGTGCAGATCACACAGCCAGTGAGCATCAAAAGTGGCTAGGCATTGGAGCAGGGCCCTTATACACGAGGCTGATCCCCCAATCTGCGTCCGAAGGAAAATCGGGCAATTGGACTTCCCCGATATTGTTCGATTTGGCGACGCCATCGGCCACATCTGACCAGGTTCCCAGGCGAGGATCGAACCACTGCGCGCGATACAGGGCCATGGGCAACGCGCCCCGCACCAGGCTCCTGGGACAACCCTTTTCGAAGTAGGCGAGAAAGATGTTCTTATCCAGCGTGCGCGCGGCATACGCCCAGCCCTCGTATCCCTTCGAAATCTGTGTCGCATTCGGCACCACGAAGGCCGGATCCGGCTCCAGATCCTGATATCGCCTGCCCACTGAAAACGCGAATGTCCGCAGGTGCTGCATTTGTGCTGCAGAATTCCACTTGAAGGCATCCCACATCTTTGTTGGAGCGCTTGGTTCGATATCCGCTCCCCAGATGCCCTCCGCCCCATAAACATGCCCGGCCAAACCTCCGGAGAGAAAATTGCCGTACATTGCCGAGCGTACGTACTGGTCGTCCTTCAACGACCCGCCAGACGCGCCGTATTTATAGTTGACGTCGCGCGGATCGTCATATCCCGCGTAATACGGCTCCCCGTTCAGTGCCGGTTGCGGATGCGGGTCGCGGAAGATCTCAGTCATGTACCAGTAGTATTCGTGCTCACGCTTGTTGCCCACCTGGTGCAGAGTGACCCAGGAGTCCTCGCCCCAGTTCACGAGCGTGGAGGGATTTGCATTCGCTGACAAAAGCGTTCCAAAAGGCGGCGCCCCGTATTTCTGTTTAACGAGATTGATCGCCTTCGTAAAATCCGGAACCGTAATGCTTTCCTGGATGACGTCGAGGTGAATGGGACTCAGGACCGTGTTATTCGCCTGATACCTTGACCAGACATATTGAATAAAGCGCGAGTACGAATCCGGCCAGGAATAATATTTCTTCCAGAGCTCGCTTGCATCACGCCGCGAAACCTCGATGAATGCCACAAAGCCCTGCGAGTTCAGGTAATCGATCTTCCTGTCGATGTACTTGAAATACTCCGGATTGATGCGATCGACGTCGGGAAAAACCTTCTCATAGCCCGGCACCTTGCCCGGAAACACAAATGGCCGGCCACCCTCGTTGTCCATGTTCTTGGCGCTCCCGGTACCGAACTCGACCCACGCCGAGCGGACAGTCGTCTTGTCCTGATCTCCAATCACAATGTGCCAGGGGAGTCCGTCCGTTTCCCAATTCGGAAACGCGGCAATGATGTTCACCCAATTGAACCCCTGCGCCTTGCGGTAGCGAACATAGTCCTTGAATCCTGCGTTCGGGCCAATCGGCCGCTCCACATTGTCGTCGTACCATTTGAAGCGGTTGGTACCTGTAGCCCACCAAGTGTCCCCGATCGCAAAAAACGGAGTGCCGTCGGCTGTTTGCAACGCATGGTGATTTGGTGTCGTTTGCAGAAAGCCTCGGCGTAGCGGATTTTCCTGCTTCTCTGCCTCGGTCCATTCCCTGGCTGTAAATGAACCCGTTTTGCCTGCAAGGCCCGCATCGTGCGGTTCCGAGCCGCTTCGCCAATGCCAGAGGCCAGGCGCGGTCGCCGTCACACGAACCTTGAAGTTGTTGTCGCCGTCCCAGAATCCGTAAACGCGCTTGCTGAAACCGGGGCCAGTCAAATCAACCCAGACCGTCGCATCGGTGTAGGGATTCTGAAACTTCCCCTCTGAAATGAATGCCAACTCAAGCTTTTCCCAGGTATGCACCTCTGCACTTGCAGATTCCGCCGCGCTGCCGAGCATTCCCTTGGGAGCAGCAGCCACTGCAACTGCGCCCGCACCTGCCTGCACAAATTCCCGCCGTGTCAGAAACGTCCTGCCCACATCAGCCTCCAATTTTCTATCGTTATTTGGCAACTAGGATTATGCTTCACGCCACGCGCGCTTGAATAGGCCGTGGTACACCTTGGCAACTGCCGACTCGGCATTTGGGGTCGACGGAAGTTCCCGCACCTGCTAGAGCATTTTCGGAATACACGTAACCCTTTAAGAGCATCGAAAGGGGGCTTTTTCTTGAGGAAAAAGCCACTTAGCATAGTGCCTTCGGTTTACACCAATTCCGAAAATGCTATAGCCAAATTAAACTGACCCAGGGAGAAGATATGAAACTTGGTCTGGGTCTCTACCGGCACATGCTGAACGACGAATACTATTCGTTCGCGGTTCAGGCAGGATGCACGCACGTCATCGTTCACCTGGTGGACTACTTCAAACAGGGCGAGGCCAATCCCTCCCGGAACCAGCCCACCGGCAGCAAGGACAAGCCTTGGGGCGTCGCCGGCGATCCTGACAAGCTTTGGACCGCCGATGAGTTGATCCGGTTGCGCAAACAAGTCGAGGCCGCGGGCCTGAAACTCGAAGCCATCGAGAATCTCGATCCCGCCCACTGGCACGACATCCTGCTCGATGGCCCCAAGCGTGCTCTCCACATTCGCAACGTCCAAGCCATCCTCAGAGCAATGGGCGAGGCGGGAATCGGTACACTCGGCTACAACTTCTCCATCGCCGGTGTGGGCGGTCGCGTCAGCGGGCCATTCGCCCGCGGCGGCGCGGAGTCGGTCGGCATGGATGGGCCCGTCGACACGCCCATCCCCAACGGCACGGTCTGGAACATGATCTACGACCAGAACGCCCCCGCAGGTTTTCTTCCGTCTATCTCGCACGACGAGCTATGGAGCCGCCTGCAGCGCTTCCTTGAAGAAGTCCTGCCCGTCGCCGAGCAGGCCGGAGTTCGCCTCGCTCTCCATCCCGACGATCCGCCCATGCCCACCATGCGCCGCCAACCCCGCCTCGTCTATCAGCAGGCCATATATCAGCGCGTCATCGACATCTCTCCGAGCCCCAGCAACATGCTCGAGTTTTGCCTCGGCACGCTCGCCGAAATGTCCGAGGGCAACCTCTACGACACGGTCGAGCAGTACAGCGCCCAGAAGCGCCTCGCCTACATCCACTTCCGCAACGTCAGCGGCAAGGTACCCCACTACCACGAGACCTTCATCGACGATGGCGACGTGGATATGCTCCGCATCCTGGCCATCCTCTACAAAAACAAATTTGACGGCGTGATGATCCCTGACCACAGCCCGCAGATGACCTGCACGGCGCCGTGGCATGCCGGAATGGCGCACACACTGGGCTTCATGCGCGCCGCAATCATGGCCCTGGAACGCGGCTTCGCCATCTGACCCACTCGATCTCCGACCGTTTGTTCCTGCGCCAACTGCGGGCGCCCCAGGTCTAGGGTCCCCAAGGACAGGTCTTCGTCCGTGGGG
>PKXI01000375.1 GCA_003133425.1 Acidobacteriaceae bacterium
TTGAGCAAGGCGATTGACCTGCGGCCGGATTATCCCGAAGCTTTGAACAACCTCGGCGTTCTCTTCGTCCGGGCACAGGATTACTCCAAGGCCGAGGAGAAATTCAGGACAGGCATCCGCGTTGCCCCCAACTACGATCAGTCCTATCTCAATCTTGCCCGCCTCTTCGGGATGCGCGGCGAGATGGAAAAAGCCAGGGAAGTGTTGCAGCAGTTGTTACGCCTGCAACCCGCGAATCCAGCCGCGACCCAGGCCCTGCAATCGCTGCGCTGATCGGTTCTTTCAATCACTGCCTCGATTGCTATAATCATCGCCATCTATGATCTTTCCCCGCCGGCGCTTCCTCGGATCATCTCTTTTCGTGCTCGGCAGCACACTCACCGATGCTCTAATGACTCCACTTTGGAAGTGGAAGAATCCCCTCGTCGTGGAAGCCGCCGTACCGGAGTCCGCTTCGTCTCCGGTTCAGTTTGTGGATGTTGCCCAGCAAGCCGGTCTGAAAATTCCGAATGTATGGGGCGGCATCGCCAACAAGCGGCTGATCATTGAAACCAAGGGAAGTGGACTAGCTTTTTTCGACTACGACAATGACGGATGGCTGGACATCTATCTGACCAATGGGAATCGCCTTGATGCTCATTGGCCGGCAGGCAAGGAGCCGATCTCTCACTTGTACAAGAACAACCGCGACGGCACCTTTACCGACGTCACGGATAAGTCGGGACTGGGGCGTACTGAGTGGCAGACGGGCGTTTGCGTAGGCGATTACGACAACGACGGATGGGATGATCTCTTTTGCTGCTTCTGGGGCCATAACATTCTGTTTCATAACAACGGAGACGGCACCTTCACCGATGTCACGCACAAGTCCGGCCTTGCGCAGAAAAAAGGTCGCTGGGGCACAGGCTGTTCTTTCCTCGATTATGACCGCGACGGTCACCTCGATCTTTTCGTATGCAATTTCGTCAAGCTGGATCCGGACAAGGTTCCATCCGCGGACGACATGAGTTTTTGCCAGTGGAAAGGCATGCCCACAATGTGTGGTCCTCGCGGACTTCCTGGGGACACAAACCTGCTCTACCACAACAACGGAGACGGCACTTTTACTGACGTTTCAGAGAAGGCGGGAATTCTCAAACCCGGACCGCGCTACTCCATTAGTTCTACTTCTTATGACTTCGACAACGACGGGTGGCCGGATATTTATGTCGCGGTGGACTCCGAACCAAGCATCCTATTCCACAATAATCATGACGGCACGTTCACCGATATTGCGGTAATGGCCGGTTGCGCTTACAACGAGGACGGTAACGAACAGGCCGGAATGGGCCTCGCCGTAGCCGACTACGACTGCGACGGCTGGTTCGACATTTTCAAGACCAACTTTGTCGATGACACCAGCAACCTCTACCACAACAACGGGGATGGTACCTTCAGCGACCTGTCGTCCAGTTCCGGCGTTGGGATCAACAAAGGCTATGTAGCGTGGGGATGCGGCTTTATCGATTATGACAACGATGGCTGGCCGGACATTATTCAGGTCAACGGACACGTCTACCCGCAGGTTGACGCCTACAATTTCGGGGAAACATTCAAGAATCCGCGACTGGTCTATCGAAACCTCGGAAACGGCCATTTCCAGGACGTTTCGTCGCTGATGGGTCCCGGTATCAGTGAGCGTTTCTCCAGCCGCGGAGCGGCCTTTGGAGACTATGACAACAATGGCTGCATGGATGTCCTCGTCTTGAACATGAACGATCTACCTTCGCTCCTTCGCAATGTCGGGGGCAACAAGCAGAATTGGATCAAGATCAAGCTGGTAGGGACCTTATGCAATCGCACTGCAATTGGAGCGCGCGTGCGAGTCACCACCGGCAAACATACCCAGATGGACGAAGTGCAGAGCGGCACAAGCGTCATGTCGCAGAACGACCTGCGCCTTCACTTCGGCCTCGGGATGGCCAAGACCGTGGATACGATCGAAGTCAAATGGCCGACCACACAGAAAATCGAACGATTCGAGCAGATTAAGGCGAATCAGATCCTCACCATTCGCGAAGGGCAAGGGATAGTCGCAACACTCAAACCTTCATAGATGTAGCGCGCACTTGGAGCCGGGAAAGGAAGATCGCTCCAAGGAATCGAATGTGCTCCTTCAGTGCGCGGCCGGATAAGTCGGCTGCCCGCCCACCAGGAACTGCTTGACCTCCCGCCGCTGGCGTTCGATTTCAGCCGCCTGTTGCTTCTTCAACTCGTCATGCAATTGGAACTGCTGCTTGGCCTTTTCCGTCTCCCCTGTCCGATCGTAGGCTATTGCCAGCCGATAATGAGCATCGACTAGCTCCGGCTTCACTTCGATTGCCTTCGTGTAATAGTCAATCGCTTTCTCAGAGTTGCGCCGAGTGTAATAGAGATTCCCAAGTTGCAGGTAAGCGTCGCCAAATTTGGCGTCGATCGTCACAGCTCTGTTGAGCAGCGTCTCAACCTGTTGCAGAACCTGCTGATCCGCCGACTGCGCATTGCCTTTCCAGATTGCCATCGCGTAATAGTAATTCGCGAAAGAGTTTCCGGGTTGCAGATCGACAAACCGCGCCAACCTCTCATCAACGCATGCCAATGGATTCGGCGCCACCGTCTCAATTCTGCCCATGAAGATGTAGGGCTCGGGGTTTGCCGGACTGAGATCGGAGGCATCGCAGAGGCGTTGGGCTGCCTCCTCGTAGTGGGCACTGGCAAACAGAGCGGTACCCAGCGCAGTCAGCATCCTGACCGATTTTGGATATGCCTTTGCCCCGTCTTGAAAGACCTCCTGCGCCTGCAAGATAGCCCGGTGAACAAGCAACTCACCGCCCCACTCGAAGTAGTTTTCTTCGCTCGGATCCAGGCGAACAGCTTGCTCAAATTCGTGTACGGCAGCCAAGGAATCGCCCGATGTTTCGTCAAGTTCCCCCGCCAGGCGACACAGATCAGCGTTTTCGCCATGTGCCAGCAACTTCCCGACGTGCTCGCGCGCTTGCGAGAAATCCCCGGCACCCTTCAATGCCAGTGCCAGTCGATATTCGTTCATATAATCGGCGGGATTAATCTGGTAAGCAGTCTGAAGCAGGGGAATGGACTCCCCATATCTGCCCGCATCGAGATAAAAGTCGCCAAGCTGACGATTCAACTCGAAACTATTAGGGGCACCGGCAACAGCTGCACGCAGCTTGCCTTCAGGTCCGTTAGTTTCTTTGGCAGCGGGAGTGGAATCTGCCGCAAAGTGAGCTACCCCGTTCGCTTTGAGCGCCAGTGTCTCGTGTGTGAGAGCCTCGCTGGTTCGCAGGCTGGTGTCCGCCCCGTGCCCCCCCGCCGCAGTCCAATCCGTGACCCCCGCGACAGTGAAACTCGGCTTGTCGGCAAATTCCATGGCCTGGGTTGAAGGCGGTACAGAAGCGGTGGAATCTGTATGGACCTCCTGTGAATCTTCAAGGACCACGTCAACCTGCTTGTGCTCTCCGAGGGATGATACAACCACGGAAATGGTGCGACTGCTCAGTCCCGATTTCTCCGCAATTAGGAAATACCTGCCAGTCCCAGGCGCGGAAAACACGAAGACGCCGTCGGCATTTGTTTTCGTCTCCAGGCGGACCGGAACACCCTCGCGTTCAAGCCGCAAAGACGCATCTCCAACCGGCCTCCCTGTCGAGTTGAGGACTTTGCCCTGGATCGTAACCTCAACGGAGCGCTGCACGGAGGCGCTCTGCGCAGCCGACGCGTGGCTTGACACGCTGAACAGCGCCGCGAAAACTCCGAGAGCGCCGAAAAGATGCCGGCAGTTCCCTGCTGCAGATGAAGACCGCGGTTTATGTGAGCCGTTTATTCTAACCCTCAACTCTTCACCCTCGAAAACGCCGTCAAACGATCTTCAAGTCAGCATTTGCAACCCTCGCCTCGCTGCCGATGCGGGCGGCTCAAGTTGAATTGCTGTCTCATTCTATCGCCGCGGAATGGGAGTGAAATTCAAGGACCAAGCTACAACCTCGGTTCGATTGTTTTCGGCACCAAACCCTATTTCATATAGGGAGGTTGGTCAGCAACCATCCCTTGCACATAGCTGCTACTCCTTGCTAACACCCGACGTGTTCGTACGGGACATTGCGATGGCCTCAATCTCGATCAACAATTCAGGCCGGCAGAGGATGGCCTGGATGCCGGTGGACGCTGGCAGCGGATCGAGCCCCAGCTCCTTGAAGAATGCGGTACGTTCCTCGTTGAATGCATCGTAGTCGCGCTCGATGTCGCGCAGGTAGCAAGTGGTGCGCACAATATCGTGCCAGGTGCAGCCTTCGCTCGCCAGCAGTCCGCTGATATTGGCAAGGGTACGTCGCATTTGGGCGCGAAAGTCGCCGATATGCACGCTCTTGCCGCTCTCATCGATCGACGCCGTGCCGGAGATGAGAAGAATGGTCAGTCCATTCAGATCGATCCTCATGCCCCGTGAAAACGAGCTCGGCTTGGCATAGGCGAATGCTTCGTTGAGCACCTGATAGTTGGTGATGGCGCGTTTCTTGACCGGCACGCGCGCAATGGCCTCAATTATTTTGGGCAAGTCATTCATTGTGATCACTCCCTGGTTTTCCCTACGTACGTTGCAGCTGAAGAATCCCATGGTCTCACGGCCAAAGATATAGATTAATTTCCCCAAAAGCGATCCACGGGCGACAAATTCGCGGGGAAAACCCCTAAAGAGGGTGTTTCAGTATATTATCCAGATGAAAATTCCAGGGGGTTCGCAACCGCTGTACACGAATCCCGCTCTCAGAATCTATCATCGGAGGCAAAATGAAAACCTTATCACGCCGTGATTTGCTGAAATCCAGTCTGTTGGCTCCGGCCGTTGTGGCGGCCCAGGGCATGGGCCCTGTGGGAGCCGCAATTGAAGCTGCTGCGCAGGAGCCTCACCCTGTGCCTGCGGGCGCTACGCCCAAACCTGCAACACCGGGCGCGGGCCGCGAACGCCTGTTGCTCGACTTTGGCTGGCGCTTTCACCCCGGCAATGCGAACGACCCGGCCAAGGACTTTGCCTTCGGCCTGGGAAGAAGCGGAACGTTTCAGAAAACAGGAAACTTTCTGCCTGCCGGCAATATCGCATTCGACGATGGAGACTGGCGGTCGGTCGACCTGCCCCACGATTGGGCTGTAGAGCTGCCATTCCAGAACGACCCTGCGCTTGCGAGTAAAGGGTTCTACCCGTTGGGACGGACCTACCCGGCGACGAGTGTCGGTTGGTATCGCCGCGTCTTCGAGCTTTCGGCCGCGGATGCCGGCAAGCGAATCACCATCGAGTTCGACGGTTCCTACCGGGAGACAATGGTGGTCTTCAACGGCTTTTACATCGGCCGTCATAGCGGCGGATACGATCCATTCAGTTTCGACGTGAGCGACTTTGCCACTCCGGGCGGAAAGAACGTTTTGCTGGTGCGCGTGGATGCCACATCGAGCGATGGCTGGTTTTATGAGGGGGCGGGGATCTACAGGCATGTCTGGCTCACGAAAACAAACCCGGTTCACGTGAAGAAATGGGGGACCTTCGTGGTAGCCGAGGTTAAGACCGGCGAAGCTTCCCTCTCCATTCATACAGAGGTGGAGAATCAGGGCGTGACTGCACAGGACGTGCGCGTGATCTCGACGGTTCTGGATCCCGCAGGCAAGGAGACGGGAAAAGCAGTTGCAGCTTTCTTATCCATTCCGGGAGTTGGAGAACAAACCTACAAGCAGGATTTGGTAGTCAAGAGACCGCTGCTGTGGTCTCTCGAGGAGAGGAATCTCTACAAGCTGGTGACGGAAGTGAGAGCTGGCAGTGACATCGTGGATCGCTGCGAAACGCCGTTTGGTATTCGCGACGTGAAGTTCGACGCGGAGAAGGGGTTCTTTCTTAACGGCAAATCTGTAAAGCTGAAAGGCACATGCAATCACCAGGACCACGCCGGCGTGGGTGCGGCGGTGCCGGATGCAGTACAGTACTACCGCATTCGCAAGCTTCAGGAAATGGGTTGCAACTCCTTGCGCACATCGCACAATCCTCCCACTGCCGAACTGCTTGACGCCTGTGACGAACTGGGCATGCTCGTGTTCGATGAAACGCGCATGATGTCTTCAAACCCTGAGGGCTTGAACCAATTCACAAATCTTATTAAGCGCGACCGTAATCATCCCAGCGTCTTTATGTGGTCCATGGGAAATGAAGAAGGCCAGGCGAACACTGACAAGGGATTGAAGATTTTGACCGCAATGAAAGCTGTCGCGACCGAGTACGATGGGTCGCGGCCGGTGTCGATCGCGCCCATCCGGGCCATTGGGGCCGGCGGCCTGGTGGAGTGCGACGTGATGGGCTACAACTACATGGACCCCGGCGCGGAGGCCTATCACAAGGCCCATCCCGAGAAGCCGGTCATCGGCACTGAAACCGTAAGTGCGGTCGGCACGCGCGGAATTTACGTGACCGATTTCAGCAAAGGTTATGTAGGTTCGTACGATCCCTACACCACCACGGGCCGGGCCTCGGCTGAAGGCTGGTGGCGCTTCTGCAACTCGCGGCCGTGGCTCTCGGGCGGCTTCATCTGGACGGGCTTTGACTATCGCGGCGAACCCTCGCCGAACGAGTGGCCAAACATCAGCTCGCAGTACGGGATTATCGATACCTGCGGATTTCCGAAAGACTCGTTCTACTACTACCAATCCTGGTGGACGGCCCAGCCTGTTCTGCACGTCTTTCCGCATTGGAACTGGCCGGGGATGGAAGGAAAAGAGATCGCGGTCTGGGTTTATTCGAATCTCGATAAGGTGGAGTTGTTCCTGAACGGCGAGAGCCTGGGCGCCAAGGAGATGAAGAAGGACTCGCACCTGGCGTGGAACGTCAAGTATGCTCCCGGCACAATCGAGGCGCGGGGTTTCAAAGCGGACAAGGTGGTGATGACCGCGAAACGCGAAACTACAGGCGCCGCGTCGAAACTGGTGATGAGTGCGGACCGCATGGAGATCTCCGCTGATGGTGAGGACGTGGCGATGTTCGCCGTAGAAGTGCACGATGCACAAGGCCGCGTTGTTCCCATCACTGAGAACGAAGTGACTTTCCGCGTCACTGGCGAGGGGAAACTTATCGGCACCGGCAACGGTGACCCCACAAATCAGGAACCGGATAAGGGCACCTCGCGGAAAGCCTTTTGCGGACTTTGCATGGCAGTTGTCCAGTCAACGAAGGCTGGCGGCAGCATCACCGTGGAGGCGACGTCCCCTGAGCTCACGCCAGCCAGCGTGACCATTACGGCGAAGCCGGCAACGCTGCGGCCCCAAGTGGCAGTGTGGGAACGCGAAGTGCCTGCCGGCGCGGGCATCACCGGCTTGTGGAGGCCGGTACCGGGCGCAGGCGGAGCTTCCAGTCGATTCGCGGCCCTCGCGGGCGACGACAGCACGCTCTACACTCTGCGGCAGAATGGCGCCAATCTTGAAGGAACGGTCGAGGGCGCCGGCGGCGGCTTCTTCGGCGGAAACGATGCAGGCGCCCCAATCGAGGAAGGCAAAGTGGATGGCAGCAACGTGTCCTTCAAAGTGGGCACCAGCAGCTATTCGGGAACGCTGAAGGACGACCGCATTGAGCTCCAGCGAACCACGGATCCGCGCATGCAGATGCCGCACCCTGCGGAGCCTGAAGGGCCACGACCGGCGATTGGACCTCCGCCGGATGGATCGGATCCATCGAGAAATCCGAACATGCGCCTCCCCCCGACCATCCCGCTGGTTCTGCATCGGGTTCAGCGATAGAGGGAGACCAAACCATCTTGATGGCGATCGATTCTTTCTTGGCGTCGATCGCCAAAGGTGCCAACCGGCATTGGAGTCTTGCCGGAGCGAACCTGCGATAGAGTTTTGGCGGTTAAAGCATTTTCGAGTTGAGTGTTAACGCAACTTCGGGTGCCCCATCCTTCTGAGCGAAGCGCAGCGGAGTCGAAGAACCTGCTTCTTGATCCGCTGCGGAA
>PKXI01000076.1 GCA_003133425.1 Acidobacteriaceae bacterium
CTACTCCAGCCTGCTGCCGCTGTTTGAACACCCCACAACTTTGCATGCTCTCAATTCTGACCGCAGTTGTCTCATCCCACAAGACTCATGCCTCGTGAAAGCGTAAACAAGATGGGGCTAAGATAGCGCTCACGATCTTTGATCGCGGTTCCAGCTTCAACGCGGAGATGATCGATGCCGTGAAGGGCTTCAGTATCCCCCCAACCGGAGCAGCTTCCGAAATCCGTGGCAGAACGGTGTTGCCGATCCGTCCTCCCGTCTACGTTTCGAGAGAACGCGAGTTTTCCTTGGCTGCGTTTTTCGGTGATAGGTCGGAGCAATCGCTTCCAAGCAAAGATTCCGCAAATGAGACAATGACCAGCGGTCACATTACCAGCAGTAGGTGGCAACGACGTCCGGAGCACCGGGAAGTTGGTTTACGACGGTGGTATGCAAGACAATTTGTATATTCTTCTTTTCCCAGCCTTTGGGGAGGGACTTGACTAACTCCGAGATGGACTGTGGATTGGTGAGGAATTCGGCTGCGGCACGAGTTCCTGCGAATCCGACTCCTGCTGCGGTAATGACGGTTGTGCCGGTCTTGGAATCCAAAATCCTGGATACTACCGCGTAGTCCTCGGCAAAGTCATCCTTTGCGACCCAATGCTTAGCGGGATCTTTGCGGTCCTGAATGGCGTTATGCACGGCGAAGACATAGCGCAGGCTGGCGGTCATAGAAAGGGTCCATTGGTTGTTGTGCGCACCGATCAGGATAGCGGGACTTTGGCGAAAGTCGCCGTACACCACATCGTTGCCGTATCGGATATCGAACTGCTTATTATGACGCACTAGGAGGGACACTATCTTTGTGGCCGCCGCGACATCGCCAATTGTCACGAAGGTATCCCTTACGGGCAATAGATCCCCAGTGCTCAGTTTCGTATCCGGGGGAAGCGGGATATAGGATTCCAACACTCTATTATCGCTTTTGCTCAACGGTTGTTGTTGGTAATAGGCATCTATGTAGGAGGCAGACAATTCATAAACAGCATTGGTGCCGATATAGATAAGGACTGGGTTGGAGTTATCCAAGACGGGGGACCAGAATCGATCGAATGCGCGCGCCTCAGAGGCTGCGAAGTAGTGCTGTACTGCCAAGGTCAGGAGCACTGCTGAGGCGGCAATCACGATCAACCATTTCCGAGTTCGGAATCTTGCGGAGGATGGCGGAGGCTCAGGCTCTGCAACCTCGTGGGGGATGGGCGGCGTTATAGGTTCGACTGGCTGCTGGCCGCCTTCCGGTCCGTGCTGCGGAGCCGAGGGCGAAAGAGTTGGATTTCCGTTAATCCATTCGAATATAGCCCTGAACGACCCGGGAGGCACGCTGATCCGGACGCCTTCCTCATGCGCCTCTTGATAATAAAGCGCAAGGCGCTTCCTAACCTCAGCCGCCCGCGCGCGGACGATCGGATCGTCATTCGTGTCGTAGTCAGGGCGTCTGTTAAAAACATTCGCTCCAATGATCCGTTCCTTGAGCATCTCAAGGTGGCCGGCGAGAGTCTGATCGACAATGTACTGCAACAATTCCTGAGATTGTTTACTGGTGTGAAAGGGCGTACTTTGGAAGATCGCAGATAACGTCTTCTGGACTTCGAGCGCCGGCACGCCCTCCAAGCCAAGTTGCCTGTCATGAGGATCGGCCACTTCAACTGGATGCTCCATCGATAGCGTTCCTCAAAATCACTGAATGCAACGTACTGTACCCCCTTTGACTGCATTTAACAAGTAGTCGCAAATCGCCAGAGTGCTCTCGGACAGTACCGTACAGTACGTTGCAGTCTCGCGTGGCAGGGGCGTTTTCTTGTGCGAGTAATCGAGGCTAGCATTCCGGGTGCTTGAAAGCGCCATCTCACCTGAACAGTCAGCCTGGATGGGGGGGCTCCGGGTTGTCCTTCAAAGACCTGGGGCAAGTGAAAAGCGAAATCATAACCGCGAAAATCTCAGGAGGCAAAATGACCAGGTTACGTCTCGTACATTTGGCAGTCTTGATGGCCACCATGAGCATAGGACTGACATTCGTTTCGAAACTCCATGCGCAGACGATGAGTTCCACGGCGTCTCTGTCGGGTACAGTTTCCGACCCGTCCGGGGCCAGAATCCCGAAAGCGACAGTGAAGCTCACAAATCCAGAAAATGGAGTCACCCGACTCTTCACCACGGGTTCGGCGGGGGACTTCTCCTTTGCCTTGCTCCCAGCCGGCACCTATACTCTCGAGGCCAGCGCCACGGGATTCAAGACATCCAGGCAAACCGGGATAGTCCTCAATGTAGGAGATTCGCTTAACGAGGGAATCAGTCTGACTATCGGCGCGACCGAGCAGGTCACGGTGAGCGAATCTGGACCCCTGCTTCAAACACAGGACGCCAACGTCAGCACAGAGATCTCCTCCAAGCAAGTTCAGGAACTGCCTCTCAATCTGAGAAATGTGGTTGGCCTGGTGATGTTGAATTCCTCCGTGAACAACCAGACCCAGCAGCAGTTATTGGCGGCGGGCGGCGGGGAGGATACGGCCGACCAGGACATGTCGTTCCTGACTTTTGGAGGCGGCTTCTTCGGAACCACGGCCTTTATTCTGGATGGCGGCTGGAACGTGGCCGGCGGCTGGGGCGGGGTCGTTTATGTGCCTTCGGTGGACGACACTCAGGAATTCAAGGTAACGACCAACTCGTTTTCAGCCGAATACGGATGGAGCACCGGCAATGTGGTGAACATGATTACCAAATCCGGCACCAGCGACTTCCATATCGTTTTGGACGAGTTCCTGCGCAATCAGAAAATGGACGCCAATACTTACTTCCATAATCTGGACCACCTCGGGAAAACTCCCGACCATCGCAATCAGTTCGGAGTTGCCGGCGGCGGGCCGTTGTATATCCCGGGCATTTACCGGCAGCGCGACAAGACGTTCTTTTTCGCCAATTATGAGGGTTTGCGGCTCAACAACGCCGGCTCGTATAGCGCAAATGTGCCCACTTCCGCGCAGGAGTCGGGCAACTTTTCGTCGGCTCTCACCAGCACTGTGCTCGGTACGGATGCGCTGGGTAGAAACATCTATGCCGGTGCGATCTACAATCCCTACACCACCAGACAAGTTCTGGCTACCTCCGGCCCGAATGCGGGAAAAATGGTAACCATTCGCGACCCTTATCCTGGAAACATAATTCCCACGACCGGAGCAGGTGCAATTGATGCTCTGGCGGGGAAATTTGTTTCAGGAAAATACTGGCCTGCGCCAGCCAATGGAGGCGGCGGCTTCAACTTCAACGTCGCGGCGTCACAAGCGACGGCTTCCAACGAGTACGGAATTCGAATCGACCACAACTTCAACGCCAACAACCGGATTTACGGGCGCTGGTCGCAGAAGTACGAGACGAAGGCCGCTACACCGGCCTATTACGGAGCGAACGACGTCGGTGGACCGGAGGTCTCTAACCCGAACAACCGCTATAGTATCGCTTTGGGCGGTTCTCACATCTTTTCGTCCACTTTCGTCATGAACGGCAACCTTGTGTTCAGCCGCTGGGTCGAGGGAAACAACACCCAGAGCTTCGGGTTCAAGTCGTCCACGCTCGGGCTGCCTGCCATCATCGACGCGTATTCTCCGCAGTTTCCGCAGGTCGGTTTCGCCGGCAGCAACTATGCTCCGTTGGGAGCAACCACCGGCTTCGGCCAATTGCACTCTCCGACCAACATAGGCACCGCTTCCATAGACCTCAACAAGACCCACGGAGCAAACTCGCTCTCGTTCGGGTATATGGGCGTGGTGAGCCAGATGTACGGCGGCAGGATCCATGCCACGCAGTTCAACTTCTCAAACGCCATGACACAAGGTCCTGACCCAACAGCCGCGACGGCCGGCACCGGAGATGCGTTCGCTTCCTTTATGGCGGGCGCCGGTGTTGGCGGCGCCGGTAATGCCGGCAACACCGGGTTTAACGCATTTCCGGCGGCAGAGTTTTACCTGCATGGTGGGTACGTTCAGGACGATTGGAAAGTGAATCAGAAGTTCACCTTGAACCTGGGCTTCCGCTATGAAATGCAGACCCCGGTCACAACGAGGGCAAACAACCAGGCGTATTTCGATTTTCACGCCCTCAATCCTATCAGCGCAGCGGCCGGACACCCGTATTATGGGGCAATTGTCTACAGCACTCCAGGCAACCGCGGTCTATATCGCTCCAATTGGGATGACCTCGCGCCCCGCATTGGATTCGCGTACTCCCTCATGCCGAAGTTGGTTTTACGCGGCGGCTGGGGTCTGTATTACTCGAGAAACATCTATGGCGCCGGACCGAGCCCGGGATATTCTCAAGCGACGACGTGGACTTCTTCGGTCGACGGTAACACGGTCACCCAGCCGCTCTCTCAGGTATTCTCAACGGGCGTTCTGCCGGTTACCGGGAACGCGCTGGGAGGCCTGACGAACGTCGGTCAGGGAGGCGGTGGAGTCAATCCGTACCGTCCCGACCCCCGAATCAAGCAGTTCGTTGGTGGACTCCAATATGCATTCACCCCCAACGACTTGCTGGATGTCAACTACGTGGGGAACCGCGGAACGCGCCTTATCCTTGGCGGCATGAACTACGGCCAACTGGATCCGAAATATCTCTCCATGGGCTCGGCGCTAAACAATTTGGTGGCCAATCCGCTGGCCGGCGCCCTGAGCACCCTCGGCCTCCCGACCAGTAGCTGCGGACTGAGTGCGGCGACCGTTCAGCAGGCGCAATTACTGCTGCCGTATCCGGAATTCTGCGGAAGTACCTCAGCCTCATCCGAACCGGTCGGCTTCGACAACTACAACTCTTTGCAGGCAACTTTCACCCACCGCGTCAGCCTGGGCCTGATCTTTATGGCCTCCTACACCTACTCGAAGTTCCTCGACGATGTCGGCGGTCCGGAAGAATGGGGCTCAATCAACAGCGGAGGCGGCTCTATCCGCAATTACTATGACCTGGGCGCGGAAAAGTCGATTGACTCTACCGATGTCCCTCAATCTCTCGTTCTGAACTATGTGTACGAACTGCCGGTCGGCAAGGGGAGGACGTTCGGCGGCGGCATGAACGCTGTAGAGGATGCAGTTGCGGGAGGGTGGCAGGTCTCCGGAGTTACCCACGTCCAGGCCGGTTTCCCGCTGTCGATCGGCAATGCCAACGCTAACTCCGCAAGTCTTTGGGGCGGGAATCAGCATGCGAACGTGGTGTCGGGGGCCTTTAAGAGCGGCACCTGCGGCACGGGCTCCAACACCATACCTGTGGGAACGAAGTATTGCTGGTTCAACCCGGCGGCCTTTGCGCAGGCGCCCGCATACACATTCGGCAATGCCCCCCGTTACTTCTCCAATCTCCGGGCTCCTGGTTACGTCGACGAGGATCTGGGGATCCAAAAGTGGTTCAACATCGCAGAGAAATTCCGCCTGCAGTTCTCCGCCCAGATGTTCAACACTTTTAACCACACCAACTTCGATTCGCCCGATATTAACCTAGGGGATACCACAATGGGCGAAATCTCAAACACCCAGGGAGCGAGACAAGTGCAGTTGTCACTTAAGCTGGTCCGATAGGTTACCAAATGCACTGCTTGAAGGGTGCGGGTCTCCTTGTCCTCATGGCCGCGGTTTCAACCGTGGCCGTAAGGGCAATCCAGCCCGACAACAATGAAAAGCTGCAATCCTATCTCNNGCAACAAGCCGCGGCGAGAAAGGATTTTCCTGCGGCCGCTGATTCTTACCGGAAAGCTGTCGAGGCGAGCCCTCAGACCGCTGAACTCTGGACCGATCTTGGATTGATGTACCACGAGACGAGCAATTTTCAGGAGGCGATTAAAAGCTTCACGGAAGCGGCTCGTCTCAAACCATCTTTGTATGTTCCCCAACTTTTCTTGGGGATTGACAACCTGGAACTGAAGCTAACCGAAACAGCGATACCGTTCCTCCAGAAAGCCGAGACGCTTAATCCGGCTGACCCGCAAGCCCCACTCACATTGGGTCGTGCATATGCGATTGCCGGCAACGGCAATGGTTCAAGTGATGCGTATTGGAGAGCCGTGAGCCTGGCTCCAGGCAACGGGAATGCCTGGCTTGGGCTTGGCATGGCTTACCTGCAGCAAGTGGACTCTGACGCTCGAGTCATGACGAGCACGTATAAGGACTCGAGCTACGACAAGTTGCGAGCCAGCGAGTCGTTCGCTGACCAGGGCAAGCTAGTTCAGGCGGCGCGTGCTTACAAAACCGCGCTCTCGGAGGCGTCGCCGGCACCTTGTTCCCACGCCGGATATGGCATCGTGCTGCTGCGACAGAAGGCGACCGCCGAGGCAAAGACGGAATTCGATCGAGAAGCAAGCTCCAATCCCGGGTGCCCGTTGACCCGGCTTGGTCTTGCGGCATTGCAGTTAGTCCAGGGCGATACCGGGAATGCGCTGAGCAAGTTGACGGCCATCTGGGATGCGGATAAGGACTTCCTTCGAGAGAACTTGCCATTGTTGCGCGACGGATTCACGACAGAACAGGCCGAGAAACTATTGGCTCTGGCGAAAGACTGGCAAAAAGAGAACAAGATTTCGGCGGCCTTTGTGGATTCGATCCATGTAGGGTTGGAATCGGATGTCCCGGTCTCCGCGGCTCTTGCCGAATCTGGAGCCGACCTTCCAGACAAGGGAAATGCAACATTACCAGTAACACCTCAGGATCCTGAAAAGCTGTATCTGTCCGGTCAATTCCGCAAGTGCAGCGACAGCCTGCGTCCCCGCCTGAGTGCATTGACAGAGCGAAATCTCGTGCTTTTGGCTCCATGTGCATTTTATACGGGCTATTACAGAACTGCCGCACAGGCCGCGCGAAGACTGGCGATGAATGCAACGACCCGGCAGATGGGACTGTATTGGGAATCCAAGGCCGATCAGAAATTGGCGATTGCCGCGTTAGTGCGCGCAGGCGAGATCGATGCAAACTCCCCGCGCATGCATGTTCTGTTGGGGGATGTCTACCGTCAGAAGCGGAAATGGGGGGACGCGGAATCGGAGTATCGCAAGGCGCTTGCACTGGAGCCCGGAGATCGCAGCGGTCGGCTGGGCTTGGCAATCGCGCTCTTTCAGGATGGAAACAGCGAAGATGCGTTCGCGGCGGACAATGAGCTATTGCAGAGTGATCCGGACGATCCTGAAGCGAACCTGTTGGCCGGAGAAATACTCGTCCAGAGTCGCAAATACGCCGACGCCGAAATTTACCTCAATAAAGTTCGCGGTACCAAACCGGAGCTCATGCCGCGCCTCCATGCCCTGCTGGGTGAAGTCTATGCCAATACAGAGCGCATTTCCGAAGCACTGTCGGAGTTTAAGTTGGGCATCGCCAGCGACGAGGATGGCAGCATTCACTATCAGATGGCACGTCTTTATCAAAAAACAGGGGATAAACAAGCAGCGGCTAAAGCTTTTCAAGCTTCGCAACAGTTGCGCAAGCAGTGGGACGATCGCGCAAGCGTCGCCCTCCAACAATTAGGCACCGACATAAGTCGCCGCTAAGGCTACAAAGAAGTCCGCATGTGCAGCAAAATCGGTCGAGCGAAGGTTATCAAGAATTGATCGCATAAGCGAGCAAAGCGTCTTGATAAGAAGCTCAGCGCTAAGAGGTCAAACTTCATTTCCAACCTTGGACTTAGTCGTACACATTTTGACACAGGAGCCGATCTTGATGCCTTTACGTCTTATGCAAAGAGCCTTTTGGGCTGCGGTTTTGGCCTTTCTAGGCGCGACGTGTTCGCTTTGTGCATCCAGCAACATCCAATCCTTCGAACGAAACAGGAATAACGTAACGCTTTACTCGAAGAATGGCGCTTTGCGCATCGAAGTGTGCTCAGATCGGATTATCCACGTCGTTGCCAGTCCAACACGCGAGATTCCCGCAGCCATTGTGCCCACAGTGATTGGTCAGTGTAACGGCGGTGACTTCAAAGTGGCGTCAGACAAAACTACAGTTACCGTCAGCACAGGCGCAGTGCAAGTGAGTGTAAATCGCGCAAGCGGAGCCATCCGATTTGTTTCTGCTGACGGCAAGACAATTCTGAGCGAGCCGACGGGCGGAGGACGAAAGCTGACTCCGGCAATGATCGATGGCACACCCACATTCCATGTACAACAGGAGTTTCTGTCTCCGCGAGATGAGGCGCTCTACGGCCTTGGCCAGCACCAGGAAGGATTCTTCAACTTGCGCAGTATCCCACTGCGCTTGCAGCAAGCCAATACGAATATCTCAGTCCCTGTGCTGCTCTCGACGAAAGGTTACGGTCTGCTTTGGAACAATGCGTCATTGACGGAATTCAACGCGGCGGATCAAGAGGTTGAATTGAACGCTAAGACAGGCGAGGGAAGCATCAAGACGGGTGCCTCGGGAGAGTACGGGTTCCTGTTGATTGGAAATCGAAGAGACCGGCTTCATCTCTCCGTCGGCGATAAGACGGTCATTGATCTGGAAAATATGTGGCTCCCCGATTCCGCTGGCGCCAAGATCAACTTGAAGGCAGAAACGGAATACAAGATCTCAGCTCAGGCTGGCGGCAATGCACAGCTGTTTGTCCGCCCTCCTTCCTATACCACAGAATTCCGTTCCCAGGCTGGCAGCGCGGTGGACTATTACTTTTTCTACGGGCCGGGATTGAACCGTGTCGTTCAAGAGTATCGCGACATGACCGGTGCTGCACCGCTGCTGCCTCGCTGGGCCTACGGTTTTTGGCAGTGCAGGGAGCGGTATTCAAGCCAGGAACAGATTCTGAATACGGCCGCGGAGTTTCGCAAGCGCAAGATCCCGGTGGACGTCATTGTTCAGGACTGGCAGTACTGGGGTAAGTATGGCTGGAACGCCATGCGCTTCGATGAACACGACTATCCCAATCCGGCGCAAATGATAACCCAGCTACACCAGGAGCAGTTGCATTTGGTCGCTTCGGTGTGGGCAAAGTTTGGAGCGGAGACCACTGTCGATCAAGATATGAAGAAAGCGCACCTGCTATTGCCATCTGAAGCAGATACCGGAGAACCCGGAGAGGCGCAAGCAAAAGAAGACTGGGTGGATATGTTCAACCCAAGAGCTCAAAAGCTGTTCTGGTCCGAGATGAATCGCGAGATGTTTCACGACGGTCTCGACGGGTGGTGGCTGGATGCTTCCGAGCCCGAAGGCGATCCGCTCAAGGGTGTGTTAACGTATCTCGGCCCAGGAGAGTTTGTACGCAATGCTTATCCGCTATATGAAACGACAACTGTTTACGAGGGACAGCGCGCCACGACTGACAATAAGCGAGTAGTGATTCTGACGAGATCTGCTTTTGCCGGTCAGCAGCGCAATGCTGCTATCTCATGGTCGGGAGATGTTTCTGGGAATTGGGAAACCCTGCGCAGGCAGATTCCCGCTGGGCTGAGTTTCAGCATGTCGGGACTACCTTACTGGACGACAGACATTGGCGGCTTTTTTCGTCCTGACGATCAGTACGCATCAGATGACTATCATGAGCTGCTCATTCGATGGTTTGAATTCGGCACTTTTTGTCCAATTTTCCGAATTCATGGTTATCGCTCCGCAACCGAGATGTGGAACTATGGTCCGGAAGTCGAGCAAGTTCTTCGGCAGTACGACGCCCTTCGATATCGGCTGTTGCCGTACATCTATTCGGAAGCATGGAATGTTACTAGCCGGGGCGATACGATCATGCGCGCGCTTCCATTGGAGTTCCCAAACGAGTCGAGAGTCCGTGAAATCCAGGATCAATTCATGTTCGGACCGTCGCTCCTGATCAGCCCAGTCGTCGACAAAGGAGCCACGGAACGAGACCTGTGGCTGCCGGCGGCCACAGGATGGGTCGACTTCTGGACTGGCCAACGCCAAAAAGGGGGGGAAACGGTCAGGGCCGAGGCACCTCTTTCCCGCATTCCAATCCATGTGAAGGAAGGCAGCATTCTAGCTCTTGGACCGCCCGTGCAATCGGCGGGGGATACCCCTGATCCCCTAGAAGTCCGGATCTATCCGGGAAGCGACGCGGATTTCACCTTCTATGAGGATCAAGGAGATGGCTACGCATACGAGAGCGGACAGCGGGCAACAATTCCAATGCATTGGGACGATCTCCACCATTTGCTTGTGATTGGGCCAACGAATGGAAGCTTTCCCAATATGCCGAAGCAGCAAACTCTTCGCATCGTGAGCGTCCATGCAGGCCACGGCGTCGGTGTTCTCCCCGACAAGAACGCTGATCGGGTGGTCCAGTACGACGGACATCGCATTGCGGTTGATGTTCCCGATTCGCGGAAGAATCCATCTTCCGCGGCTCTGGCTCGATGACGATTGGGACGGTTTCTCTTTAGGGATTACGATCTTGGCTCTTGAGGAGAAGACTGAGGATACAGTTGCCTGGGGAATGCGGTTCCCGGAATTTCCGGGAGCTCCTCGGCGCGCGTCGCGCAGATTCAAGCGCGCGCACCAGGCGCTGGGCTAATCGCAGAAAGTGCAATTCGAACTCAAGGAACGAGACCTGGGCATGGTAAGTGCAGAAGGCGAGCCGATCGTCGCGGAAGGGATATATTCTGTTTCGGTCGGTGGTGGTCAGCCCAACACCGGTGCGCCTTCAGTCGATGGAACCTTCGAGATAAAGAGAACGATGACGCTGCCCGAAAAGGAGCCCAGAGAAGACGGATGGATGGCGATTGGAAGGGCCCGATGCCGTCTAGCTTCCATTTGAGGCTGCGAAAGCCGAGCTTCTCTACCCGGTTGACCTCGGAAACGAATCGAGGATCGCGACGGGTAAACTGTCCATTCGATTTCCGCGAGAGAAGATGGCCTGTATCCTTCGCTTGTGAATCTTGACGAAGTGTTATCGCACAGAAAGGTGCAGTGCAATGAAGTTCCGATCGTCTGAAGGAGGCTCGATGCCCAGTCTTCCGCCTGTCGTCCGTTTCTGTATACCGGCATTCTTCCTTCTTGTGGCAGCAAGCAGCAGTGTGTCACAAATGCCCTGCCAGAAACGTCCCGGCCTGGACCCCACGACCGCTCAGCAGTCGCAGCGGGGAATGCGCACCACGGTGGGATCCGAGATGCTCGACGTCACCGTATGTGACGCTTCGGTCGTCCATGTGTTGGCCCGGCCCAATACAACAGCGCAAACCGAGCCGCAGCCGTGGATGCTCGATACAAGTCAATCCTGCTCGGGAGTTTCGTTTCAATTCACGCAGGATGCCACGGCCGCGACTGTTAAAACGGACAAGATCGAAATCTCCTTCAGTCTTGAGCGCGGCAATCTCTCCTTTCGCACCGTGAGTGGAGAGGCTCTGCTGCGCGAGCGGGACAGCGTGCCCCGCACCTACGAGCCGGTCCAAAAGAATGGCGAGAGCACGTATCAGGTCGCCGATCGCTTCTCTCCCATACCGACTGAAGCTCTCTATGGCCTCGGACAGCACCAGAACGGCATGTTCAACTGCCGCGGTGCAACCGTCGAATTGGGCCAGAACAACACAGACCTGGCCATCGCTCTGCTGGTTTCGAGCAAAGGGTACGCGATTATGTGGAATACGGCCGCTCTCACCTACTTCGACAATCGTTTTCCGTTGGAACTCACGCTCAGTTCCATCGCCAGCAAGTCGATCGACTTCTACTTTCTTCATGACCCAGAGCCGGACTCCATCATCCGCGAGTACCGCAACCTCACCGGCCATGCGCCCATGCTCCCGAAGTGGTCCTACGGTTTCTTTCAATCCAAAGACCGCTATGTTTCGCTCGACGAGATTTCCGCTATCGCGCAACGCTATCGCCAGGAGCACATTCCGCTCGACACTATGGTGCAGGACTCGTTCTGGTGGAAGACCGATGGCGATCCCGAGTTCAACTCCAACTACCATGACGTGGCCAAGGATCTCGATGCTTTGCACAAACAGAATGTGCATACAATGATCTCCGTCTGGGGCCTGCTCGATCCGGAATCCGAGACATATAAGATGCTCGACGCGCAGAACCTCCTGATTCCCAGAGCGCATGTATACGACCCGAGCAACGCCGAAGGTCGCGATATTTATTGGAACCGGCTGCCCGGCAAGCTGCTTGCGCAGGGATGGGATTCCTTCTGGCTCGACAGCGCTGAGCCTGAGGAGTTCTGGCCGCATATGGGCGACGCCATCCTGCGCAACAAAAAGCTCGCCATTGGCAACGGGGCGGAGTACACCAACGATTTCCCGCTTTTGCATACGCTCGGCGTCCAGAATCAGTGGAAGGCCGAAACCGACCGCAAGCGCGTCTTTTTGCTTACGCGCTCGGCGTTTCTCGGCCAGCAGCGCGTCGGCGCCACCGTGTGGTCGGTCGACGTGTTCAGCAACTATTGGGCGCTCTCGCATCAGGTGGCCGCAGGGTTGAACTTCGCGTTGAGCGGCTATCCCTACTGGACCACCGATATCGGCGGCTACTGGCCTCCCTATCCGGGCGCTACGGACCAGCCTGGTTATCAGGAACTCTACGCGCGCTGGTTTGAGTTCGGAACATTCTGCCCGGTCTTCCGCACCCACGGGCATCGGAACCACAACGAGATGTGGACCTATGACAAGGTCGAGCCCACACTCATCCGTTATGACAAGCTCCGCTACCGCCTCATGCCCTACATTTATTCGCTTGCGTGGAAGGTATCGAGCGCCGATTATACCATCCAGCGTCCATTAGTGATGGATTGGCGTACCGATGAGAAAACATGGAACGTCGGCGACGAGTTCATGTTCGGTCCCGCCATCCTGGTCAATCCCGTGCTCAAGGAGAATGCCACCAAGCGCACCGTCTACCTGCCCCCCTCGCCTGCGTGGTACGACTTCTGGACTGGTGAGCAAACATCGGGCGGAAAGGAAATTGAGGCTGATGCGCCGTTCGACCGCATGCCGCTCTACGTGCGCGCCGGATCCGTTCTGCCCATGGGCCCTGAGATCGAATACGCCGCGCAAGATCCCGGTGGTCCCATTGAACTTCGCATCTATAGCGGAGCCGACGGCAACTTTGATCTCTATGAGGATGCCGGGGACAGCTACGATTACGAGAAGGGCCAGCATTCGGTCATCCCCATTCGCTGGAACGAAAGTGCCGGTGCTCTAACCATTGGCGAATGCTAGGGCTCCTTCCCGGGGATGGGCGAAAAACGCACATTCCGCATTGTCGTGGTTGGAAACGGTCACGGCGTTGGTTGGGACATAACCGGCAAAGCCGACAAGGAGATCACCTATGAAGGCAAGGAGATCGTGGTACATCTGGCCTCTTGAATTGGGGCCCTTGAAATTTGAATGTTTCTGATTAAGAAGAATGCTGCGAAGGAGCATGAATATGCATTTCCCGACTAATGAGTTTTCCCGCCGCTGGTTTTCTCTTGGGCTCGTCGCCACACCGCTCGCCGCAGCCTTCGGAGTTGGGGCCTCCGTCAAGCCGGCGGCGGCGGACGGACCGCCGCCGCCTCCAAGGTGGATCGCCGACACAACTGCGCCTCCCTTCGGCCTCACGGATGCTTTTCATCGCAACCTGCTTGCCATGCCGGTCGCTCCGTTTGCCTTGGGAGAAGTACGCCTCCAAGATGGCCCGTTGAAACAATCCGTGGAGTGGAATCGCAACTACATGATGCGCCTCTCAGTAGACCGGCTCCTTCACACTTTTCGACTGAATGCCGGGCTGTCCTCATCGGCACAACCGTTCGGCGGATGGGAGGCGCCCAATGTGGAACTCCGGGGGCATTTTGTCGGGCATTATCTGTCGGCATGCGGTCTAATGTATGCGGCGACCGGCGATCAAGAGATCAAGACAAAGGGTGATCAGATCGTCAGCGCTCTCGCAGTTTGCCAAAAGAGCCTTGGATCGTCCGGCTATCTCTGCGCGTTTCCGGCCGAATTGTTCGATCGCCTGGATGCGCTGAAGAGAGTATGGGCGCCTTTCTACACCCTTCACAAAATCATGGCTGGGTTGCTCGATATGCACACCCAGGCGAACAACGCCGAATCCCTCGAAGTCTTGCTGGGAGTAGCCAGGTGGGTCGATGCCTGGACGGCATCGAAGACGCCGGAACACATGCAGGAGATTCTCGACAATGAATTCGGCGGTATGAACGAAGTCCTCTATAACCTCGCCGGCGTCACCGGGGATGATCGATGGGCCGTGGTAGGCGACCGATTTACAAAAATAAAGTTCTTCAATCCGCTTGCCGTCAGGAGGGATGAGCTGCGCGGGCTGCACGCAAATACGCACATGCCGGAGGCAATCGGCGCGGCCAGGCGCTATGAGCTATCCCAGGATCCCCGCTATCGCAACGTTGCCGAGTTTTTCTGGGAAACGGTGGTCGAATCGCGAACCTACGCAACTGGAGGTTCCAGCAATAAAGAACACTGGGAGACTGAACCCAACCGCCTCGGAGTGGAATTGGAGGATTCTAGCCACCATCAGGAATGCTGCTGCGCCCACAACATGATGAAGCTCAGCCGTCATCTCTACGCGTGGACCGCGCAGCCGAAGTACATTGACTATTACGAGCGGAATCTGTTCAACCATCGCCTTGGAACCATCCAACCCGAAACCGGATTGACGTCGTACTTCCTCTCCATGACGCCTGGCGCCTGGAAAACGATCGCAACTGAAGACCACAGCTTCTGGTGCTGCAATGGAACCGCCCTCGAAGAGTTTTCCAAATTGAACGACACCATCTACTTTCACGACGACCGCGGCGTCTACGTAAATCTCTATGTAGCCTCCGACCTTCACTGGAAGCAGCGCGGCGTCCGCCTCAGGCAGACCACTCAATTTCCTCTCGAGCCGCGCACGAGTATCGTCGTGGACGAGTCGATTTCAGAACCATGGTTCCTCAATTTGAGGATTCCTTCCTGGACCACCCACGATGTCGCTGTCTCCATCAATGGCAAGCCCGTTGAAGGAGTCGCCGCCCCGGGTAGCTACTTCAGCGTCAAACGTGTTTGGAAGCGCGGCGACCGCGTGGAGCTGCAGTTGCCCATGCAAGTGAGGGTTGAGCCGATACCGGATAATCCCTCCTGGAAAGCCTTTACCTATGGGCCTCTCGTTCTTGCGGGACAGTTTCCGGCAACCGGACTCAGTGACGATCTTCTTCACAAGAACCAGGGGCCGGAAGTCGCTCAGAGCCCGGTGAAGGTGCCCCTCATCGAAGGCGACAATGCAGTTCTGCTCGCAAAGATCAAGCCGGCGGCGGCGCCGCTTACGTTCTCGCTCGACACTGCCGGAGAGACCGTAACCCTGAAGCCGTTGTATCAAAGCTGGGAGCGATTTGCGGTTTACTGGAAGTCCGCCTGAGTGGTCGTAGAGCGAGTCGTCGTCTGCAATGGAAGGACGATTAATCATCCCGGTGATCTGACTCGCATTCGACGCCCGGACGAAGCTCCATTTCTCCGTGGTGGAAGATCGGAATACTTCAATCTTGAGCTGCATGTCGACGTGACGCAGAGAATCATATCGGAATAGCCGGCGTCGATCGGTAAACATTAGTTCGCAGAGTCTCAATCCATCCGCCCTGACAAACGCCAAGAAGAACTGGAAATGATAACGACCTATCAATAGGAATCTCTAAAAAAACGGGG
>PKXI01000388.1:0-5605 GCA_003133425.1 Acidobacteriaceae bacterium
AATAGCTAGCTTCGCTGCGCTTACCAGGCTGCCGCCATTGGCAGGATCCCAACCAGCCAGGCGGTTGGACCGCTCCTTCCATGGCGTGTAGAAATCGTCACGCAGTCCGAAGTTTAAAGTGAGTTTAGGGGTGACGCGATAGCTATCCTGCGCGTAAACGCTGGGCCGGAATCGATGCATGCTGAAGAATTGGGAGACGTCCAGCGAAGAGCTGATCGGGCGGCCATAAAGGAAGTCCGCAAGTCCGTAGCCTGTGTACGCCCCGGAGAAGTTCATGGTTCCGTTGGGATGCAATGGTGAAAAGAACGCAAATCTGGCGCTGCTCCAGGTTCCGCCGATTTTGAAGTCATGCTTTCCGCGGGTGAGCGAGAATGCCTGATCGAACTCCCAGAGATTGTTGGCTTTCTGCAGGCTACCGGAGTTATCACCCAAGGAGGCGTTGCCGGAGATCACAATGTTTGTGAATCCCTGCGCGCCGCCCGCGTTTGCGTTGGGAATGCCGTATTGCTGTGCAACGTTGTTTCCAATCTGAGTCCCTTGGTCGATGATGTGTTCAGTTAAACGCGAGAATCCCAGTCGGGCTTCGTAATACTTGGTCGGCCCAAGGGAGCGGCCGTAGCCGAGAACAACCTGCTTGCCTGGGGCAAGGGTGGTGCCTGGATAGCCAGGGCCACCGCCTATCGCAGGGGGTGGGAGATTACCGGGATTGAATGTCGTGGGATCCTCAAGGCTGAAACGACCGAAGATAGAGGTGGTGGATGTATGGAAGTCAACGCGAACGTCCCCTTGATCGATGTCGTTGGTCAGCGGGCCATTGTAAAGAAAGTTGCTGGCCTGGGCATTCGCGGCGCCGTAGTTGGGATTCGGGAAGAGAGCCACTAGTGTTGCGGCCGTGGGATCGATTGACTGCACCTGGTTTTTGGGCAGAGGCGTTGTGGTTCCCGGAATTGTCAAGGTTTTGGACAGCGCAGAAAAGTCGCCTGTTTTAAAGGCGGGGATTGGAACCGTGCTCACGTACGTCTGACTCTGTGCCTGACGCTTTCCTTCATAGTCGATAAAGAAGAATAGCTTGTCTTTTCCATTGAAAACATGAGGAATGACGATGGGTCCGGACAGATTAGCGCCAAACTGATTCAGGTGAAAAGGCGGAATCGGCTTTGTGGCGGAGTCGAAATAATTCTTGGCATCGAAGGCTGAATTCCGAACGAATTCGTACAAGGTCCCATGAAGATTGTTGGTTCCGGAACGGAATGTTGCGTTGATCGTAGTGGGTCCGCCACCATAAGCGGCCGTAGCGGCACTGGTCTGAACGTTGAACTCCTGAATCGCATCGACTGGAGGAAAGAAGATGAGCACGTTCGTATCGACATCGTTGCTCCATATTCCGTCGAACAGATAGACGCCTAGATCGGAGGGGTTTCCATTGATGTTGGAGCCGTTGGTGCCTCGGCCTGCGGTATAGCCTCCGTTCGTTGAGTTGGTTCCATTGCCGTGATTGTAGACACCGGGCGCGAGTTGCACCAACTGAGTAAAGTTGCGGCTGTTGAGAGGGAGATCGACCACCTGCTGGGAGTTCCGGACATTGCCCAGATCCGAGGAGGTCGTCTCGAGCATCTCACCGGCGGCGTTGACCATGACTGTTTCGACGGTCGTGCCGACGGACAACGCGATGTCCAGGTCAAGCTTCTGGCCAACAGCGAGATCGAAGGTTCGCACTTCATTGTTGAAGCCGCTCCTCTTTATGCTGACCGAATAGCGGCCCGGCTGCAAGGCAACGAAATTCCACTCGCCACTGGAGTTGGAAATCGTGTTGCGGGTAACATTCGTGTTGAGACTGGTGGCCTCGACGGTCGCGTTGGGAATGATTGCCCCGTTTTGATCCTTCACCACACCCGAGACAGATCCAGCTTCAAACTGCGCGAAGGCGCCGATGGAGGCCAGAAAGAACAGAACTAGAAGAAAGCAGAATCGGCTTAGCTTTGACATCACTGTTTCCCCTCCCAAGGGATGGTCATTGATTGTTGTGAGGAGTCGGAAATATGCTTGGTATCTTGCTACGACTCACTCCGTTTTGCGAACCGCGTGCGACTCGATCGTAGCCTGATCGAGGTGCACGTTGAAGCCGTGAACGGTCGGCAGGGCGATGCTCGCCAAGCCCCCTTTATCTTCACGTGATCGCCCGATATAATCTCGAATCGACGATTCGGTCTTGCATCGGGCGCATTGTTAGCTGGAATAGATCGCGGCAACTTCATAATCGTCGATCCGCGGAATGACAAATTCGATGCTTTGACTGGCGGTGCGGAAAGCGAGATCCTTGCCGGCGCGAAGCAACTCGACCCGGCTCACCTTGGCTCCATCCGGCAGTTGCAACCGGACTTTCTGTTCGCCGATTGGATAGGTCTTCCTCAGCCATCCTCGATGCGTATTCGGGTTGGTGTAATTGAGCACGTGCACAGCGAAGCCCGCCTCAGTCTCCCAACCGATTGTCTCCACGAGTCCATCGCCAGTAACAGTAAACGGAGCCTCGTTACCGGCAACCCAGCGGATTGTGTTCTGCAGCAACTCGCTCAGATCAGTATTGCCGGAGCGCCACATGGTCTGGTCAATGTCGCCGGGGAAATAAGCCAAACGACTGCTTCCCTGCTCGCGCAACACTACGGCCGGTTCAGTTGTGTGGGATACGGGCGGATAGGCAAGCTCAGGCGGATAAGCGACAAAGCCTGGAACTACCGTAAGGACCGGATCTGCAACGGGAGCAACAGGAACCCGATTCTCCGCTCCGGGCAGCCAGTTGGTATCTTCAAATCCATCAAGAATCGGATGCTTCCTCTCGATCCTGCCATAGTAGGGATTTCCGTTGGTGCCGATCACTTCTCCGGTCCGGTGAATACCGAGAACATCGGCAAGGCCAAAGTCGTTGCGGCGCACGTTGTTCTCGTCGAACATGCTGGTTTCGAAAGTAGCCAACAATGATCCACCCGACTTTACATACTCCCGAATTTGGCTGCACTGTTCGTCGCTGAGCAGGGCCGTATTGGGCAGGATAAGCGCGCGATATTTGCGCAGCCGTTCCAGCTCAAGCCGGTCTTCGTGGACGAGATCAAACGCGAAGCGGCCCTCGAGCATCGCGTAGTAGATGCCATTCAGGTTATCGCGCATCTGCTGGCGGCCAGGTGCACGATAGAACAATTGCGTCCGCTGCCCCATGACGACACCGATGTTTGCGAGTGTGCGCTTGTTGGTGAAGTGCCGGTCGTGCGGTGCAGTCCATGGGAAGTAAGTGCGCGCAAGCTTGGGGATGCGCCGGTCTTCTCCCAGTCCCTTTTCGGCGCCAACAAAGTGATTGTCGGGCACCATCCCGCTGGCCAGCGATTCATTGAACCACATGGCCAGTTCAGCCGGAGACTTGGCTGAGTTGCGCCAGCGCACTCCTCCGGTGGCGTAGGCTGCCGTGCAATTCACAGCGACCTTGCCATCCTGAACGGCGTTGCACACCCTGCCCTGTATGCTGCACCCCCAAATTGGGTCGGTTTCTCCGCGGCCCTGGTTATCGGCGTGGAACCAGGCACAGATCTTTCCCAGTTTCGCAAGGTTGGCAGCGCCGTGAGCTGCCGCGCCCAGGTTGGCAAAATAGAAATTGGCTGCCCTCTTCTCTTTCGCAATGTCGTCGAACATCTTCCAAAGGAAAAGGACCCGTTCGTTGAACTTCTCCCAATAGGCTGGGGTATCAGATGGAGGAAGCTTACTGCACTGTTGGCAGTGACAGACCGGCATGATGCCGCCAGGCGGCCAACCGTTTGTGTAGAGTGCGTCCACATCGTAACGCGAGTTCACTTCGCGCATAACCGCGGGAATGTAGTCCGTCATGTAAGTAGAGAACATGCAGGTACGAAACAGCCGCGGATCTTCAATGCTACGCAGAGCATTTCCCTGCGCGTCGCGCATTGCCCACTCAGGATGCGCATTGAGCGCCTCATCCCAGTTCAGGTCGGGGCTCATACGCCCGACAACACGCATTCCGCGCTTCTTGGCCGCGTCGCAACATTCCCCAAAAAAGTCACGGTCACCGAGGAACTTGCCACGCCTGAAGAATGGTACTTTCGTCGGATAGTAGGCGATAATGCCCGTCACGCTGATAAAGATGACGTCGGCCTTGACACTTTTCCAATATTCGGCCCACTCTTCCACGTTCATTTCCACTGGGTCATGCTCGGTCATGTTCAGTTGACCGACGCGATGAATTGTCTGCTGCCAGGGCTTCGACGTATCCGGCGCGAGAACGCTAGACGGTGACGCTGAATCAGGCGAGATGTGTCCGGGTTCGGCCAGTGCCGGCATTGAGAGTTCAGCGAGCGAGGTCAATGGAAGTGCAGCCAGCCCGGTCTTCAAAAAGGAGCGTCGATTAAACATTGTCACCGTCCGTGAAAAAGTATAGGAATTCAGAAGGTTGATGGATTGTGACGCCCAACGTCGGTCCTGCATACCGACGGAGATACACCAGCAATCCGCATTCGCCCAAAGCTTTCTTTGCATCCTGCAGCGTAGGCGGAAGCACGCGCCCCGTCGAAATCGTCCTCACCAATGTTCGGCAAGATTGGACTGTACGCTCGAGGCACCTGACAGCAGTCTTCGTGTTTTTAGCCGGGACTTCCATAAGTCCCCGTCTCCGATCGTTGGGAATTCATGGTCGTGGGCATAGGTATTGGTAAGCGAATAGCGAGATATAAATCGCTTTCTTCACATCTCACTTTTTCTGATGGCTGGTATCCAATGAAGCGAAATTTAATACCGATAGGATGACGCTTGTCAAGCGCGTGATGAAAATGAATCAATTCATCACACATTTTGCCACGGATATGCGCCGGAAATAGATCGAGTAATTCTCGTAAAATGATAGACATGCACCGACCTCTAGAATTTCGAGGAGACAAGCAATTATTTTTATGGTCCTACCATAAAAATGGCCAGACCATCCTTTATGCGCTGGGACGTCCAAAACTGGCCACAGCGCGATATACAGGCAGTGGGCGAAGAATTGGCGATCTCAAGCAAAAGGCTCGGCGGCCTTACGAGCCGGTGAATTAGACACCGAGCAGTAGTGCTCGGTCAATGAGATTTCAATAGTTCGGTGTTCCCCTAAGTGACCGTGGACCAACATTGAATCTCTACATTGCTTATGGGGATTGGACGATACCGAGGGGCAATTTGCATTCTGCTTTGTGATCAAACCCACACCTTTTGACACGGCCGGATCGTTGAGATCCGGCCGATTTTTTTGTTGAGGTTAGCGGGTGGGTTTTCAGACCCCTTTTGTTACAGGCAGAAAAGGCCTGGTTCATGCCGATTTATCCATTATGTACAGTACTTGTGCTTGGCCCGATTGCTTCCGCAGCACACGTTGAACGGTTGCTGTCGAGATGCGATGGCCCCTGGCGATCTGACGGATACTCTGGCCCTGGCAGCGGTCACGCTGGATAGCTTCATGGTCCAGTTATAATGGTTGACGGCCGATGTGCTGGCCTTCGAGCCGGGCGCGCTTCATACGCGCCGCCCCTTCTTCTGTGGTGTGGTGTATCCGTGCTTGGCAACGTAGCTTTCGATG
>PKXI01000388.1:5660-10637 GCA_003133425.1 Acidobacteriaceae bacterium
CGATCTGGTCGAAGCGGATCTCGATAGCGCCGGCCATGGCCCGCAGCCGGTTGATGTCCTGCGGAACATAGCCCTCCTCGAAAGCCGTCCATTCGGAAACCTCCATGCCGGACAGGCAGGCGCCTTGCTCGATGGAAAGGCCCTTCCCCTCGCGGACTGAACGGATGTTATGGCCTAACAGGCGGCCGAAGGCTCCACGGCGCAGTTCGGGAAGGCAGGAAGGCGAAGGGATGCAAACATCTTTTTCTCTGTTACGGATGAGGGCAACGACGGCGATAACAATGTCAAGATCAAGAACTGGCTGGAGGAAGGCAGAAAGTGCTGAACGAGGCGCTTGAGGCGCTCCGCTATCATTGCGAGCCGGTTGCACCGCCTCGTGAGGTGAAACAGTATCTGCATTACTTCTGCGGTGACGCTGCCAATCCAGATGCTTTGAGGGAGACTGAGCAACTACGAATTTCGTTTTACAAGGCCGTGGCCACGCTCGTGCGCGCCTTTGCCGATATTGCGCAGCACTTGGACGAAGCGGGCTATTCGGATGCAGATGCTGCAAAGCTGCAGAAGGAAGTTGAGTTCTACAGCGAAATCCGCTCGGCGATCAAGAAGCACTCAAGTGAGGAGTTCGACATCAAGCCGTATGAAGCGGATATGCGGCATCTGCTCAATACCTATGTCCAGGCAGACCCCGCCGCCGATCTCGGCAATCTGGATTCGCTACCCCTGACAGAGATGATCGTTGAAACTCGTATCCGTGATGCGATAGCAAGAAAGCTCAACGAAAAAGGGAGGCTGTCGCGGAATGCCATCGCTGAGGCGATTAGGCGTAGCACATGTACTTCGCATAGCGCCACACAATTTTCCGGCAGGTCAAGTTGTCGAATTCGCAAAAATCTCGCGCAGTGTATCGCCGGCGGCCGCAATATTTGCGATCCACATTTCCACGTACTCGCGCGATAGTACAACACCGTCCGCGCCCGCGCCCATGGCTGCCCTTACGGCTTGACGAACATCTTCTGGCTTCGTCCGATGGTCAGTCAACTTGGTCGGCACGTCGATATCGATGGCAGGATAAATCTTCGTCTGGCCCTGAACACCGGCAATCGCGCGCTTTGTTTCTTCCGCCACATAATCCGGCGAAAGGCCGGCAATGTGGAGTTGATCGTAAGGAGCTTCGTGGTAGTTCATGATTTTGTAGTAGAGAGGCAGGATGTCTTCCGGTGCTGCGTCGTGGAATATTGTTCCGCTCATGCTGTCAAGAGTGCGCTGCATGCGGGGCCCTGCCGCGTTGTTGTAGTTGGCTAGTTTAACAAAGTCAGCGTAGATTTTGGTCTTCGACCAATCCTCGGTAGCCCGGTAGAACGGGTTGAGAGATGTGGCGTGCATGATGTGGAAGCCGAATGGTTTTGCCGGAGCGAGCGTTTTAGCTGTGCTGTACAACTCTGAGCGGACCTCGTGGTAGCTGTCGTACCAGAGCATGTTCCAAGCAAGAATCTCCGGATATTCAAGCAGCAGTCTCCAGAACGAAACAAAGTAACCATCGCTGGGCCGCTGATCCTTCGCTGCGGCGCTGAACAACTGATCGAGCCGCTGATAACCCGCCTGTGCGCGCTCGACGGAGATCCCCCGCTCTCTGGCCTTTTGCCTGCAGTAGGGGCAGAAGCAGGAGATTCCTTTGGTCTCCCATCCGCCGCCGATCATGTTCTCAAGCGGCCCCATCCGCTCGCAGCCCCACATGATTCCGTCGACTTCGTTGGCGTACTGAATCAGGTAAGTCTCGACCTTGCCGATCAAGAACGCACGGTAATCGGGATTGTTCCAGCAAGGACATGCTGTCCGGCGCCCGTACACGTCGATCTCGGACACTTCTTCTGCGTTGGGAATAGCGCGCATCATCATCGGGTCTGCGTTATTGAAGTCCCAAGCGAAATAGTCCATCCCGCGCGCTTTGACCTTCGCGGCGACATCGGAGATCACGTTGACCTTGCCGCCAAAGTCCGGTGACCGGAAATCCTTCAGAACCGTGTTCTGAAAAAACTTCGGGTCGTAGTCGTAAAAGGCGCCGCCTACAAACTTCTCGTTGGGATCACCGTAGCTCCCATGGTCAGGCAACGGAATAGGGTTACTCTTTTTCATGCGCGCGTCTTCACGGCTGTAGCTGAATGTATACGCAAGCATGGTGTTGACGTCACCCTTTTCTTGAACCAGATCAAGCAGGCGGTCGATCCCCTCATCGTGCCACGCGTAGGCCCTGATCTGGATGCCGACGAAGTTCTTCCGGTTCTTCACTATGCTCTTGTCGATCAATGGAAGCACTGTCGACTTTGTCTGCGGGTGCAGCTTCTGACTTAGAAGGACCGCGCATGCGGAAAAAAGCCGCATGAATGTTCGACGATCAAGAAACGAATTCATTTTTGAGATCCTCATTTTGTCGAGTGCTGGCTGCGGGGTTCGGTTCATTGAATCCCGCAGCCAGAATGTGGAAAATAACAGATTTCAGCCGATCTGCTCGTGAACAGACGCCGCGCTTACCAATACAGCTTCAACGCGAGTTGTATCTCACGGGACGTCCGCTGGAAAAGTGCCGGCTGGCCTGCGGATGTGATCGTCCCGGCAGCTGCGTTCCCGACCGGCGCATTGGGGTTATTGAACTGGGGCGTGTTGAGCAGGTTGAAGATTTCGGCGCGGAATTGAAGGCTGCGATTTTCAGCCGACGAGAGCGGGAAATCCTTAAAGAGGGACGCATCGACTTGCTTTGTTCCGGGCCCAACAAGAATATTGCGTCCGGAATTTCCAAATATGTATTGTCCGGGTGAAACAAAATCGGCAATATTGAACCATTGTTTGGCCGTTGGGCTCGACACCTTTCCGGAACCAATGCGGTTTGGCCACTGCACGCCAGTGCCCGCGTTCAGCAAGCTGGTTGACATGACAGGGGTGAACGGGGAACCGCTCCGAAATGTATCGATGCTGTTCAGCTTCCATCCCCCAACAACCATCTGCTCAACGCCGTGTGCATTGCTGGCGAACTGCTTATTCCGGCCAAACGGCAGCACGTAAGACCAGCTCAATACAGCGCTTTGGCGGCCATCGAAATCGGAATTGCCCCTAAAAAGGGCAAAATTCTCGATGTTCTGAGGAGAAACCGTATTTCCCTCGCCGCTTGAATCGTCGATGCTGTGGCTCCATGTCCATGCTCCCTGAAAATCCAGGCCTCTGGAAAGGTGATTCATGTAGGTCACTTGCAGAGAATGGAACACAGAGTTGCCGCACATGCAGCTATAAGTTCCATCTGCCAAGTTCGGATAGGGCCTGCGCGACGCCACCGCTCCGGCGCCGGGAGTCGCTTCGTTCATATTGTAGGTCAAGAGGATGTGACCGCCGGTTTGCCCAATATAGGCTACCGAAAGAACGTCCCGAGAAGTCAGTTGTCTCTGTATATTGAGGTTCCACTCGTTGGCGGAAGGGTTTGGGTATCTGACCCTCTCGAAGATCCTTTGGCACAAGAACGTACAGACGACCATCCAGATCTATGGCGCCCGCTTCAATGAATCGAGCGGTTCTTGCGCGATGGAAGCTTGGCTCGACCAGCGCGCCGCCAGCCAGAACTAGCCCCACCCTTAGATACGCAAACTCGCTAACACTTGTTGGTTGTTCGACCGACCGAGCGAATTCAGCGCGTTATTCCGCTGAAGGAATCGCGGCCACCATGTTTGCTGGCCAACGAGAATGCGGCCAGCCAAGAAGTATGAAGAGGAAAGCATGAAACAGAATGAACATTTGGCTATAGACCCAAGGCTTTTTGACGTCAGTGAATTGGCCGCCTACTTTCGCTGCGATCCAGAAACCGTCAAGCGCCAGGCACGTTGCGGAAAACTTCCTGGTTCCAAGTTTGGGAAGTCGTGGTTTTTCCGTCTCCAGGACATCAACGGCATGATCGATACCGCCATCCACTCGGCTCATCCGGTGCAGGCATGACGGCGACGCAGGATCGCCGTCTGCGCTATCAGAATGGGACTCTGGAGCGCATGAGCAGAAAGAATGGTCCCGATATTTGGACGTACCGCTGGGTAGAGCGGATGAACGGTAAGCGGCGCCGGGTCCGACTCGGAACCGTAAAAGAACTGCGGACCATGCAGGCGGTCAAGCAAGCTGCAGATGGTTATCGCCTCACTGCAAACAGCGAAAGCGATGCCGTGCGGGATGTCACTATGTCGGCAGTGCTCGACCGGTATGAGCGAGAATTTCTGACTCCGCACGTGGAACTGCCGCTGGGCGCCGTCGACGATGGAAAGATCAGTGTTCAAACTGCGAAATCCTACCGATCATACATCCGCTGTTGGATTGGACCACGCTGGGAGAAGTATCTGATCGTCGAGTTCACGAAGCCTCCGCTGAGGTCAGCCATGGAGACATGGCTGGCAGACTTGTGCGAGCCAGGAAAGCTGGCACCGAAGACAGTCCGCAGCATCGGTTCACTGATGGGCTTGATCTTCAGGCGCGCTGTGAAATGGGGCTATCTTGCCAGTAACCCGATGGACTTCGTCGACCTGCCCGAAGGCTCAACACGTAGGAAAGAGAAGCCGCGTTCTTTGACGCCGGAGGAGTTTCTGGCGCTGTTGAAGCTCTTCGAACCCCGCGAGAGCCTCGCTGTCGAGATTGCAGGATGGCTGGGCACACGGCGCAGCGAGGGGTTCGGCTTGAAATGGCAGGACCTCGACCTCGATCGCTGCGTGGTCACATTCTGTCAGGGCTTCGTCTCCGGGGGTATCTCGAAACTGAAGACGGAGGCGTCGCGTACCGAAATTAGCCTTCCGGAAGCGGCGAGGGATTCCTTGGTGGCTTGGAAGAAGTTGACTCCATACACGGCGCCGGAAGATTGGGTGTTCGCCAGCCCTGCGACCCATGCGCAGCGTCCCATGTGGCCCGACTCCATGCTAGCGAACTACATCCAGCCCCTTGCTGAAAAGGCGGCCTTAG
>PKXI01000443.1 GCA_003133425.1 Acidobacteriaceae bacterium
AAGTGGCACTCGCCGCCTTCATCGCACACCGGGCAATCGTGGGGGTGGTTCAGCATCAGGCCTTCAATAATGGACGCCCGGAATTCGGCCGCCTCCGCGTCCTCAATCGAGATGCGGGTGCCTTCGACGGCGGGCGTCATACAGGCCATCACGATCTTGCCGCGCGTATCGCTCGCATCTTTGAACTGCTTGACCGCGCATTGGCGGCAGGCACCCACCGAACCCATCGCGGGGTGCCAGCAGAAATACGGCAGGTTCATGCCCAATGACAGGCAGCCGTGCAGCAGGTTCTGCGTTGGGTTCATCTGGTACGGTTGATTGTCCACGTACACGGTCGCCATGTCATCTCCACGGGCAGCGCTTCTCACTGATGTGCCGCTCGAAATCGGCGCGGAAGTATTTCAACGCGCTCTGTAGCGGTTCGGCGGCGCCAGGCGCAAGGGCGCAAAAGGTGTGACCGGGTGTCCAGAACCGCGTTTGAAACGCCAGTTTGTCCAGGTCTCCGGGCTCGCCGTGCCCTTCTTCCATCGCCCTCAGGATGCGTTCCACCCATCCCAGCCCGCTCCAGCACGGTGTGCACCAGCCGCAGGATTCCTGCGCGAAAAAGCGTTCCAAATTCCAGACCATGCCGACGGGACAGGTCTGGTCGTCGAGCACGATCATCGTGCCAGTACCCATGCGGCTGCCCGCCTTTTGCACTTCCGTATAGTCCATGGCGACGTCCAGATGCTGTTCCACGAGAAAATCCGTGGAAGCTCCGCCGGGGAGCAACCCCCGAAAATGAACTCCATCGCGCATTCCTCCCGCGTGCTCCTCCAGAAGTTCCCGGATCGTGGTGCCCATGGGCAGTTCCCAGATACCAGGGCGTTTGACTTTGCCGCTAGCGCCGTAGAGTTTGGTCCCACCATCCTTGCTGCGGCTCAGGCCTTTGAACCACGTGGCGCCGTTGTTGATGATGTGCGGCACGTTGCATAGCGTCTCAACGTTGTTAACCGTAGTCGGCTTCCCGAAGAGTCCCGAAACCGGGGGAAACGGAGGCTTGGAGCGCGGGTTGGCACGCTTGCCTTCGAGAGCATTCAACATCGCGGTCTCTTCGCCGCACATGTAACGCCCAGCGCTGACGTGCAAGTACAACTCGAGACTGTAGCCGGAACCGAGAATGTTCTTCCCGAGATACCCCGCCGCGTAGGCCTCCGATATTGCCTTTGCGATCCGCTTCGCTGCGAGCTTGTATTCGCCGCGCAGAAAAATGTATGCGATGTCGGTACCGGTGGCATATCCCGCGAGAGTCATGCCTTCGATCAACTGGTGCGGATCGCCTTCCAAGAGCACCCGGTCCTTGAACGTGCCGGGCTCCATCTCGTCGGCGTTAGCGACCAGGTATCGCGGGTGTGGCGCAGCCTTTGGGACGAAGGTCCACTTCAGTCCTGCGGGGAATCCTGCGCCCCCGCGGCCTCGCAGGTTCGAATCCTTCACCACTTCAGTGACTGCTGCCGGAGTCATGCTCTGCAATGCCTTGCGCAGCGCGCGGTAGCCGCCGGCCCGCTCGTAGGCATCACGGTCCAGTGCCTCTTTATCGGCTCGCATATTTCCGGTGAGCGGCCTCTCAGTGGGCATTACTTGTAGCGCTCCAGTATCCGGGCGATCTTTTCGGGGGTCAGATCGAGGTGCATGTCGTCGTCGATCATCATGACAGGCGCATGGTCGCAAGCTCCCAGGCAGACGATCGGTAGCAGCGTAAAACGTCCGTCCGCAGTGGTTTCACCCGGCTGGATACCAAGTGTTTCGGAAGCATGACGGCACTGCTGGTCGGCCCCCATGATCCAGCAACTGACGCTGTCGCACAGATAAATCACGTGGCGGCCCACCGGCCGGCGGAAGATCAGGTTGTAGAATGTGGCGATGCCATCCAGGTCGGCGTCCGACATCCCGAGCAGTTCGCCGATGTCGTGGAGCGCCTCATCCGACACCCAGCCGCGGTGCTTCTGCACGATCTTCATGGCATCGATGCTCACGGCCTTCCTGTTCGGATAGTGCGGGAACTCGGCCTCGATCTCAGCCCTCTCTTCAGGCGCCAACATAATCGCTCCTCATCGATCGATGTCCGCTAGTACGAAATCCATTGCTCCAAGAACCGCCAACAGGTCGGGGATCATCCTGCCGCGGCAGAGTTGCGGCAGCATCTGCATATGGGCAAACGAAGGCGTTCGAATGCGTGTGCGGTAGGAGACCGTGCTGCCATCGCTCACCAGGTAATAACCGTTGTTGCCCTTCGTCGCCTCGATGGCACCCAACGCTTCGCCGGGCGGTATCACCGGCCCCCAGCCCACGCTCAGAAAATGCGTGATGAGGGTTTCAATGTCGTGCATCGTGCGATCCTTCACGGGAGGAGTCGCCAACGGATGATCCGATTTATACGGCCCATCCGGCATGCGGTTCACGCACTGTTCGATGATGCGCAGGCTCTGCCGCATCTCCTCTACACGGACCACCGCGCGGTCGTAGCAATCGCCGCGACTGCCGGTGGGTATATCGAAGGCGAACTGGTCATAGCCCGAATAAGGCTGCTTCTTGCGGAAATCCCATTCGAAACCGCATGCGCGCAGATTGGGTCCGGTAGCCCCCCACTCGATGCCTTCTTCCTTGGTGAAGCTGCCGATTCCTTTGGTGCGTGCCTGAAAGATGCGATTGCGCAGAACCTCGCGGTCATATTCAGCCAGACGGGGCGGAAAGTAGCGGATGAAATCGCGGACCATGCCGTCCCAACCTTCCGGCAGGTCCGCCGCCACGCCGCCGATACGAAACCAGTTTGGATGCATGCGCGCCCCGCAAATGGCTTCGATGATGCCAAACGCGCGCTCCCGGTCGTTGAACGTGTAGAACACCGGCGAAAGCTGTCCCAAGTCCTGCGCAAACGTGCCGTACCAGACCAAATGACTGATGATCCGAAACAATTCGGATAGCATCACGCGGATTACCTGGGCTCGCGGCGGAACCGTGATCCCCGCCAATTTCTCCACGGCCGTAAGGTAAGCCAGATTGTTCATCACGCCGCCCAGGTAGTCCACGCGATCGGTGTACGGAATATAGGTATGCCATGACTGGCGCTCACCCATCTTCTCCGCGCCGCGGTGATGGAATCCGATCTCGGGCACCGCATCGACGATCTCCTCGCCGTCCAGTTGAACCACAATCCGCAGGACACCGTGCGTACCCGGATGCTGCGGTCCGAGGTTCAAAAAGATGAAGTCGCTTCCGTCACGGCTGCGCTGCATGCCCCACTCTTCGGGGCGGAACCGCAGCAACTCCTGTTCCTTGTCCTCCTTCTCTTCGGAAAGGTGAAAGGGCCCCATCTCAGTGGCGCGCGCGGGATGGTCTTTTCGCAACGGATGCCCTATCCAGCTTCTCGGCATCAGTATGCGTTGCAGGTGGGGGTGCCCGGCAAAAGATATTCCGAACATATCCCATACTTCGCGTTCGTACCAATTCGCCGCCGGCCAAAGGCCCGTGATGCTGTCGAGCGACAGGGCGCCAGTGTCAAGAGCGATTTTCATCCGGATGTATTCATTGCGCTCGAAGGAGAACAAGTGATAGATGACCGTGAACGCGGCGGGCGGCAAACCCTGCCGGTTCACCCGCACCCTGTCGTCGATCGCGGTCAGGTCGTAGAGCATTGCGTACGGTCGATCGATCTTACCCTTGAGATATCCCAGGACTTCTCGCACACGCTCGCGAGGAGCCCAAAACGTCGGTATCCCGTCGCAGGTAAGCTGTGGAGCCACATCGCTGCCATACTGCTCCTGCAACGACTCGATCGGATTGGTGGTTGCCGTGATGCTCACACCCGATCCTGAGTGCGCAGATCCGTGGCTTGCTGCCGGAGAGTGCGCTTGAGATCCCGCATGGAAGGCATGGCCGGGCGTTCGACACCCTGCGGGCCAATCACCCAACTCAACGGCCGCCGCTCGGTGCCAACAGCCGTCTGCAAGAGAGTCAGGCCTTCCAGAAACGCATCCGGCCGCGGCGGGCAACCCGGCACGTATACATCCACGGGCAGAAATTTGTCCACGCCCTGCACCACGCTGTAGATGTCGTACATTCCCCCGGAATTCGCGCAGGAGCCCATCGAGATCACCCAGCGAGGCTCCATCATCTGCTCGTAGAGGCGCTGAATAACGGGCGCCATCTTGATGAACACGGTGCCGGCAATCACCATGAGATCGGCTTCACG
>PKXI01000214.1 GCA_003133425.1 Acidobacteriaceae bacterium
TTTTCGATCCTCAAATGGGCACTGCCCTGAGTGCCATTCACGACAGAGTGAATACACCCTGGACGGTCGAATCCCTGGCCGAAGCGGCGGGCATGTCTCGCTCCGCATTCGCAGCACGTTTTAAAGAGCTACTCGGACAAACACCACTGGAATATGTAACCGAGTGGCGAATGCAGAAGGCGATGCAGTTACTACAACAGCGCGACAAAAAGCTCATAGACGTCGCTCGGTCGGTCGGTTACGAGTCCGGCGCTGCCTTCAGTAAGGCGTTCAAGCGAGTTGTCGGGGCCAACCCTGGTGAATACCTCAAACGCGGTATTTGACGACCAGGGTCATGCCGGAATCGCGGAAGAGTTTTGAACCGGAGGATTCTACTTGAGCCTACTATGCATATCGTGCGAAGGTCGAAGAGCGATATCAGGCCAATGCACTCGTTGAGGCAAAATCCTTTTTGGGCAGAGGTCTGCAGGACAGAGGTCGGGGGTCCGATAAGGGTCCAATAAGGGTTGCCGTGGGTACCTCAGAGCGCCAAAAGAAGCCATCCGTGACGCGTAGTTTCAATAGGTTACTGCTCACCTTTGTACTGTCACGGCAGAGGTTAACAACCACGTGGATGTATAGTCGGCATCTCGGACAAGTGCCCTATAAAACTGCTGTAAGCTTGCTGTCCGTGGTAGTGAACGATAAAGGACGTTCGCATCAACAATCCGAGTTCCTTCTTAAGGGCGATGGAATTCCAGGCCTTTTGAAATCATCTCCGTGCGAAAACTACAAACCCATTCGCCGGGACCACGATGCTGGCAGAAGCCTGGAAGCCATGCATCGGTGGTCCGGAAGCATTGATACCTCCGCCATTCCCTGCAACGATGGGGTTGACCCAGTTGTCATATACATCGCTGTTGAATATCTCGGTCCAATTCCCCGGGTAAGGGAAGCCTACCGCATAGTTGTACCAGGTGCTTTCGGACAGGGTGGCTACGACTACAACATCCTGACCGGTTCCGTCCAACCATCGCTGATACGCAATGACACGGTTCAGGTTGTGAACATGAAATGGATTGACATTATCGCCCCGCAGGGCAGGTTGGTTCCATCGCAGGCGGATCAGGTCTTGGGTAAAACGTAAATGATCGACCATCGCAATATCACTTCCCGTTGTGAGCCCGCTCCACCAGAGAAGATTGGAAGAGGTTGCGTCCCAGCTCCACTGTTTATCTTCCAGAAACTCCTGTCCCATGAAGAGCTGCGGAATTCCCGGCGCGGTGAGCAGCAATCCCAGGGCGACCCGCGAGCGGCTGCGAGCATACCACGAGCGGCGATTGGAGGAATCGGCGAGATAGGGGATGCGCTGGTCTGTTCCGACCTTGACGATGTCGTGATTCTCCACGCAAGGAACCGTCTGCCAACCGTGGGCAAAACCTTGAGGATAAAGATTCGAGGCAATAGCGTCGAAGTCGATCTGAGCTTGCTGTCCGCCGGAAGCGGACCGAATCGCGGCTCGGACAGCGCTGCGAAGCCCGTCGTGTTGCACTACGTCAAAACCCGCTCCACCGGCTGTGGCAGCGGAAAGAAGGAACTGCGTGGTGGATTTCGGGTAGTTGCCGACTTCACTGGGCCAGTACTCGGCGTTCTGTAACAGCCGGGGCTTGATGAATCGCAGGGTGCTCGTCAAGTTCTGGCATAAGCTCCATCCAGGGTCGCAGTTCATCGAGATGAGGTCACTGATCTCATCGTATCGAAAACCGTCAACGTGGAATTCCCTAATATAGTAACTAGCATTGTCGATCAAAAACCGGCAAACGCATTCGTTCCAGAGAGCAAACGACAATCCTCCCGTACCGCGGTCCTGGTCGGTGAAGTAGAGGCTATCGTTGTTATTGCACACGTTAGGAACGCGATCGCCATAATAAATGCAGGCATCATCGAGCGCATTGTTTACCGAAAAGCCACCGGCGTGGTTGTACACGACGTCAAAGACCACGGCGATACCGTAGACGTGGCAAAGATCGATCATCGCTTTAAGTTGCGCTGGCCCAGGTGTGATGTCTGCGAGCGCAAGGGGAGCAAGGCTCTTTGCAGCCAGTAGGCTGTTGATGGTGGCAACATACTGCAACAGAGCGGCAGGATCGGTAATGACGTATGGGAAATCCGGCGAAAAGTAGTCTGCGCCGTTATAGCCCATCGAAGGATCGGTTTCGACTTCGTCGATCGGCAATGGTTGAAGCACATTTACACCCAGAGCTACCAAATAAGGGATCTTGCCGATCATGTCCAGAAACGTGGATGTGACACCAGTGTGGACGATGGCGTAAGTCCCGATGTGCGCTTGATAGACGATCATGTTGGTGAAGTCGGGCGTCACGAAGTCAGAGTCGTGCCAAGGATAGGAATTCCCGGCGCGTAGGATGCAGCTGCCATTGGGAAATGGCTTGTCGGTGGCCAGCTCACGCGCGTATGGGTCGCGTTTCAACCCGCTGGAGCCAATGCCGTTCACATAGAAAAGATAAAGGTCGCCCTCTTCTGCAGCAGGCACAAATCCGGTCCAGTATCCGTTTGCGTCCTTGCTGAGTAGAGAGGCCGGAGTCTGTGCGGCGAGTGGCGTGCCTCCGAAAGTCCCCTCAAGATAGACGGCGTTTGCCCGTGGAGCCCAGAATCGAAATGTGGCGCCCCCTCCGGGAACGAGATTCGCGCCCATCGGCGTAGACGGCGTAATGCTCAGCTTAGAAATCATGGGATACTCCGGAGCCGTGAAGGTGGACTGTAGAACGTAAATATAGCAAGACGTGCCTTGATTTATGTGAACGACTCAAGGAAATTCGAGAGACGGGTCCAGTATCCGTCAGTCGGCTCAAATAAACTTGGCCAAGTTTTGCTTGGACGCAAGCGACACCGCTTGATACGTGTCAGGCGCTGGCCGTTACGCTTGTTGGCGCTAGCATCCTTTATCGGGCTCTGGTGCAAATAGCAAGG
>PKXI01000299.1 GCA_003133425.1 Acidobacteriaceae bacterium
TTCCCCTCTCGCGATCGCCTGTTGCACCTGCGAGATCATGGCCTCCAGATACTCGCGCTGGCCGCGTAGCAACTCCGCAGATCCAGGTTTTCCGTGGCCCGGAAGAACATATTGCGGATTCAAAGCTTCAAGCTTCCGGATCACCGAGGGCCAGTTTCTCAGGTCGGCATCAAAAAAGGAATTGCAGGATGCGTTGATCGCAATGTCTCCTGCGAACAACACCCTCTCTTTGGGCAGATATGCCACGCCATCGCCGCGGGTGTGCGCCCATCCGTAAGAATGAAATTCGAGACGCCGATTACCGTCGTCGAGTACAAACAGGTTGCCGTCTAGAATCTTCTTCGGGAGTTCGAATTCGCTCTTGCTGCGAAGCATCTCTTCCCGGACTCCGGGAAACGACATTGTGGTAGCGCCCGCCTCGGTCCACACCGCATTGCCGCTGACATGGTCAAAGTGATGATGCGTCAAGAAGACGTATCTCACCGGTTTTGAAGAAATGGTTTTACAATCCGCCAAAGTATCGCGCGCAGTGTCCTTTGTGCCGGAATCGATCACCACGAGATAGTCCTTCATCTCTACGATCATCGTGTTTTCTGTAATGTCTTCTCCATGCGCCAGAATAAGGGGCGCTCCAGTGCGGAACCAGACCCCTGGAACGATTTCACGCAGGTTCTTGGATTGGGCTTCTGTCGCCAAAGAACATAGAATCGCGCAAGTAAGTACCCCGAAATACTTTGCAAATTGCATAACCTCGGCTAAACCTCGCTTTCTGTTGTGTGAGGCACAGTTCATTAAGCTAAATGTGAAAAGGGCAATCAATCGAATCTGCCAACGTTCAGCTCCACGTCGGAGCCGGGCGCAGACATACCGTCCACGACAGAGGCGCGATGAGTTCAGTTCCCTAATCTGAAGTTCGAAACGCTTCGCTGGGTCAACGAAAGGTCATCGAAGACCGCGGATGTTCCTTCACCGATGGGAGACTGGGCGCTGATCCCTACCCAGATCGATGCTGGGTAGTCATTCTTGAAGAGGCGAATCAACTGCCAGTTCTTTTCGTCGAGCGAGTAGTAGAACCCGACGTTTCTGGCGTCCGAAGAGATCTTCATATAGACGCTCTTCTCCGGGATGACGTCGTGGTCGTTGTCGTCAGAGGTCCCGATGGTGCGAACGCTAACCATCCTTGGCTTATGGTGTTCATCCATTTCCATCGCCAACTTAAACCAAAGGTCATCTTTCACGTAGATAAACAACGCCCCGGCGTCATATGTCTTCAGAAACGTCGGTGTGATCTTTGACGTCAGCGTGAATGGCTTCCGGTTGTCGACTTCGGTGAGCAGAAGCGGCGCTGTATTGCTGGTGAACTTGCCGTCCGGGTCGCGGAACGTGTCCCGCCTGGCTTCACTCGAAAGGGTGAGCCTGCCATTCTCAATCTGGGCATGAGCGGCTGCTGCGTTGACTGAGCGAGTAAAAGTGATTCCCGGCAGCGTAATGTGGCACGCTTCACTCTTGACATCTTGGGAATTCGCTTGCGAGGCGGTAAAGCACAGTAGCAGGAGCGAAAGTGCGAATGGCTGTTTCTTCATGGTTTCTGGTTCTTCCTTTCTTGACGAAGCCTGCATTGGCCCGTGTGAACTACAGTGATAGAGGTTAACCGAAGACTGGGGCGGAAGGTACCGGCTCCTGCGGTCTCATTCGGCGCGGAGGGCCTGGATAGGTTCAATGGCTGCGGCGCGGCGCGCCGGAATCAACGATCCTGCAAGCGCCAACACAAAGATCGATAGAGCCGCCAGACCCAGCACAAACGGGTCCAGAGGATCAACCTGGAAGAGCAGCGAGCGCAACAGGCGCGTGGCCAACACTGCCACCGCGGTCCCGATGCCGCATCCGGCCAAGCCCAGCCTTGCGCCGGAAGAGAGCACCAGCCGTATGGCCATCTCCTGCGTGCGCAGTGCGGCGGAAAAGGCAATGACGCTGTAGATGCCCAGGAGAGCCAGCAGTCCGGCCGCTCCGGCAAAGCAGGAGATGAGAATGGCATTGAAGCGGCGCGACGCCTGACCTTCTGCTACCACTTGTTCCATGCTTTCCATGTGAATCAGAGGCAACTGCGGATCTATGGAGCGGACAGAAGCTCGCAGGGCGTCCGTCATCTGCTCCGGCGGCAGCATAGCGCGCAACACAATACTGCCAAAGTTGCCGTTCATCATCTCGGGACGCGCCAACGGACCGTAGGAGGCTACATTTTGACTGGCAGGTTGGTAAATCTGCGCCTGCGTTTCTGCGTCAGCCGCAGTCTGTTTGATATCTCCGACCTCACCGACGACCGTCATCCAGGGGGTGGGTGATGCAGGAATACCCCAGCGCAGGCGCTTGCCGATGGGGTCCTGGCCGGGCCAGTAGTACTGTGCCAAACTGCGGTTCACCACCACCACGAGCGGAGCTTCTGCATCGTCGGCTTCGGTAAAGTCACGGCCTCGCAGCAGGGGAATGCCCGCGGCATGGAAGTAGTGCCCCATCACCTGGTGGGAACCCCAGGAAACATTCATCTCGGAGCCCTGGGGCGGCACATAGCCCTCTGGGACAAAGAAGCTTACGCCGTCAGCTCCAGCGGTGGGAAGTGCTTGGGTGACTCCCACCGACTCGACACCCGGCAACTGCTCCAATTTGCGTAGCAGCGTGCCATCGAATCGATCAACGGAAGCCTGCGTCGAGTATTGCTTCCAGGGCAGACCGTATGCGGCGGTTAACAAGTGGTCGGTGCGGAATCCAAGGGGAACCGAACGCATCTTTTCAAAGCTGCGCAACAGCAACCCGGAGCCAACCAGCAGCACTAACGCCACCGCGATCTCGACAACCACCAGCGCCGAGCGCAGNNCGGTACGAGAAGCGGAGAGAGCTGGAACCAGACCGCACAGGAATCCCGTAACCACGGCCAACACGATGGCGAAAGCCGCTACTTTCCAGTCAACACCGATAGAGCTGATCCGTGGCAACGTCTCCGGCAGAAAACTCACGCCCACCTGAAGCCCCACCGACGCCAGAACCAGTCCCATCAGTCCGCCAGCCAAGCTGAGCATAAGCGCCTCGACCAGAGTCTGGCGCTAAATGGCCTCCGTACTCGCGCCCAGGGCGAGACGCACGGAAATCTCGCGACGGCGCCTAATTACCCGCACCAGCAGCAGTCCGGCCAGATTGGCGCAGGCAATGAACA
>PKXI01000257.1:0-1098 GCA_003133425.1 Acidobacteriaceae bacterium
CGCCCCCGAGCCAAAGATGGTCGTCGGCAAGCCCCAGCCGAAAATCGGTTCCGGGCCCGCGATATTGCAGCGCCGCATAGCGCTTTTCATTCAATCGCGCCGCGCGCTTTTGCAAGCCGGCATCGTGCGCTTTCCACGCGGCAACGGGATCATCGCGATTGATGCGCGTCGTCTCGAAGATCGCGTCCCAAAGCTTGGCCAGGGCCACGTCTGGCGCATCCTTGGGAAACATGACCGCTGCCCACGCCGGTGTCGCGCTCGCCACAATGGTCCAGTTGATCGCGTGCCGTGTAATCAACTCAAGCGCCGGCCGGTAGGCCTGCGAGACGGCGCGATTCGCGCGTCCGACCTTCGCAGCATCTTCATCGGAAAGCAGCGCCGGGTTCCCACCAGCGATTGCGAGCCGCGCCGCACCGCTTTTGAATGCCGCGCCCATTCCGTCGTACAACCACTTGGCCGCCTGGTCAAAGCTCTGGTCAGGCGCGAAATGGTAGCGCATAAGCGTCGCTTCATCGTCGCTGTAGAGCGTCGTCACCAGCGAAGCGCCGGCGCGATAAGCCTGCTCTGTAATCCGACGCGCCAGCGGCAACGCATCCAGCGAGGCTGTCATCACCAGTTCTTGTCCTTCCCCTAAACCAAGCCCGACCCGCACTGCCACTGCAGCAAGTATTTCCAGTTTCTCTTCGTGCGTCCGTTGCCCTGCCATTGTCTCAGCCACGCTCATCTCTCCATTTCCCTCATATATCTCACTGGATCAAAACCATCCGGCAATCGGCTGCCGCCCCACCGGTTATCACAATTCTAGACGCTGCAACTCCCCGGTGCGCCTCCGTCAGCGCCAAGTCGAATACCAGGCTCCAGCCTTTTAGCAGCATCTGAAAACAGAAGAAAATCCGCTCGTCCCGTGCTAAAGTCAAATGGAAATGACGCAGTTTTCGACGCCTGAACAAAAACTCACTTCCCTCGGGCTCACCCTCCCGCAGTTGCCAGCGCCGGGCGGCAATTACGTCTCTGCAAAACGTGTGGGCGATTTGGTTTATCTGGCTGGTGCGGTCTCCACGGGGCCGGCCGGTGTGATCGCCGGGACAGCCGGCGCAG
>PKXI01000257.1:1123-55253 GCA_003133425.1 Acidobacteriaceae bacterium
AATGCCGCGCCAGGCTTCGGGGACTCGCCCGCTGTGATTAACGGCGCATCTGATTTACTGGTCGAGGTGTTTGGCGTGGCGGGGCGCCATGTCCGCGCAGCCGTGGGGGTGTGCGCGTTACCGCGAAATGCGCTGGTGGAAATTCAAATGACCGTGAGAGTGAAGCAATCATGACCGAATACGCGCTATCCGCCGATCCAACTCATTCGGTCTGGGATCGCTCGCTGAAACCTCGTCTGCACATAGAGCCAGGCGATGAAGTGCAGATTGAGTGCGTGGATGCCAGCGGCGGACAGGCGCGGCCCGGTATGACGGCCGCGGAGTTTCTGACTATCGACCGCACACGCATCCATGCGCTTACCGGCCCCATCTGGATCGACGGCGCCGAACCAGGCGATGTGCTTGAAGTCGAAGTGCTGGCAACTCGTCATAGCGGCTGGGGTTGGTCCAGCGTGATCGATGGGCTGGGCTTTCTCAAGGAGCGGTTTCGTCAGCCCTACCTTTTCCACTGGGACCTCGAGGGCGAGACCTCCCGTTCAATGGCGCCGGCGGTAGTGCCCTTGCGGCCGTTCCTAGGCGTAATGGGCGTGGCGCGCGCAGATGACGGTGCCTTTCGCACACGTCCGCCGGGGCCGTTCGGTGGCAATCTCGACGTGCGCGAGCTGTGCGCTGGCTCCACGCTCTATCTGCCGGTCTACAATCGCGGCGCGCTCTTCAGTTGTGGCGACGGCCATGCCGCACAGGGCGATGGCGAGGTTTGCATCAACGGCATCGAGTGTCCACTTGACGTGACGCTGCGCTTTAGTCTGCACAAGCACCAGGCGCTCACCGGTCCAATAGTGGAGGCTTGCGAAAGCGTCGCACCGGACTCTACTGCGAGCGCCTGGGTAGTCGTAGAGACTGGTACCGATTTGGCAGAAACAGCGCGCGCCGCCACCAGCCGCATGGTCGATCTGCTGGTGAGCCGATGGGGTTTCACTGAGATTCATGCGTACATCCTTTGTAGCGTAGCTCTCCGCTTGCGACTGAGCCAAGTAGTAAACGAGCCAGTGCACACCGTAAGTGCCGCGCTCAGCAAGCAAATTCTACCCGAAAGGAGACTGTTTCCAGCTTGATGACTATCAACGACCCGGATGTTGTGGCGGAATTGCGAGCGCTCTATCCGCGCTATGAGGAGGCGCTCGTTTCGAATGATGTCGACACACTGATGGCGATGTTCTGGACGGGGCCTGAGGTGATGCGATTCGGCGTGACGGAGAATCTCTACGGGCCCGAAGAGCTTGCAGCCTTCCGCAAAGGGCGGTCAGCGGCCAACCTGGCGCGCACCGTTACGAGGCTGGACATAGTGACTTTCGGCCGTGACCTCGCAAGTATCACGTTGGAGTTTGAGCGCTCTTCGGCCTCAGGCACAGACCGCGGCCGGCAGAGCCAGGCGTGGGTCAGGCTGCCCGAGGGCTGGCGCATTGTCTCGGCCCACGTTTCTCTGCTGCCGCCTTCCTAGTTACGCCGTTGCTATCGTCAAACCAGCGAGCTATTCGGACAAGGTCACAGTTAGCGTCTCTTCTTGACCAGCCTGGAATGCAGCCTCCAATTTCGACGAAGAGGCGAAGATTTTACCCGCGACATGCCGAGCTGGAAAATGAAATGACAATTCCCTTTCGGCAAACGGCCAAGGCGTCAATCGAAAGTGCCGCGGTCCAATTGGCATAACCTGGACTTCGGCCGCAGCTCCATCGTTAAGCGGCAGCGGGTGCAGCAAATGCGCCGGCGATGAAAACGCCACGCAGGTCAACAGCGATAGATTATCGCAGGCCTGTAACAGCCTGAAGTGCTCTAGAATTGTGCGCTCCGCTTTTTCAATCGCCGTCAGCGAACTGTCCGCAGCGATTGCTTTATGCAGTCCGCCTTGATATAGCCGCTGACGATCGAGAAATGAGTCCAGCATCTCCAGTCCCGGCGGCGCAATGGTTGAACGGTCCGCGTGCACGGTCAGCAAATTATATGTATGCAACGAAATGAGCAGCCCGGCGTAGGGGTCCTCGTCCGCAATGATGCGCACGGCGCGCTCCCGTACCGCAAGATACTCTTCAAAATCGATTTCCTCGAACGCGGAATACCTGCCGACAAGCTCGGTTGAGAATGCCGAAGGCTTGCCCTCACGCGTGATGGACGGATGCGCATCGCGCGCAGCCCAGCCGTCGTCATGGCAGGAAATGCCTCGCAGGACCCGCGCGCGCGGGTCCGGTTTGCGAAACTCCGCATTTCCCCATGCGGCCGCAAACTCCCCTGCCAAACGCGCGTGGTCTGGATGCGTAATCAACCACCAACCCATCGCCGACTCCGCACATAACATCTATCTTCCTCCTATTCGAACGTCTGCGCTCGGCTGGACTCATGCCAGTTGCGCAGAGCCAACCACTCCAGAAACATGACAATGAAAAAGAACACGAACCCCAGCACAGCTGCCGCAAACACCAGCGCGAACAGGTAGCCTGTCTCCATTTGGTTGCTGGCGTATATGATCGCGTAGCCCAGGCCGCCCTCTCCCACGCGCGTCGAGCCCGCAAAGAGCTCGCCTGTGATGCCGCCAATCACGCTGATGCCTGCCGAGATGCGTATACCTGTGAATAAGTTGGGCAACGAATTGGGAAGCCTCAGCTTGAACAATATCTGCGCGGGCGAAGCCTTGTACATCAGGAACAGGTGAATCAGGTTATCATCCACGCTGATTAGCCCCTGCGTAGTGTTGGCGATGATCGGCGCAAGACAGATTATGAAGGTGAGAATCGTGACCGGAAAAATTCCCGCACCTGCCCAATTGATGATCAGTGGAGCAATGGCAACAATCGGCACCGTCTGCAACAGGATTTGTAGGGGTAAAGTGTCTGCCGCAGCCAGCGCCATTGCGCAAAGATCATGGCCACCGCAATACCCACTACGATGCTCGCCAGTAAGCCGCCTGCGGCCTCCACCGCCGTAATCCGCAACGAGTTCAGCAGCGAGGGATAGCGATCGCGCAAAGTCATCGCCACAGTGAGTGGACCGGGCAGAATGTATGCCGGTAAATGATTGATCCAAATCACCGCTTGCCAAAGTGCCAACAGGCATCCCAGCACAATCACGCTATTGATCGCGATCATGCCCCGGCTCTTCATGCCTGATACACCCCCCGTAGTGTCCGCGAAGCCTGTGTCACGATCTCTTCAAATTCCTTCGATTCGCGCGTCTCGGCGGTGCGCGGCCAGGGAAGATTCACCGGCATCTCGCACTCCAAGCGTCCAGGATGCGCAGCCAGAATCAAGATCCGAGCGGAGAGAAACACCGCTTCCGCGACGGAGTGCGTGACGAACAGAACCGTCCACTTTTGCTCGGCATAAAGGCGCAGCAGTTCCTCGTTCAATCGGTCGCGCGTCATCTCGTCGAGTGCGGCAAAGGGCTCATCCATCAGCAAAATGCGCGGCCTGCTCACTAGCGCGCGAGCGATGGAGACCCGCATCTTCATACCGCCGGAGAGTTGCCGCGGATAACTGTGCGCCACATGCCCCAGGCTCACAAGCTCCAGCATTTGCGCCACGCTATCTTTGCGGAACGACCGCGCCGCATACTCCAATTCCAGCCCCAAGCCCACGTTTTTCTCCACGGTTCGCCACGGCAGCGAGGTCGCATCTTGAAAGATAAAGCTCATCAGCTCGCGTGCATTCGCGGGAGTCATGCCGTTCACCTCCACCTTGCCATCGCTCACAGGACTCAGCCCGGAGACCAGTTTGAGCAGTGTCGACTTTCCGCATCCGGAGGGACCAAGAAACGTCACAAATTCACCGCGATCTATTGCAAGGGATATATTCTCCAACGCGATTGCGTTCCCGTACCGTTTGGTTACGCCACGGAAAAGAATCTCCGGAATGGCGCTGGTTGCCTGCGTCACCATCCCGGCTCTCCTTTCACGGGTAAGTACAATACGGAAGGAAATGAGGCTGAGTGCAGAACCTGCTGCGTTGACCGGCTCCGGTTCCAATTGTCCGCAAGTTGCGGCGGCGTATCGGTCGATGGATTACGGTCATAAAGCGGAAAAGCGGAGCTCGCAATCTCCAAACGTAAGCTCTCACCGGCCGCGAGCACAAATGCGATTGGCTCAAGAGTGAACTCCCATGCATGAACCTTGTCTGCCACATAGTCTGCATCGCGAAAGAGCCAGGAACTGCGCGCGATGCCGATGCAAAGAAATTCCGTGCGGTCCGCTCCGTTGACGCGCACGATCTTCGCAGTGAAATCCGCATGAGCCGTGGACGTGGCCGCATACATTCGGATGCGCGGCTGTCCGAATATCTCGGTCTCGGACATCACCGGTTCCGAAGTATAGACAAGTAGATTATTCCCGATCTCGAGCGCGGCCTGATCGAAGGGACCGCTCTGTGCCTTCGGGCCGCCAGGCGACTCAACAGGTACCTCCGGGTCATAAACAAACAAATCGCGGGGCTCGTCGGTTGTTGGCGCATCTTCTGTCAGCCGGCCGTCGCCTTTGCGCGAATTGGCATTACCCGCACTGTGCAGATAGAGCGGGTACGCAGCATCGGCAGGCCACTCCTCCGCACCGCGCCATTCATTCCGACCAAGCACAAAGTATCGAATTAGCGGCTCATCGTTGAGTTCTCCCGCGTCCTTCAGCCAGTGATTGAACCAGCGCAGCAGAATCATATCCGTATCGAGGTTTGCAGCGTCGCCCAAATTTGCGTCGCCAACACGATCTCCCCACGGGATATGTACCCACGGGCCAGCGACCAGATATTGATTCGTCCGTGCAAATTCGCTGTCCGCGCCATGGCACAATGCAACGTATCCGGCGATGGATCCTTCGAGATACGTGTCGAACCAGCCTGCAATGTGCAACGCTGGAATCTGGATCCGATCGAGTCGTGTACTGATGCCCTGCGCAGTCCAGTACTCGCCCGGTTCGCGATGCGAAATCCAGTCGCGTACATAATAGGGCAGCGACGGGTCGGCGATTGCTGGATGCGCACCGTACGGAACGTGCGCAGCCTGCGCACGGATGTTGGCCCACGCAGCTTCCAATCGATCGCTTGCCTCGTGCAAACCCCTGCGCCGCGCATCCTCGCGCAACATCTGAATGCCCCATCCTAAAGTCGAATTCAAGCGCAGCGCCCCATGATGATAGAACCAGCCGTGATAAAGGTCGGCCGCGGTCATGTGCGGAGCAATGCACAGCAGGCCTTCCGGCTGTTCGGCGGCTGCGAGCAATTGCGTCGCACCTTGATACGAAAAGCCGTACATACCGATACGGCCATTCGAGGCTGGATGCGCGCACAGCCATGCAACCGTTTCCGCGCCGTCGCGGCCCTCGTGACGAAAGGGATAGAAATTTCCCGACGAGCCGCCACGTCCGCGCACATCCTGGATGACCACATGATATCCGTGGCGCGCAAACCACACAGGGTGCGCGTAGACCACCGTCGAAGCAATATCGCGCCCGTACGGCTGACGCATCAGCAACGTCGGCCATGGCCCTTCGCCCGCGGGATAGTAATGATCGGAAACAAGCGTAATCCCGTCACTGAGCCGGCACTCGACTCCGCGTTCCAGGCGAATTCCGTTTCCGCTGTCGATCAGGGCCATCTTTAAGCGCCGTGCCTTGGTTCGAAATTGAACATTGCAACCAGCAGCTCCGCGATGCGCGCTGCTGCGTCATTCGACCATCGTTCGCCGTTTTCCGCACTTGCCGCCGTCGGATCGCCCAATACCCCGCTCGGCGCAATATCTTTGGTAAGCCACGCGAAGTTAGCTGATGACGCTTCAGGCTTGAGCAATTCCGGCTGATCCACGCGAGCGATGTAATTCGTCGTGTACTCTTTGGGATGCACCAGAGTGGGTGTCGCGTGCAGCAGATATGCCGTCTCGATTTCACCGGCGTGAAAACCATACGTCCGCTCCTGCTCGCTCACTCCATCAAATGCCACTCCGGGCGAACCGAACAACGAGAACGTGCGCAGTTCGAATTCTGCGCGCAAATCGCGGGCCAGCACGTCTACAAGTGATGTGTTCCCGCCGTGCGTGTTGTAGAGAACGATCTTCTTGAATCCACCGGTTGCGATACTCGCGCCCAGGTCGCGCACAACTGAACAAAATGTTTGCGCGCTCACCGAGAGCGTTCCCGGAAATCCAATATGCTCGTTGCTTTTTCCATAGCACACCGGCGGCAGCGCGTAGATAGGCAATTCGGCAGGCACCAACACCAGCAGCGTTGTGGCGCGCGGCAGTGCGTCTACCTGCTTCCATGTCAGGTAGGCAAAATTGCGTTCATCTGGAATCCACGTCTTTACCGTGTCACCGCCTGTTTTTTGAAGCTGATCATCTTGCCCGGATTCAGCAGCCCGCGCGGATCATACCGCTGCTTTGCCAGCAACTGAATGTTGTCTGGGCGAAACCTGCCGCCGTCCTCCAGGTAATTCACGTGCGGATTGGCGACAAAAACTCCTATCGATCTGCAATAGGTAATCATGTCGTTCAATCGCTCCTCGGTTGTAAAACGCACCACGGGAATTGCGCCAGGAATTACAACACTATCGCCGTTCTTCATGAATTCGATATGAAAGAGAATCTCCAGGCCGTATCGCTCGCGCAACAGGCAAAATTGTTCACGACACTCGGTAGCCGAAAATCCGCACTGCAAATACGTGTACGCAGGATCGGCCTTCATAGCCCACAAGGTAGTGTGGTTCCACGTGTAGTCACTCAGCAGTGGCTGCGTACGCGGTCCCTCGTACGGCCCCGCAAACGTCACCTCCCCGCCGGCCGTCTCAGCCGCAATGCATAGCGCTTCAAGCTGCGCAGTCGCAATCATGATCAGCACCAGTGCCTTGTCGGCCCTCACGAGTTGCTTGATTGGAACAAAGGATGAAGGGATGGGCCATTCGAAGACCGTGGCCAACCGCTTGGTCCAAGCAGCGTCCGTCGCAATGGACTCAGTAAAGCTGAATGCCTTCTCGAATGTATCGAAGGCCGCCGTCAACTGCGTCCATTCGACGGCGGCCGCCAATGCAAACCAGATGCGCGTAAGCACGCCGTTGGTGCCCCACGCATGCAGAATCTCATGCACCGCCGCACCTTCGTGCAGCACCACGCGCGACTCCTCTTCCATGGTCACCACCTCGAATGCCCGCACCGTATCGAAGTCGCGCAGCCCGCCGTGAGCCACCGAGCCGATGCCGCCCGAGCCGCCCGCGAGAAATCCGCCCACTGAGGCCTTTACCAGCGTGGACGGATACATGCGCAGCTCCCAACCCTTCTTGCGCGCCTCAGTCTCCAACACTCCAAGGCGCAGCCCTGGCTGGCACACAGCCACTCCATCCGGAGTAATCTCTTCCAGCTTGTCCATCAGCGAGAGGTCGAGCACGATGCCTCCTTCGAGTGGTACGCACTGCCCATAATTGCCCGTGCCAGCGCCGCGCACAGTCACTGGAACCCGATGCTCGCCGGCAAATCGGAGCACAGCCAGAACCTCGTCCACGCTCACCGACTGCACGGCCACGTCGCCATTCTTGCCTGCCAACAACGGGCGCAACACCGGCGAATACCAATAGAAGTCACGTGAAAGGCGATCGAGCACCGCCGGCGCCGTGCACACACGCGCTCGATCAGCGATAACTTCAGACAGATCTGCTGCAAGCGAGTCCAGCATGGGGAAGGCCTCTCAGATCAACTACGTTTCCAAATTGTTATTTTCGTTTTCGTGTAGTCCAAAGACGAAAAGCTTTGAGCATTCGGGGATCGGTAAACAAGGCGTAGCACCGGTCGCGCATTACAGGGCCGTCCACTACGCATCTCATGTCGCTGCGCGCGGCCACCTCCGTCGCAGGAATCAGAATCTGGTTACAGTGCTTGTTTGCGTCTGCGATCGTCGCGCCGTAGACCACGCGATCAAGGCCAGCCCACAACGCCGTGCTCATGCACATGGGGCAGGGTTCGCAAGTGCTGTAGAGCGTGTAGCCTGCCAGCGAAATCTGCTTGAGCCGCTTGGTTGCCAGGCGAATCGCGCGTACCTCAGCGTGTGCGCTTGGATCCAACTCCTGCTTCACCATGTTTAGCGCGCGTAGCAGCACTTTTCCGGATTTTGTATGAACAATGGAAGCACCGAACGGGCGAGGACGTGCCGTACGAAGGGAACGCGCCGTGAAGGCCGCGAGCGCGGCCATTTGTTCCAGATCAACGGACGGCAGTGGAGCTGGGTTTCGAAACGGGCCGCGAAGCCTCTTCCCTTTTCCGGCTGGAGCGCGTCTGGCGTTGAAAACAACTCCCATACTCGAAATTAGCATGAGGCACCGCCCCCGCGCCCCATAAAAATTCACTTATACCGGCGTTGATTTCAGATCGTTACAATTTCCTTATGACCATTTTTCCGTGGACCATCCGCGGCCTCCGCCTCGCACTGGCAAACGGAGTGCTGCAACCCACCGTTCTGGCTGAACAGGCCCTTGCGCATTCCAACCGGAATCCCGGACGCAATACCTATCTTTGGCAGGACGCGGCATGGTCCCTTTCTGAGGCGGCACGCGTTCAGGCAATACCGAGCGGCACGGGCGGCCCATTCGGCGATGGCCGCAGCACACTATGGGGCCTGCCCATCTCAGTAAAGGACTGTTTTGACCTAGCCGGCGCGCCCACCAGTTGCGGCGTGCATTTCTACCGCGACCTGAACGGAATAGCCACCTACGATTCCTGGCTGGTTGAACAGCTTCGCGCATCCGGTGCGGTCATCACCGGCAAAACCCACCTGCATCCGCTGGCTTATGGCATCACCGGCGAGAATCCGGAATTCGGCGATTGCCTTCAACCAAACAACCCTGGGGCACTTACCGGCGGCTCCTCGAGCGGCGCCGCGGCCAGCGTGCTTGAGGGTTCCGCCATAGCAGCCATCGGCACGGACACGGGCGGCTCCATTCGCGTGCCTGCAGCACTTTGCGGGCTGGCCGGCTACCGAGCTACGCTCGGCCGCGGCAACTGGCGCGGCGGCGCGCACCTGGCAGAGTCATTCGACACCATGGGCTGGCTCTTTCGAGACCTCGAGGACGCGCCACTTCTCGTGGACCCGTACGCGCCCGCCGAGACTGCGCCACAAACTAGCTTCGCCCATTTCGCCGCCATTGCAGACAACTTTCTCCACGATTGTGAACCTGAGATCGTCGCCAACTTCCACGCCACCATCCGCGCGTTTGAAGCCCTCGGCCTCGAAGCTCACACAATCGATCCGGACTGGTGGATGGAGTCCAGAGAGATTTTTGCGCCCATTCAAGCATGGGAGGCCGCTCGCCTGCACTCGGGCCACTTTGATCGCTTTGAGCCAGCCATCCGCGAGCGGTTGGAATGGGGCACCCGCATTAACCCGTCTGAAATTACCGCTCTGCACCATCGCCACGCAGAATTCCGCGCACGCATCGACGAGTTGCTCGCGGCGTACCAACTACTCCTGCTCCCTTGTGCCCCGGTTGCCAGCCTCTCCGCCGGTACCGATCACAGTCAGACGCGCACTCGTCTGCTCCGTTACACCACACCCTTCAGCCTTGCCGGAGTGCCTGTGGTAGCCATCCCCTGCTTCGCCGGCGGTATGCAACTGGCCGCCGCCCGCGGTTGCGACGAGCCGTTGCTCCAACTCGCAGCCCAGTTCGGAGCACGCCGAAAAGCGGCAGCCCCGGCGTCGTGCGCATGATAACTTTCATACTAAGGATCTGTCCCCGGTTTCATCCTATCCCGTATGAATGCAATTCATCGTGACTTGCCTTTCCGCTCTCTGCCGCGTCACCTCTCGGCAGATCGGAAGAATGAACGGCACCGAGCCGCAGTGTTTTCATCTCGCTCAAAATGAGGTCGAAATTGATTCCAGGCAAATCATTCCTGTACGCAATGCTCGTTGTCGCGTTGGCCCTGGTCCTCACCGGTTGCCGCGGCCACCAGTCCACTACAGAAAATGGCCTCACTCCTGTTCGCCTACAACTCGACTGGTATCCTCGCCCGAGCACGGCGGTTTCTTTACCGCGCAAATACTCGGCTACTACAAGGCCGAGGGTCTCGATGTCACCATCCTGCCGCTACCACAATACGGCAGCGTCGCCCAACTAGTCTCAACGGGGAAGGCCGACATTGGCCTCAGCTCCAGTGACCAGATCCTCGCATGGGATTCGAGTGGCCTGCCAATGCTGGCCGTGGCTGCCACCATGCAGCACGACCCCCAGGCCGTTATGGTCCACCAGAACTCACCCATTCACGACTTCAAGGACCTTGAGGGCCAAACCATCGCCGCGCAAACAGGCGCAACGTGGCTGAAGTACGTCACGCGCCGCTATAACCTGCACAACGTCCGGCAGATTCCGTCCACTCTTTCCATCGCAAACTTCCTGGCCGACCCCAACTACGTGCAGCAGATCTTCATCACCAGCGAACCGTACTTCGCCAAACAGGCCGGCGCCCAGGTGCGTACCTTCTTCATCAGCTCCTCCGGTTACGACCCGTATCGTGTGCAATTCACAACGCGCGCTTTTGCTGCACAAAATCCCGACGTTGTTGCCAAATTTGTGCACGCCAGCATCCATGGCTGGCAGCAATATCTGCGCGACCCGGCCCCCCACCAATGTCTTGCTGCTCAAGCTCAACCCGGCGCTCAACCCGGCGCAGGAGACCTACACGGCACAGGCTCTCCGTGACGGAGGTTTCATTACCGGCGACGATCCTACCGGCGTACAAACCGGCCGCATGACTGCGGCCCGATGGACCGCAGCCTATGAGCAGCTTAAGTCGCTAGGAATTCTTCAGGGCCCACTCGATCCGTCAACGGCCTACGCGCTCCAGTTCGCGCAGTAATCGGGAGCGGTTTCCGAGGAAATGGTTTGAGACACCTTCTACCACTTCCGCCATCAAATGGCCCGAACGACGCTAAGCGCTTCTAACCACAAAATAAGGCTGGTTGGTCAGTTCCTGAGAAAAGCCAGGATGCAGCGCAGTTTTCCCATCGGCCATGCGCACTTCAAAGAAGTACTCCAGCGGAAACTCTGTCTGTGTATACTCCGCCGGAATACTCGCGCCAAACTCTTCGCCATGCCGTTCCATTGCCATCGTGGCATAGTTTTCAGCCTGATCAACATGGCGATAATGCAGAATCGCACTCGCTATATCCGCAGGCGCAGAAAGCGTCAGTACAAGAGCGTTCCCGCGTGCAAAATGCGCAGGCGCCGCATGCTTAACCGCGATCGTGGCGCGGTGCGGTCGTCCCAGTGCCATCCGCATCGCTGCCTCGACCTTTGGGGATGCCCCCTTTGAGACACTGGAGTTCAACATTGCAGTTAAAGCGGCAACATCCTTGTCGATTGCTGGAAGGCGATCCAGCCAGTGCCCGCGAAGCTGCGGCCACTCGCCCAAGGTGATGTCTGACATGTAAACGCCTTTGCCGGTTTCCGCCAACGTCGCCCACGCCGCTCGTGCCTTTTTGTACTGGGATAGGGAAGCTTCCAGCGCCGCCTGTTCTTTGGTGACTTCAAATAGGTGGAACAGCACGCCACTGCGAAACTTTGCGCCGAAAAACTCACCCAGCCCAGCCTGAATCTCAATATCTACTTTGGCTCGCTTATACGCTCCTCCATCGCGTCCACTTGAAGTCGATTCAGCCTGCGTCAGCGCCGTTCTTCCCGCCGCCGCAAAATCCTCAATCCACTGTGCCACCTCCACCGGGCTGGTCTTGCCGCTGAACTTGCCCTCCAGCAACTCCTCCGCATACTCGTTCATGGTGAGAAACAGCCCAGGGTCAAGGGGACTCGCGTTGCCGAAGACGCGCGGTACCAACGAATCGCCATAAGGTCCATAGTGCTCCGCGTCTACCATCGATTGGTTGTAGTAAAGCTCCGGCCAATACGTATTGTTTCCGGCTGATGGAGCATGTGCCGTCGTGATGATCGGAAGAATACGGCTTACATTGGCTAGTGCAGTTTCCATCGGCCTTGCGCCGTCTCCAAATTGCCGCTGCAACGAGCGCTGCCAAACCTCAGGTTTGGTCTCCGGGTTGTACAGCATGCGACCCCAAATGCGCGTAGAGTACTCATATTTCTGCCAGTCCCATCGCGGGTTGTAGGTGGAATCCGCGTATCCGCAGCGGCTCCCAGCGTGGCCAGAACCGCGCCGTCCTTTGAACGAAAGCGGCTCCTGGATCTCAACGCCGTTGCTTCCGCAGAATTGAAACGCCTTTGAGTACGCCTCGGCAAATGAAGGATCGCCCCAAAGCAAGACGCGCTGGGTACCCGGCCAGATGCGGTGCACCACTGTCCACTTGCGATCCTCTGTCATAAGATCGCCATAGCCATAGCGTAGAAAACTGCGCGTACCATCACTGAGCGCCATCAGCCCTGTCTTATTCTCCGACTTGGGCTTTTCGATCTTGCGGATATCAGCCTGATGATAGGTCATGCCCATATGCTCGCCCCAGAACTTGGGCGTCATCGCAATAGGCAGTCCGGTACCGACAGCAACGTCAATCATCTGCTGGCTCATGCCTTTGGCGTGCATATCGAACGGTACTTTCCTGCCGCACGTCACCACGCCGTCAAAGACTGTCTTCCAGAAATCGAAGCTACCCTCCGATACACCGCTTTCGCCGTGAATGCGGAATGTGAGCGCATCGATTGTCGGCACTTGCTGCAGCAGCATTCTCACCGCATCGCGGCAATAAGGCCCATGCGTCGTCTTGTCCAGTCCCTCGATCGTGTAGTTTGCGTCGGGACTGTTGATCCACTGATAGCCGTGCATCCACAACCCCACACGAAACTCTAGTCCACGCATCACGCACTGTTCGCCAATGTATTTCAGCATCTCCAGGTTGCGGTCGCGTTCCTCGTCCGGCAACTGCGGCACGCGCACGTTATAACCCGGTACTTTCAACAGAAATGGATAAGTGAACAAGAAGTACGCATCCGTAACCTTGCTGATGAAGTCATACCCAATCCCAAAAGCCAGGTTAAAGCAATTGAATCGCTGCGTAGCCAGCATGTCGAAATACTTAGGCCACATGGCCCGGTCGTTGTACCAAGGCAAGTCTTCCACAATGCTGCAGAACAGCCGTGTCATGCTCCTCACTTCGTTCGCCGGTTGCTCCACCGTTGTTTCTATCGCTCCGAGTGCTGCAATGGGGTCGGCTGCGTTTTGCACCAGGTCAACCAACTCTGTCAACGCGTAGACCAGCCCGCGCGGATCGTGACCACATGCGAGCAAGCCGTGCTTTCCAACTGAGCTCACGGCGATGAGTCCCAAAGCTTCAGGGGCCTCGGCCACAGAAGCTTTTGCGTCACTCAACATCCGCTTCGCTGCAGGGCTTCCCGCATCTGCAGCCATAATCCACATGCTGCCATCGCTGACGTCCTGAGCCTTTGCCACTTGCGCCACGGCAACGCCGCGGGCCTTCAATGCCTGCACTAACTGTTCCAGTGCCCATTGCACCGGTTTCAATCCGGCAATCTCATCCGCGGGATCGACGACGATTGAAACAGCTGAAACGTTTTCACCGAATGTCTTCGAGGAGACACTTGCAGCCACTGCAGTAGTACTTAGCACCTTCAAGAACCGGCGACGGTTCCACATTGATCCAAACATTTGCATCGTCTCCATTGAATGGTTGCGTTCCTCGCAAACCAGCTGTCAGAAAATCGAATTCTGCGTCGTTGCTTCGTCGGCGGGTTGCGCTGATCGCACCCATCATACTCCTGCAGCCAGGCTGCTCAGCAGGCTCCATCTCGCGGAAAATGCGGCACGGGAGTCCGTCTAAATCATTACCTGTGCCGCCTCTTCTCCCATTTAGCACGCGATTACAATGAATCGGGCCCTTGGCCGGATGTTTCTCCATTGAAACCGGTTACACGCCATTTGCAGGCTCCTTTTGGGAGCCCAAATAATCTCCAGATAGGCACAATAATTCGCTTGACACGTTTGGTAGGACCAACCTACAATCGTCTGTTCTTGAAACAAGCCACCGCTTCGCGCTGAGGCACCAGCGGCTAGGGAATGTGGCGGACCCAGTGCAGTTCGTGGAAGGTCATCAATTTCTAGATTCTTTAATCGCGCGTGACTCTTAGCGTGCATGCGCAGTTAGGAGAGCTTGACTGGCGAGGTGCATCAGTAAACGCTTACCGCGGTTAAATTCACCACTCTTTGCCCGCAATAAGGGCTTGCGGAACGGCACGTCTAGCGGTTTTTCGAGACGATTACTGCCGCTGCATGTGGAGTTCGCAAATGCCGTGAATGCGGCTTTCAAAACACTGACTACCAGGAAGTATCCAGAGAAGGTTTCAAACCCTGCTGGCAAAACAGCGGTTCGGCCAATGAATGAGTCGAAACAACTCCGGCTTTGCCAAACTAACATTTCGACTCGCATACCAACGTTTCAATACTTGTGAGGAGGCTAAGGCCATGCCCAATGTTTCGAAAAAATTCGCAGTTGCTAGCTATGTTCTGCTGGCTATCCTGGCAATTGCCAACGTTCCACGAATGCTTTCACAGGCGGTCTCCATCGCCACGGTAACAGGCCGCATCGTCGATCCTTCGGGCGCGGTCGTAGTCGGCGCCCAGGTAAAGATAACCGCGGTGGATACGGCAACAGTTCACGTTGCCGTAACCGACTCTTCAGGAACCTACAGCTTCCCCAGCTTAACCATCGGCGCCTATACGCTGGAAGTAACCGCCCCTGGATTTCAAACCTATATTCAGAAGGGGATCAAGCTACAGGTCAACGATGCTCCTCAAATCAATACGACGCTGAAGGTTGGCGCCGTATCCGACAAGGTCGAAGTTCAAGCCGACGCAACAATGGTTCAGACGCAGCAGAACATGGTTTCGCAAGTCATGGACCAGCAGCGCATTGTCGAACTGCCCCTCAATGGCCGTGATCCGACGCAACTCATCACCATCTCAGGCGCGGCCGTGAACCACTCTGACGGCACCAACACCGGCAACAAGAGCTTTTACACCTCGCAATCCATCGCCATCGCGGGCAGCGCAGGTGACACCACCAACTATCTGCTCGACGGCGGCGACAACAACGACAGCTTTACCAACGTGAACATGCCGTTCCCCTTCCCCGACGCGCTGGCCGAGTTTAGCGTTGAGACCAGTGTTTTGCCGGCACGAAACGGACTGCATCCCGGCGGCCTGGTGAACGCAGTCACAAAATCGGGATCGAACCAATGGCACGGCGACGCTTTTGAGTTTGTGCGCAATGGCGATGTCAACGCGCTCAACTATTTTGCAACCAAGCAGGATAGCCTAAAAAGAAACCAATTCGGTGGCACGTTCGGCGGCAGGATCATACCAAACAAGCTGTTCTTCTTCGGCGGAATCCAGGAAACTATCCAGCGTCAGGACCCGTCTAACAGTAGTGCCTTCATTCCCACCACAGCCGCACTCAGCGGTGACTTCAGTGGACTCGAAGCCGGCGGCTGCCAAGCCAGTGGCAACCCGCGGAGCATCAAGGACCCAGTATCGGGCGTCACGATCTCGCCAACCGATTTCATCAACCCTGCCCGCTTCGATCCCGCGGCGGTTGCTTTCACCAAGTTGATTCCCGTATCCTCAGCTAACTCCTGTGGCAAGATTTTTTACGGCGTGCCGGTGATCTACGACGCCCGTCAATATGTAGTGAGGGTGGATTGGGTCCTGAGCCCCAAGCATTCTGTTTACGGCCGCTATCTGCAGGACAACTATGATCAGCCAGCCCCCTTTAGCACCACCAACTACCTCTACACCACAACGCTGGGCGTGAGCCAGAGGCCGCAAACCTTTGTCCTTGGCGACACCTATGCGTTTAATGCGACCACGCTGAACTCATTCCATTTCACCTTCGGCCGCAAATTTGTCGCTCGTTTCCCGAATACGCAGGGTACCGATCCGGCCAAGCTCGGCGTCCAGAACATATGGACTCCGCCGCTGGCGCAGGACAACTTGCAGATGTCCATATCCAACAGCTTCAGCACCGGCGGCAGCGGCTTTTCCAAATGGGGTGTCAACTCATTCCAGGAAGCCGACGACGTCGATGTGGTGCGCGGAAAGCACCAGTTGGCCTTCGGTGGTGAAATCATCCGCACCCAGGATAACCAGAACGACGAGTACAACGACTCCGGTACGTTCAGCTTCACGGGCGTGTACAGCAACGACCCGCTGCTTGACTTTCTCATGGGCCGCATGCCGAGCTTCACTCAGACGCTGCAACAGGACTATTCCTATCGCCAGACCGTGGTTGAGTTGTATGCGCAGGACACGGTACGCCTCACTCCCAGGCTGGTCGCAAATATCGGGCTGCGCTGGGAACCTACGCTGCCTCCGCACGACTACTTCAACCGGGGCAGCGTCTTCTCTCTTCAGGGTTATATCTCGGGAATACCAAGCATCGTGTTTCCAAACGGCCCTGCCGGCCAGTACTACTGGGGAGATCCCGGGGTCACCAAGTCGTTTACAAACGATCACTGGTTGAACCTGTCTCCCCGTTTGGGGTTTGTCTTCGATCCGCGCGGTGATGGAAAAACAACCATTCGAGTCGGGGGCGGGATTCTGTTCGACTCGCTGGGCACGTTTCTCACTTACCGCGTTACCGGCCAGAACGCTCCATGGGGCGTGACCGTGACCGAATCCAGCGGCCCCTATCAATTCAATAACCCATGGGGCAACGTTTCGGGAGGCAATCCCTTCCCGCTGCCGCTCTTCCCGCCGCCGAACTACGTCTTCCCGCTCAACTCGACCGACACCTTCCTTGAACCCAAAGCTCTGCCACCCACGCTTGAGACCTGGAACCTCGGCATACAGCACCAGTTCGCTCAGAACTGGATTGCGACAATTACCTATCTTGGCAATGAGACGTCTCACCTGATGGTAGGCAACGAAATCAACCCGGCAGTCTATATTCCCGGCACATGGACGGGACCCGGAACTTGCGGTGCACTCACGGTAGCGCCTGGAGCGAACGGAACCGCGTGTTCCGGCACCGGCAACACGCAGGCGCGCCGGTTCCTCAGCCTGATCAACCCGGCGCAGGGCAAGTACTTCTCTGCCACAGACTTCGGCTTCAATGGCATCAGCGCGAACTATCAAGGCGTTCTCGGATCAATTGAGCATCGCCTTTCCGACAACTACACCATCCTAGCCAACTACACGTTCTCGCATTGCCACGGCGTAGTCCCGGTCACTTCGCTGGGCGGGCCCACCATCGAGAATCCCGCCAACCCCAAGGCGGACTATGGACCTTGCACCTACGATGCCCCAAACCTGTTTAACGCCAGCGTTGTGTACATCAGTCATCTGAATTCGGGAAACCACATGCTGTCGTATCTTTTAAGCGACTGGCAAATCGCACCTCTGATGCGTTATGAAACTGGATTCCCCATAAACCCGGTTGACGGCACTGACCGCTCCCTGACCGGCGTAGGGCTTGACCGGCCCAACGTTGTCCCTGGCGTGCCACTCTACATTCAAACCGGCCACACGCAGAAAAAGTATCAGTGGGTGAACCCGGCTGCGTTTGCGGTGAATGCGTTGGGAACCTTCGGAAATGCGGGCCATTACATGCTGCGAACACCTAGCTATTTCGACGTGGACAGCGCGATCAGCCGCAAGTTCAAAGTGACCGAACGCTTTGATGTTGAGGCGCGCGTTGAGGCCTTCAATGTAACCAACCATCCCAACGTCGGCGGCCCGACGCCTTCGACCGGGGTCTCACTTGTGCCAAATGTCTCAAACCCGACGTCGAGTTCATTTGGCCAAATCACGAACGCCGGCGATCAACGCATTATGCAGGGTGCGCTGAAATTTACGTTCTAGGCGCACATAACTAAACTCAACCAACCTCGGGCGTGCAGATCAATCGCACGCCCGATTGAATATTTTCGAAAGATCCTATCTCGAAGCAGGTCATCGAGGGCCGCACAGCGCGTTCGCAGGCATCGAACTCCTACTTACAACCTCAGCCGATCGTAAACAAAAATAGAGGCGTAAATGGCGGCCAAATCCAGTTCAGAAATTAAGCGCAGAGAGTTCCTAAAGCTCGCGGGTGCAGCAACCGCCGCGAGCTTTACTACTTTTGCCTCGGCCGAAGCCGCCGGCCGTGTGTCAGTCATCGTCGACGCGAGTGACTCCACTGCCTCCAGTGGCCCGGTCAAACGCGCCGCCGAGAGGCTCCAAAATGCTCTTGCCGCAAAGAACGTGAAATGCGAAATCGTGCAGGATGTCGCCCATGCGCGCGGCTCCGCACTTTGCATCGCGGTCGCCCCCACTGCTTCAATTCTGGCCAAGGGATTTGCGGCGTCAGCTCCTCAAACCGCTGCTGAGAGTATCCGCCTTGCCCCAGGCCGCGTTGGCGACTCCCCGACGATCCTCGTCTCCGGCATCGATCAGCTCGGCTACATCTACGGGCTGCTCGAGCTCGCCGAGCGCGCGCAATTCAATGCCGATCCAATGACTGCTCTTCACCTCTCCAAAGTCATCGAAGAAATGCCAGCCAACGAAGTGCGCTGCGTGAGCCGTTACTTCTGCAGCGAAGTCGAAGACAAGCCGTGGTACTACGACAAATCCTTCTGGCCCGATTATCTCGATGCGCTGGTCGCCAGCCGCTTCAACCGCTTCGCCTATTCTGTCGGACTTTCATACAACGGTACGCGCAACATTACCGGCGACTACTTCCACTTCCCTTACCCTTACCTCTTTGACGTTCCCGGCTACGAAGGTGTGCGTGTCGTCCAACTCGCACAACCTGATGGCCCACTGCTTCCCAATCCAATTCCATTGACCCGGCAGGAGCAAGACCAAAACTTCGAAATGCTGAAGTTCATTGCGGCCGAGACCGGCAAGCGCGGGCTGCATTTCCAACTCGGCATCTGGACGCACGCCTACGTGTGGCAGAACAGCCCCAACGCCAATCACCGCGTCGAGGGCATGAATCCCGAGATGCACGCCACCTATTGCCGCGACGGCCTGGCAACGATTCTCAAGGAGTGCCCCGAAATCCAGGGACTCACCATGCGCGTGCACGGCGAGAGCGGCATTCCAGAAGGCAGCTATCCGTTCTGGTCGAAGCTGTTCGAGGCCATCTCCGGTTGCGGCCGCTCCATTGAAATCGACATGCACGCCAAGGGCGTCACGCCGGAGATGATCAACATTGCCGCCGCCACCGGCATGCCCGTCAAGCTCGGTGCCAAGTACGCGGCCGAACACGCTAGCCTTGGCTACAACCAGGCCGATATCCGCGCGCTCGAGATTCCCGATCCAAAACGTGTTGTGTCGAAGGACATGGCCGTCAGTGCCGGCACCCGCCTGTTCACCCGCTACGGCTACGGCGACTTCTATCAGGATGGCGCAAAGTACAAGATCCTCTATCGCCTGTGGCCCGGCACGCAACGGCATTTGCTCTCTGCCGATCCAGAGACGGCCGCAGCCTATGGGCGCACCTCGAGTTTCTGCGGAGCCGCAGGCCTCGACATCTGCGAACCGCTCGCCTTTAAGGGCCGCATGGGCTCCGGTCTTGCAGGTGGGCGCTGCGCCTACGCCGACGAGTCCCTCACGCCCAAAGCCGACTGGCAGAAATTCGAATTGTTCTATCGCGTATGGGGTCGCAAACTCTACGATCCCGAAGCCAGCCCGGAAAGCTGGCGCCGCTACTTGAAGAGCGAGTTCGGTGCAGCGGCAGCCGAATCCGTTGAAACCGCCGTCGCCAACGCCAGCCGCGTCAATCCACTCGTGACTTCGGCCCATTTGACCTCGGCCTCGAACAATGTCTACTGGCCCGAGATGTATACCAACCAGCCGATCGTGCTCACGGACGCGCCATCGCCCTACTGGGACACTCCCGATCCCAAGGTCTTCGGCACCGTCAGCCCGCTCGACCCGCAAATCTTCGCAACCATCGTCGAATGCGCGCAGAACTTGCTCGCAGGCCAGCCAAGTGCAAAATACTCACCTATCGAAGTTGCGCAGTGGCTCGAAGATTACACGACCACATCCACGCGCGCCTTGGCCGATGCCCGTGCCAAAGCCACATCGACCAAAATGCCCGAATTCCGCCGCATGGAAGAGGACGTGATCATCCAGAACGCGCTTGGCGTTTTCTTCGCCGCCAAGCTGCGCGCCGGCGTTCTCTACGAGATCCATCAGCAGAGCGGCAATGCCGAAGCCGGCCAGCAGGCACTTGCGCAATACAAGAAAGCGCGCGACTCCTGGGCGGCAATGGCCGAGCGCGCCAAACACATCTACCGCGACGACATCACCTATGGCCACACGCCGCTCCTTCGTGGCCATTGGACCGATCGCCTGCCAGCCATCGACAGCGACCTTGCCGCAATGAACCAGAAGCTCGCCACACCGTCCGCAGCAAACACCAACGCAGAAGCCTCTTCGTCCGCCATTCAAGCCGCCATGGGCAAGCCGAACCGCCCGTCCGACACCTGCAGGCACACGTTCCTTGAAAGCTTTCGTCCTGGTCAACCCCTTAATCTCGCTATCGAGATTCCCCCCGCCGCAATAAACAGCGCACCTGTAATCGCGCGTCTTTTCTATCGCCATGTGAACCAGGCCGAGCGCTGGGTCTCCGTCGAAATGCAAAACGAGGGCATCCGATATATCGCCGTCATTCCCGCTGACTACACCCAGTCTGTCTACCCGCTTGAGTATTACTTCGAGCTCTCGAATGGGCGCGAGACCGCGTGGATGCACCCGGCTTTCAATGCAACACTTTCCAATCAGCCTTACTACGCAATCTCCAGGCGGAGCGCGTAGACTCGGCGCCGCCGCTTGTTCTATAACTGCAATTCAACAAGTTCTGAGGGATAAATGACTATGAATTCGGATTCACTTTCTACCGTGCGGCGCCGCGATTTCCTTAAACTGGCCGGCGCAACCACAATCCTTGGTTTTTCTCATTCAGCTCTCGCTGCCGCCGGTGGGCGAGTTTCCATCCTCGTCGACGGCAGCGATCCCATTGCGTCGAGCGCGCCCGTAAAACGAGCCGTAGAGCGGTTGAGCAAGGCGCTCGCCGCCAAGGGCGTCAATTGCAGCATGGCGCAATCCGCCGATGAAGCAAAGAGCTCCACTTCGTGCATCATTGTGGCTGCTTCCGGATCCGACTTGGCAAAGGACTTTCCGCATGCAAAAGCTGGCATGGAGGCTGAAAGCTCTCGCCTTGCTCCGGGCCACCTTGAAGGTTCGCCTGCCATCCTCGTCTCGGGCGTCGACCCACGAGGCTATATCTACGGATTGCTCGAGTTGGCAGAGCGTGTGCAGTTTGGCGCCGATCCCAAAGCTGCCTTGCATTTGGCCGAGGCGATCGAAGAGTCGCCCGCGAATCAAATTCGCTGCATCAGCCGTTACTTCTGCAGTGAGTTGGAAGATAAGTCCTGGTATTACGACAAGGCTTTCTGGGGAGACTATCTCGACACGCTTGTCGCCAGCCGTTTCAACCGTTTCACAATGGCATACGGCCTTGAATACGATTTTCCCAGAGGAGTTACAGATGACTATCTCCACCTTCCGTACCCGTATCTCTTCGATGTCTCCGGTTATGAAGGCGTCCATGTCCTTCAACTAACTTCTCCCGATGGGAAGGTTCTCCCTTCTCCAGTCACACTCAGCCAGGAAGAGAAAGCAAAGAACTGGGAGATGTTGCGCTTCATTGCCGCCGAAACGGGCGCGCGTGGCCTTCACTTCCAGTTGGGCATCTGGACCCACGCCTACAAGTGGACTGAAAGTCCCCTCGCTTATCACAGCATCGAAGGCCTAACGCCGGAAACGCACGCCGCTTACTGCCGCGATGCCCTGGCCATCATTCTCAAGGAGTGCCCGGAGATCAAGGGCCTCTCCATGCGCGTACACGGTGAAAGCGGAATCCCTGAAGGAAGTTATCCCTTCTGGAAGACTTTGTTTGAAGCCATCGCCAACTGCGGCCGCAAGGTCGAAATTGATATGCACGCCAAGGGAGTCAATCAGACCATGATCGACATAGCCGTGGCTACAGGCATGCCAGTCAAGTTAGGCGCCAAGTATTCCGCAGAGCACCAGAGCCTCGGCTATAACCAGACAGACATCCGTGCTCTTGAAATTCCAAATCCGAATCATCACGAGTCGGCCTTGTTTGCAGTGAGCGGCGGCGCGCGCCTCTTCACTCGATACGGATACGGCGACTTCTTCCAGGAAGGGAGCAAAGCGCAGATTGTCTACCGCTTGTGGCCGGGTACGCAGCGGCACTTGCTCTCTGCCGATCCTGAGATGGCCGCCGCCTACTCACGCACATCGCACTTCTGCGGAGCAGCCGGCATCGATCTAATGGAGCCGTTGACCTTCAAAGGGCGCGAAGGTTCCGGTTCAACGGGAGGCCGCTGCGGCTATGCGGATGAATCTCTGAATCCCAATGCCGATTGGAAGAAGTTTGAACACTACTATCGTGTCTGGGGCCGCTGCCTCTACAACTTAAATGCCGATCCGGAATCCTGGCGTCGTTACCTTAGGAGCTTGTATGGGCCTGGAGCAAGCCCGGTGGAAAGTGCTCTAGCCAACGCCAGCCGTGTCCTTCCGCTGGTCACCTCCGCGCATCTCTGCTCAGCCTCCAACCACGCTTTCTGGCCCGAACTCAACACCTGTATGCCCATGGTCCAGGGCAGCGAGCGGTCACCCTATGGCGACACGCCCGATCCAAAAGTCTTTGGTACCGTCAGTCCGCTAGACCCGCAAATATTCTCAACGGTCGTCGAGTATGCCAAGGCGCTGCTTGCCGGGCAGCCAAATGCCAAGTACTCCCCCATCGAAGTGGCACAATGGCTTGAAGATTTCACCGCAACGTCCGGCCAGGCCCTTGCAGACGCGCGCATCAAAGCAACCAAGCGCACCTCGCCCGAGTTCCGTCGCGCAGAGGAGGATATTCTCATCCAGAATGGCCTGGGCAAGTACTTCGCGGCCAAATTGCGCAGTGCCGTGTTGTATGAAATCTACCGGCAGACGGGCAGTCCGGAGGCCGGCAAACTTGCGCTTACCGAATATCAAAAAGCCCGTCAGGCATGGGCAACCATGGCAGAGCGAGCAGGTAAAGTCTATCGTTCCGACCTTGGATACGGAGACGTCCCCATGCGCCGCGGCCACTGGATTGATCGGCTTCCCGCTATCGACACAGACATCGCGGCGCTCCAGGCAGCTTTGCAATCTCCGCCCGTCTCATCGGGATCGGCCGAGAGCACGGCTCACGCCATTGCCGCCGCTACTGCCAAACCCAATCGTCCTGCCACACTCTGCCAGCATACGGTGCCCTCGAGCTTCCACCTTGGTGCGCCACTCAAGCTCTCCGTGGCTGTTCCCGCCGGGTCCAAGGATGCTCCCTCTTCCGTCCTCCTTTGCTACCGCCACGTGAATCAGGCAGAGCGCTGGTTGTCAGTCGAGATGCAAGGTGACCATGGAAGCTATAGTGCAGCCATTCCCGCGGGGTACACAGACTCCGCCTATCCACTGCAGTATTACTTTGAACTCCGCGGCGGAACCGGCTCAGCATGGTTCCATCCAGCGTTCAATGCCACCCTCTCAAACCAACCGTATTACACGGTGTCAAAGAGAAGCGCGTAGGTCGTCGCAACCCGCTATAAAAACAATCCCCAGACTTCCGAGCCAGAAGCTTGGTAAATCTGGGGATTGATTCATTTTGCCTTAAGCCTTCATACTTCTCTCGCCCGCGGACTCTCAAGTCAGCGCAATCACTTCGTAGTCCACCACGGGCGGCACTTCAAACGTCACGGTCCCCTCCGTCTGCTTGAAAGCCAAATCTCGGGCCGCCCTCAGTGCGCGCACAGATCCGATTCTGTGCCCTGCTGGCACTTCGAATCGCCCCTGCAGCGGTGCTGTCGGATAGGACTGAGTTATAAACGGCTGCATCATCTGGGGATTAGTGTAGTTAAGAATATGCAGCGAAAAGCCCGGCTCGGTTTCCCACGCAAACAATTCCAGCACGCCGCTTCCCTCCACCGTTGCCGGCGTCGGTTGCCCATTCAAGAGCCACTGCACAGAATTGATCAGCAACCGACTGAAGTCCGGATGGCCTGAGCGTAAGAACGTGCGATCAACGTCGCCTGGAAAATACGCGATGCGGGAAGAGCCCTGCTGGCGAAAGATTGCAGCGGGCTCGTCGGTACGCCGAGTGCGGGGAAAGACCATCTCCGGCGGAAACGCGGGATACGATGGCACAACACTAAGATGAAGATCTCCGGGACTGATCCTGCTTACCGGCACCCGAAATTCCGGGCCGGGAAGAATCGTCGTCCCCTTGAACCCTTCGAGCACGGGGTGGGTGAGATCCATGTGCATGTAACTGTTCCCAAATGGCCCGACAGCATCGCCCGTCACGCTGACTCCTAAGATATCTCTTAGTCCGAAGTCTTCTCTCGGCTCGCCCCATTCGTTGTATCTTGAGGTTTCAAACGTAGCCAGCACAGAGCCGCCTGATGCTACATATTCACGGATAGCTTCACATTCACTGTCGCGCAGATAAGCAGCATTCGGAATCAGAAGCGCACGATACGGCCTCAACGTAGGGGCGCTGAGATTTTCCTGGTGAACAAAATCGAATAGAAAGCGCCCTTCCAAGAGTGCGGCGTACAACCCCTCCAGATAGTCGGTGGAATCGATGACCTGACCATTCAGCTTGCGGTCCCGTGTTCCGTTTGAGCCGTAGAATGCGATTGTGCTTTGCGGATAGAGTACGGCAACGTTTGCAATCGAGCTGCGATTGCGGAAATGGTTCTGGTTCGTAGCCAGCCAGTCGAAAAACGACCGGCCAGTCTCCTTCCAGCGCGTATCCTCCGGCTGCCCACCCAGCCAGTGATAACTGGGCGCCATACCGCTCGCAGCAGCCTGCGCCATCCAGAGGGTCGCTTCCTCTTTTGTCTTGCTCGTATGCCGCCAGCCGGGGAGCCCACTGGCATAAGAGCCAACTGAATTGGTTACATTGTGGCCGTTGGCTACCGACCGTGCCACGCGCCCCTGCTGCGCGCACATCCATATTGGCGTGTCACCCGATCGGCCCTGGTTATCGGCATAGAACCATGCCGCGACATCACCAAGCCGCTTCACGTCCTTTACCGTTTTGACGCCGCTCAGATTGCCCGCATATACCGAGTCAGGAGACTTTTCCTTGGCGATCCCATCCCAAAGCTTCCATACGTGGGTCACGCGGTCCATATAGACCTCGTAGTACTTGCGGTAAATCGCGCTGCGAACATCCGTCGCCTCCGGCGGTGTCCCTCCGGTCTGTTCCTTGTAGATTTTCTGGCAATTCGCGCAATGGCAGACTTCGAGAGCGTCCGTGCCCGGCCATCCATTTGTGTAAAAGCCCTCGGGTGCGTAGCGCTGATTCAACTCCCGATAAATAGCCGGCATCTGCTCGGTAAAATAAGTGCTAAACAGACAGGTCTTATAAAGCCATGGGCACTCGGCATGCCGCCTTGGCGATCCATCAGCATTCAACTCAAACCACTCCGGATGGGCATTGAATGCTTCTTCATAGGCATAATTGCAATCCATTCGGGCAACAATCCGAATTTTCCGCTTGCGTGCAGCTGTCACAGTCTCCCCGAACAAATCTCTCGATCCAAGGAACGCACTGCGATGATGAAATGGAACCTCTGTCGGATAAAACGCCATGATGCCGCCGCCATTGGGCATCAGGGTCTCCACCTTCAGCGACGCAAAATAGTCCGTCCAGGCCTCCACATCCATGGTCAGTGGATCCTTTTCGTTGAAGTTCAGATGCCCGCATCGGAGCAAGGTGGAATACCATGGCTTGCTCTCACCGCGCTCTTCTGCTCCGAGCTCTCCCGCAGAAGCAACAACTGCCGATGCCGCTGAAACTGCAATGAAGTCGCGCCTGTTCATCAATGCCACTGTGTTGCTCCTTCTCTTGCTAGTGTCTGGATTTAAGCTCTTGGCGAACTCGCAGGCCAGCGAGCAGGACGAATACTACTGATTTGGTCAAACCATCGTCAAGTCTGAATTCCCTGCACCAAAGCTCATTTTGAAGAAATCCGGAATCAAAGCCATTCGCAAATTCTTGGCAACACCGCCAACTTCAACTCCTGCAGCAGCGCGCAAGTTCACGATGCGATCGTGCGCCGGGCATCCGCCAGCAACTTTCCCAGTTTCCCCACATCGGCGACAATCACTTCCGGCTTTTCACACAGCTTGGCAGCCTGTGCCGCAGTAGTCTCGCCCGTAAGAACCAAAGCCGCAGGAATACCCGCTTCCCGAGCCATTTTCATGTCCGTATAAATACGGTCCCCCACCATGATCAGCTCGTCCGAAGCGAGATGGTGACGATCGCGCAGATCCAGCAGAATCAATGGATTCGGCTTCCCGAAAACTATGGGTTGGCGGCCCGTAGCCGCCGTGAGGCATGCGCAGAGAGATCCGCAGTCCACAAGAACAGTAGGCTCATCCGTAGGACAGACGAGGTCAGGATGCGTAGCCAGAAACGGCAATCCGGCATTGATCCAGTAGGCCGCGCGGCATAGTCGCTCGTAAGTCAAGGTAGTGTCGAAACCCACTACCACGACGTCCGGCGCATCCCAGCTTTCTTGAAACCCCGCGTCAACAAACTGCTGCATAAGAGATGGAGTGCCAAGAATGGCGAGGGCTTTGGCCAGAGGCAGGCTGCCGCGCAGATAAGTAATCGCGGACTCGGCAGGCGTATAAATCTCGCCTTCACGCGCTTCAATTCCAAGCCCGTGAAGCTTCTTCACGTAGTCGGCCTTGCTGCGCGAGGTATTGTTCGTGAGAAACGTGTATCCAATTCCGAGTCTGCGCAAGCCCTCCAAGAACGGAACTGTCTGCTCGAAGAGGCGTGCCCCGCTGTAAAGCGTGCCATCCATGTCGAGAACCACATGGCGCAGTCGGTTGAGGTCGATCACGGCAACTCCTCACCTTCAATTGGCCAGGGGCCTTGCGGACCGAACATGTTATCGAGAGCCGAGTCGAATAGACCCAGCCGCTGCATCACGTCCAGCACGGTATACCGCCGCCGCATGAAGCAGCATTGCTGAAAGCTCAACCGCAGGCGCGCTGCCGAAATTCCAATCTGCATGGGCTCGAAAGGACAGCCGGCCCTGCGCAGCATGTCACGCAGTTCGCTGAACGGGATCAGTTGTCCGATCATTCTTGCTCGCACTTCGGTCCAGTTTTCTTTAAGCCGCGTCAACTGCATGCGAAGCGCATCCCCGGAAACATACTTGGCGCGGGTTTCTTCAATCCCCCTGGTTTTCAACGCCCCGGCGCCAAACAACCCGTGCATTTTCTGCTCGAGTTCGTTCATTGAAGGCCACGCGCGCACAGCCGCCTCGATATCAAAACAGTGCATATCCCTCTTCAACAAGTCTTCCTGTAGCGCCAGCGAAGCCAGCACGCCGATCCCCACCTTGAAACCGTGCGAAGGCGTCTTACCCTGGAAAGTGTGGTGCTGCATATCCCACAGATGGCTGAATTGGTGCTCGGCGCCCGATGCGGGCCGGCTGTTGAGACATGATTGCATTGCAAATCCGCTCATCACCAGCCCGTGGACCAGATGCTTGAGAGCCGTAGGATCACTCGCGGCAATCGCATCCGGTGAGCCAATCCATGAGCGAAGAAGCCTCTGCACCGTCTCCCAGACGGACGGGTTAATCGCCTCAACTCCGGCAGCATCCGCCAGAATCCAGTCCGCGCCGGCCACAACCTTGGCCATCAGGTCTCCATAACCCCACGCGTTCATCTCCCTTGGAGCCAGCGCGATCACATCAAGATCCGCCAATACCGCCAGGGGTGCGGGGCATTCAATCGTATCCTTGGATCCCGCAACGGTAATTGATGCGCCGTATGCCGAATACCCGTCCATGGAGGCGGCCGTCCCAACGACCATGTACTGGCGGTTCGTTTGGTGCGCCGCCAATTTCGTAAGATCGTTTACCGTCCCCGATCCCACCGCAACTGGAATAGCATCATGTTCGCGAAGCGCTGCCACAAGCTCCTGGACACACTCAATGTTTGCGTAAATATGCGGGCCAAAAATAAACGGCTTCCGCAGCGCTCGATTTTCTCGTACAAAACTAGCTTCAACAGCCCGACCCGCAGCCTCATACGTATTTTCGTCCGCAACAATCATCGCTTCCTGAGAGCCGAACATCGACGAGAAGATGCCAGCAGTCTGATGGCGGATTCCAGGCTCCGCCGCAAAATAGCGCGTATCGCGCGCCGCCTTCAGTGCCCGCTCAATAAGTTCCTGTTCTTCCACTGCGATCTTACTCATTAATTCATGACTCCCAAACACGACAATCTTTCCTTGTTTCCGACCTTCCATTCTAACTCGCCCTCTTATGCGCCGGGCGAGTGAGTTTCCAATATGGCACTCTTCAATCCCACTTCCAGACCCTCGCGACTTGACTCATGTGCTAGAGCGTACCTATGCTGGTTGGTCCAATCACTTCATAGCCAGCGCTGTATGTCTATTCAGATAGAGGCGTCAGATTGCTCCGCCGGAGTAGAGATTCAGTAAGGAAGTACTGAACGATGCCTGGCACATCTTCAGGATCGCTGCCACTTACAATCGCAAATCATTTCTCATAGAAATTTTGAAGGAGTAACCATGATCGTACCTCACAGTTATGTTGTTGCCTTGCTGATGACCGTCCTGACAATGACTTGTTGGGGCTCCTGGGCGAACGTCGTCAAGCTCGTCAAGGACTGGCGCTTCGAGCTTCTCTATTATGATTACTCGCTGGGCATCCTTCTCACCTCAATCGTCGCAGGACTCACGCTGGGCTCAATGGGATCGTACGGGCGCTCCTTCCTCGATGATCTTGCGAACGCTGGTGCGCAAAATATAGCCTTCGGTTTTCTCGGCGGAGTCGTATACTGCATCTCGAATATCCTGGTAGTCGGAGCCATGGCGGTTGCGGGACTCGGAGTGGCATTTCCTATCGGTGTTGGCCTGGCCCTCGTTGTCGGCGTCATCTGGAATTACTTCGTCAACCCCCAGGGCAATCCAGTGCTGTTGTTCACCGGCGTCGCAATGGTGGTCGCGGCCATCGTGTTGGATGGAGTCGCATATCGAATCCACACAATGGCCAAGGCGTCAGGGAGCCAGGAACAAAAGGCAGGACAAGCGGATGGGAAAGACAAGATCCGAAAAGGCATTCTACTGAGCGTAATCGGCGGCGTGCTCATGGGCATGTTCTTCCCGCTTGTCGAGCTCGGCAAAAAGGGTCCCGGCGGACTCGGACCGTACGCGATCGGCTTTGTCTTCTCCGCTGGAATCTTTCTGTCCACCTTCGCCTTCAACGCCTACTTTTTGCGGAAACCGGTCCAGGGTAAACCTCTGCGCTTCAGCGACTACTTCAAGGGAACATTCAAAGAGCACTTTTGGGGAATCGTCGGTGGCGTTGTCTGGGCTGTAGGCACGCTGTCGAGCTTCGTGGCGGCCAGCGCTCCGCGAGAGTTGCAGGTAGGGCCCGCAATCAGCTATGCGCTCGGCCAGGGCTCCACAATGGTCGGCGCCTTCTGGGGTGTTGTCGTCTGGAAAGAATTTGCCGGAGGCGCATCCCTTGTAAAGCGATTGTTGGTCCTCATGTTTATCCTCTTCGTGTGCGGCCTCGCAGTCGTTTCCATTGCTCCCCTGTACGCAGCACACTAGCCTGGGCCCGGAGTGAACATTTAAGAGCCAACAAATGGCGTGCGCAGACATGCTCCCGCTCGCGCCTTCGTGCCCGCTGACCAACCTAATATAATGGTAGTTAGCTCTTCTCGTCGCCCGGGTGCCCAATGGTCAATGCGGCCGGCCTTCGAGTCGTTCGCAATCTGAGGTCGGTTTCTGCATGAATAGCGAAGAACTTATCCTGGTCACCGGCGCAACCGGCTTTCTCGGTGTGCGCCTGGTGCGCGAACTGCTCGACCGATATCCGCAAGCCACGTTGGCGCTGCTCATCCGCGACAGACCCGGCCAGTCCGGTCAGCAACGCGCTGACCTGTTTGTGCCTCCTTCAGAGCGGTCGCGCGTACAGGTCTATTCCGGCGATGTAGGCCAGCCGAACTGCGGCGTGGCCCCCTCTGGCTTCCAGTTCTTGACCGCGGAGACGACCCGGGTAATCCATTCCGCCGCAACCGTACGTTTCGACCACACACTTGACGAGGCCCGCCGCATTAACGTCGAGGGCACTCGCCGCATGCTTGACTTCGCTGCCGGCGCGCGCAAGTTGCGCAGCCTGGCCTATGTTGGTACGGCTTATGTAGCAGGCGAGCGCTCGGACTTAGTCCGCGAAAATGAACTCGCTGTGGGTCAGGGCTATCGCAACACCTACGAGCAGACCAAAGCCGAGGCTGAGGCGCTAGTGCGATCGCGCCTCAGTTCCCTTCCCGGCGTCATTCTGCGCCCCAGCATCATCGTGGGCGATTCTCAAACCGGCGTCACCTCCAGCTTCAAGATGATGTATTGGCCGCTGAAGATCTACGCGCGCGGCCTTTGGCGGACCGTACCTGGTTACCCCGACGCGGTACTGGATATCGTGCCGGTCGATTTCGTCGCGGCCTCTGTCGCGCGGGCCGTCTTTGATCAGGCGGCTCTGGGCAGCACACTTCACCTCTGTGCCGGACCTCGCGGCAGCGCCACCATCCAGCAGATAGCCAGCCGCGCAATGGAGTACTTCCACGCGCCTGAACCGCGCTACGTCGATCCCAAGCTGTTCTTCGCCATTGTGCGTCCAATACTCTTTATGGCGTTATGGGGACGCAAGCGCCGAGTGCTACGCGACGGTCGCGCCTATCGGGACTATTTCACAATGCGAATGCAATTCGACACTACCAATGCCGAGCGCCTGCTGGAACCCGTCGGACTGCGCCCGCCGCACGTGCTGGATTACCTAGACCGCCTGTTCAACTACTGCGTCACCAGTGAATGGGGCCGCAAGCAGGTTTCTGCAGAATGAACATCTTCAAGTCCTTTCAGCTATCGCGCGACCGCAACGTCACGGTCGCGAATCTCGTGGACGAACTGTATCGCCGGAATGGAGACTACGAGGTCTCCATCGAAGAGTCCGCACCTTATCGACTTTCAGAACTGCATTCCGAAATCTGTTCCAAGGACACCTTCCTCCGTCAGACTGTCGCACTGGGGCCGGGCCAACCCGTTGCCATCTATCGCACCAATGACCGCCGATGTCTTCGCTGGTTTCTGGCCATCATCCGTGCCGGGGGCATCGCGGTTCCGCTTAACCCCATGCTCTCTCTCGCCGAAGTGCGCCGCATCCTGGCCACCAGCGGCACAGATATCCTGGTCACCGATAAAGCCGTCTTCGAACGCAACATCGGCCAGCGCAACGCTTTAAATGTGCGCATCTGGATTCAGTCGGACGACGAACCAGAAACACTCGAGGGGTTTCTGCGCGCACCCAATTCCGGCGCAAACGCCGGTGCCCCGTTTTCGCCTACCGCCATCGATCCGGCGGCGACCGTGGCCATATTCCACACCTCCGGAACCAGCGGCTTCCCCAAAGGCGCGGCCCTGTCCAGCCGTGCCTTGCTTGGCGGTCGCGCTTCCACTGTGATGGCCAGGCTATTCCTCTCGCACAGGGACCTGGCGCTTATCGCGCTGCCCTGGTCCCACATCATGGCCGTAAGCATTACGCTCTACGGCTTGATGGCCGGCATTCGCGGCTGCTTCCTCGATCGTTTTGACGTCGAGCCTGCGTTGGAGCTGATCGAACGCCATGGTGTCACCTCTGTCGTCGGCGTCCCCGCAATGTTTGCCAGGCTGGTCAATAGCAATCCGGAACCAGCACGGCTTTCGAGTGTGCGCCTGTGGCTCTCGGCCAGCGATAACCTGCCCTCCGACGTTCGGCAACGTCTGCGGCAGTTCGGCGCGCTGGTTCGCTTGCCGGGAGGCCGACGCATTCCGCCCGTGCTCATCAATGGCTACGGTATGGTCGAACTGGGGGGCCTCGCCATGATGGGCATTGAGACGTCTCTGTTCCCCGGCAATGGAGATCTGTGCTTCCCGGTGCCACCGTTTCGCATCCGGGTCGCCGATGAAAATGATCGGCCCGTACGAGCAGGCATGACCGGAGAGTGCCAGATTCGCCGTCGCGGTCTCACCCCGCATTACTGGAAAGACAAAGTCAATGACCAGGATCTGATCACCGCCGACGGTTGGCTGCGAACGGGCGATCTGGCCACACGCAATCGCCTCGGCATGATCCGGCTCGTGGGTCGCATAAAGGATGTGATCAAGTCGGGCGGTTACTCGGTCTATGTTCGTGAACTTGAAGAGGCTATAATGGCCCACCCCGCTGTCGCCCGCGCGGCCGCCTTCGGCCTGCCTCACAAGGAAAAGGGCGAGACTCCCGCCGCCGCGGTTGAACTGCACGAAGGCTTCTCGGCAAGCGAAAGTGATTTGCTGGATTGGTGTCGGCAGAACCTTGCCGCCTACAAGGCGCCGCGCCGCATCTGGATTCTGGATCCCGGCGGCCTGCCCCACAACCATACCGGCAAGATCCTCCGCCGCGACCTCCAGAAGCGCTTCTCCGGACAACTTGGTCCAAATTAGCGGCTGCTGAGAAACACCCATTATCCTGAATTGGCTCGAAAAGCTATGGATATTCAGGCATCAGAAGAACTCAATCCGTGAAGGGCACGGTGTTCAGCCCGACATCAACCCAGCAATATTTCAATGGGCTTTCGCCCCAGAGGAATGGCTGATTCGCGGCAAACACTTGCGAGCAAGGCACGAGATTACTTATCCGCCCCAACTCCAATTGCCCCCGCAAGCCCCTGAGGAGTAAACAACTTCTCATCCAGCTTTGTATTGAATTTAACCGCATCAATGGTCAACACGGTCCGAGTGCCATCCTGCAAAGTACGCATCTCCGTGTGTCGCGCCCCCCATATGCCTCCCTCGCGCTTGAGTTGGGTGGCATGTAGCACTCGCACCTTCCGCCCCTGCGCGTCGTACATTTCGGCGAATAGAATCACGGGAACATCCTGCGCCACCCAGTAATAGATGAATTTGTATTGCGAATTCGATGCATTCACGGACGTCGCTTCCACCTTGTAAGTCTTGTGCCCTTCAATCGCTTCGGCATCGCCAATCAATCGGTAGGAGAAATCATCAAGAACCCGCTCGCCAATATCTTCAAATGTGAAATCTGTTCCGATGAAACGCGCTGACCGCTCCTGGGGAATCACGCTGCGAACTCGTTGCGTGGCAGGAGTATAGACATACTGACGATCGGACACTCCCCGTTGATTGATTGAAAGCAGTGCAACGCCGCGAATTTCAGCCGGCGCCGTAAAGACAACCAGTGTTTTGCTGTCTCCAGGTGAGCCGATGCGACGAAGGCTGAATTCCTTTTTCGAGTTGTGTCCTTGTTGGTCGAATACCTGAAAATTTGCCTTCAACGTGATGTCGTGACTGGTGTCCTGCCGGTACACGTCTTCCATGATCTTCCGCGCACTGGAAGCGGCGTCGGCCGCAAAGACAAATGCGGATGCACAAAGCATTGCGCAAGAACAGGCAGCCATCGCTATTTTGCATCCAGGATGTTTATTCATACCCAATCGCCTCAATCACAGACGCCCGCATCGCATGGCGTGCTGGAATCCACCCCGCCAGCAACGATACCGCAACAACCGACGGGAACGTCTCTAGAATCAGGAGCCACGGAAAGTAAAATGGTACGTCATAGCCAGCCAGAACCGTGGACACCGTTCGCGATAGGAATTGTATGTTAAACAAAGCCGCAACCGCACCAACAATTACGCCCACAACCGAAATGGAAAACGCCTCCAGTAACACCATCTTTCGAATCTGGCCCCGATAACCGCCAATGGACCGGATAATTCCGAATTCGCGGCGCCGCTCAGCGACGGAGATTATCAGAGTATTCGCGATCCCCACCACCGCAACCAGCACTGCAACTACAAGCTGCATGTAATTCAACAGAAAGAACTTATCCACCAGGGTTCCAACCCATTCTCTGAATTCAACATTGGTGTAAACCAAAGCGTGTTCGGAACCGGCCGTAAGTTGCTCAATCTCTTTCTTGACTGCAGTTGCGCTCTGCCCCGGCTTCAATGAGACGTTCAAGAAATCCACTGCGTCGTCTTTCCAATAACGCTTGTAGACCGCCCGATCCATGAAGATCGTCCCTTTGTCTGATCTGTAGTCTTCCAACATGCCCAGAACAGGCAAATCGAGCGGCCCCGTTGGAGAATCCATGTGTATCCGGTCACCAACCTTGAGTTTCCAGCGAGCCGCGAAGTTCTTTGAGACCAATACGCCCTGGCCTCGCGGCATCAGTTCTTTCATGGTTCTTTGGTTGCCACCGAGAACAGAATTGGACGGGCGGGAAAAGAAGAACCCCATATCAGATCCGCTCACAGCGGCTGTGTCGCCGTTATAAGGAATAATTGTGAAGCGAACATTCTCGACATGCTCAACTTCCGGCAGCGCGGAAATGCGCTTCCCCAGGTCCTCGCTGAAATGATAAGAGGTGGACCGCAACAACGTGGATGTTGCCACCATCAGATCGGAGCTAAGCATCTGGCTGGTCCAGCGCGCGATCATGTGCTTATAGCTTTGAATGTAAGCGGCGGTCGAGTACACAAACATCAGGCCGACCATCAGAGCTCCAACCGTAGCTGCGCTGCGACGCGGCGATTGGATCATTGCGTCCACCGCCAGCGCGCCTTCAGAGCCGCCGAGCCTATCCATTGCAGGACGAATTGCGCGTGCAGCCCAATGCACCAGCATTGGCAACAGGATTGTGAGTCCCAGAAGGATTAAAGCAGCATAGGACAACTGAGCGACCGTCCCCACTCTGGATGGCGAGAACTGAATCAGCAGCATGCTGATCAACAGGATCGCGGCACCCAATGTCGTCCGCCCCCACCCCAGCGCCGACTCTTGTTGGCGCGACTCGATGTTATGCAGCGCAAGGATCGGATTAAGATATGATGCAGCCCTGGCTGGCATCCATGCGCCGGCGATTGAAGCCGCGACGCCAAGGCCAAACGAAGTCAGAACCAGGTCAGGATGCAGTCTCGGCGCCACCTCTGTTGAAACAATGCCGTAAACCGAAGCTGCAATGGAACCCATGACTCTGTTCGCCAGAATAGCTATATAAAATCCTGCGACAATCCCCACGATGGAGCCGACCACGCCCATGAATAGAGCTTCACCCAGGAACATGGCATTGATGTTCCAGCGCTCCACCCCCACAGCGCGCAAGATCCCAATCTCCTTCCAACGCTGGTTCACCGCAATCGTGAATGAGTTGAAGATGATATAAACGCCTACTAGCAACGCGATGAAGCTCGTGATCAGCATTCCCAGCCGCATGGCAGTCACGGCGTTTTCAAGCGCTTGTCCCTTCATTTCAGGACGCATCACTTCAATGCCAGCCGGCAATTTCGCGTGCAGCCGCCCTTGAAGTTCGCCCACCGAAACAGCCGGCGAGTTCATCAGATCGATGCGATCGAAATTATGTCCGCGATCGAATACAACTTGCGCGGAGTAGATATCCATTACCGCGATATTGCCGCCGAACACTTCTCCCACGCCCGTTGGCTTGAAGATTCCCTCAACAACAAAATCCATCTTCCCGTGAGCTGTAAAGATAGGAAAGCGACTGCCAATCTGCAGTCCGTGGCGCTCGGCAAAAGCCCGCGACAGCAGAATTGAATTCGGCTGGGCAAGATATGTAAGCGGATCCGCGATCTGTGTTTGCGAGCGGTCGAATTCATATTGGCGCAATTGCTGATCGCCAGTCGTGTCCACGCCCAGGATCATCAGGTTGCCTTCATCCTGGAAAGCCGTATGCACGATGACCTCAATCACTGGCTCGGCAAGTTGCACTCCAGGTGTTGCCCGAACCGTGTCGAGGGTTTCTTCAGGGAATCCAGTCTCGCCGGCAGTCACTTCGAGAGTTGATTTGCCGGCCAGATGCTCAACGGTAAGAGTGAGCGATTCGAGGAGAGCCGAGTTCGCAGTCCGTATCGCAAAAAACACCCCAACGCCGAGAGCGATTCCCAGAGTCGTCATCGCGACTCGAAGGCGATGGGTGCCCCATTGCCGCGAGGCCACTTGCCAGAGCGCGGAAATCATCCCTGAACTCTAACTATTCTGCAAGGGGATGGCGAATCCTCTACGATCTGACCGTCGTGCAAAGTAACGATTCGATTGCAGTAGCTCGCCGCCTGGGCGTTATGAGTCACCATCAGGAGGGTGCTCTGGTACTCCTCTTGAAGTTTGTCGAGCAGGCGAAGAATTTCTTCACCTGTATTGGAGTCGAGGTTGCCTGTCGGTTCATCTCCCAGCAGCAACGGCGGTCGAAAGATGAGTGCGCGCGCAATTGCCACTCGCTGACGTTCCCCGCCGGAGAGTTCATCGGGCCTGTGAACAATCCTGTCTGTGAGGCCTACATGGCCCAGCATGGATGCCGCGCGGCCCTCCGCCTCCTTCTTCGACAGACCCTGCAGGCGCAAAGGCAATGCCACATTTTCCAGTGCTGTCAAAGTCGTCAGAAGATTGAACGTTTGAAAGATCATGCCTATCTTTTCGCGCCGAAGCCGAGTGCGCGCGTCGTCGGTAAGCCCGGAGAGCTCCACTCCTTCAACTTTCACCGAACCCGACGAGGGCTCGTCCAGCCCGCAAACCAGGTTCAGGAGTGTAGATTTTCCTGACCCCGACGGCCCCATCACGGCTACTCGCTCAGCGGGTCCGATCTGCAGATTGATGTTCTTCAAGGCCAGGACAGCTCTATCGGTCCCGTAGCTCTTGGTTACATTTGTCAGCTTTATCATTCACGAGTCCCGCCAATGAAGGCTATCACATTGGCCTCTCACTCGAACCCTCCTTTTGCTGCCTCGGAACTTCGCTCCGCTTTCAATGGGCGCGCCTCTCGCCACCTTCAGAATGCCCGCATCAAAGATCAGAATTCTGCCCAATTTCCTCGCCAGGATTCGAACCTTCCCCTCCGTATGTAAACTGGATGCGACATTCAAGTCGTCGTCCAGCCGATGCCAGTTTCGGAGAGACTACGAAGCATACCCCTGTGAGGATTAATGGCACCGAATAGTTCATCAACCAGCCCCTCTGCGCCCGCACCGGCCGCCAAGTCCGGCCCGGCCACTTCCTTCGCCTTTATCGCCGCTCTGATCCTGGTCATCGCTGCCGCAATCTACCTTTTCAAAACCAATCCGGCTACTGGTTTATGGCCCCAGGGATACGACCCGATGGGCCGCTGGTGGTTTTCCACCATGTTCGCGGCTCTTCCCATCATCGTGCTGTTGGGTGCGATGGCTGTCCTGCGCCTCAAAGCCCACGTGGCGGCTGTTGCTGGCCTGCTCACGGCGCTACTGGTTGCTGTGGCAGTCTTTCACATGCCCATCCGCCTGGCTCTCACCTCGGCCGCCTACGGGGCCGGCTACGGGGTCTTTCCCATTTGCTGGATTATCCTGCCGGTGATCTTTCTCTACCAACTCACCGTGAAGACTGGGAGATTCGTCGCATTGCAGGAAAGCCTGACCAACATCACCGACGATAGTCGTCTTCAACTGCTGTTGATCGCTTTTGCCCTGGGCGCATTCTTTGAGGGTGCCGCGGGCTTCGGCACGCCCGTGGCCGTGTGTGGAGCAATCCTCATCAGTCTCGGCTTCCGCCCTATACAGGCTGCTGGTCTTTCCCTCCTCGCTAATACCGCTCCCGTGGCATTCGGAGCGCTGGGCATTCCCACTCTTGCGTTGCACGCCGTCACCGGGATCGACCTCCTGGTACTGACCAAAATAACCGCGATCATCCTGGTTCCCTTCTGCCTCCTGGTGCCCTTCTGGCTGATCTGGGCCTACGTAGGATTCCGCGCAATGATCGAAATCTGGCCCGCCATACTTGTCGCTGGCGGAACCTTCTCACTCACCCAGTACCTGATGGCCACTTATAACGGGCCCTGGCTCGTCGCCATCGTGGCCTCAACTTCGACGATCGTGGTGCTGATCGGGTTTCTCCACTTCTGGAAGCCGAAACGGGTGCTCAACGCATTAGGAGAGGACATTACCGGGCAGGCGCGGCAGCGATTTGATCACAGCGCCGGAATGACATTCAAGGCCTGGCTTCCATGGCTCATTTTGAGCCTGGTGGTGTTCGCGTGGGGGATTCCGAAGTTCTCGCAATGGGCTGACGGAGCAACCACGGTCAAGATTTCCGTGGCAGGCCTGCACAACATAGTGCAGCGTGTCCCGCCGGTGGTAGCAAAGCCCACGGCAGAGGCCGCAATTTTCAACCTGAACTGGCTGGCAGCCACAGGCACAGGTATTCTGGCTGCGGCTTTATTGGCCGGCCTCCTGATGGGCCTCGGCCCCAAATCCCTGGCTACCGAGTTCCTCAAGACGGTCTTCAACATTCGATTTACAGTGGTAACCATCGCCGCCATGATGGCGATTGGCTTCATCACGCGCTACTGCGGACTGGATGCAACGCTCGGTTTGGCGTTTGCTCGCACAGGCGCACTGTATCCCTTCTTTGGCACACTCATCGGTTGGCTTGGTACAGCAAGTACCGGTTCAGACACGTCGGCAAATGTGCTGTTCGGCAGTCTGCAAAAAATGACTGCGCAACAAATCGGCGTTTCCCCTGCGCTGATGGCTTCTGCGAACTCCGGCGGTGGCGTCATGGGCAAGATGATCGCCGCACCAAGCATCGTCGTAGCCAGTACCGCCACGCAGACGTACGGTCAGGAGGGAACGATCCTGCGATTTGTGTTTCTGCACAGCCTTTCGCTGGCCTGTCTGGTTGGAGTTGTTGTGTACCTGATGGCCTACGTGGCTCCCTTCACCTCCCTCGTGCCGCGATGAGATAGCATCGTTGTCCTCAGCCTACTCGAGATGCTAGGATTACTGCGCAAATCGGCTGAAAAAGTTTCAAATGTGAAAAGGATGAGATGCGAGTTTGTTTTCTTCTGAAGGTCCGCGCGGAAAGAATTCCGGAATACAAAGTACGCCATGCCCAGGTATGGCCTGAGATGCTCGATGCTCTGCGGGAAACCGGTTGGCGCAACTACTCCTTATTCCTCAGGCCCGACGGTCTGCTGGTCGGCTATCTGGAAGCAGACGACTTTGAGAAGTGCACCGCCGCCATGAAAGACCACCCCGTCAATGCACGCTGGCAGGCCGAGATGGCGCCTTTCTTCGAGTCGCTCAGCGCTGGCGCCGCGGATGATAATATGATCCCGCTCGAAGAGGTCTTTCACCTCGATTGACCTCCTCTTTGAAGGGGTGCGGCTTTTAGGTGCGACACGCGTGGCTGAAAATAGCACCGGGATTTCGGGCCTTAGGGCCTGCTCTTTAAAACCGCCCTTTACAATTTCGATTCCGTTCCAGGAGGATTTTTTCATGAATAACTTCAGTTCGTTTCGCCGCGACTTCTTGCGCACGGGAAGCCTTGGTATGGCGGCAGCCGCTATCCCTGCCGTTTCTCTTGCGGCCGCGAAAGAAAAGACTGCCGCGTCATCGTCCGGCATCTTTGATGTTCGTAATTTCGGGGCGACGGGAGACGGTAGGACTCTCGATACCAACGCTGTCAATCACGCTATCGAAGCGGCAGAGGCAGCGGGAGGCGGTGTGGTCCTCTTTCCGCCGGGAATGTATCTCTGCTTCTCAATTCATCTCAAAAGCCATGTGCGCCTGCATCTCGAGGAAGGCAGCGCAATTGTTGCTGCCGAGTCTCCGCTTCCGGGCCAGACAACCGGCTACAACGGCGGTGTCTACGATGCTGCGGAGCCGAAGACTGAGTGGGACGCCTATCAGGATTACGGCCATAATCACTGGCATAATTCGCTGCTGTGGGGCGAGAACTTGCACGACCTCAGCATCACCGGCACGGGACTCATCTACGGCAAAGGCCTCAGCTTTGGTGCCGGCCGCGCCGCCCGCGGCAACTACCCCATCTACGTCGCCGAACAGGCCGGTGTGGGTAATAAGGCCATTGCGCTCAAGAACTGCCGTAACGTCACGTTCCGCGATTTTTCAATGCTCAAGGGCGGCCACTTTGCACTGCTGCTCACGGGAGTGGACAACCTCACCATCGACAATCTCAAGATCGATACNNAACTCGCCCTGGGACGACGGCATCTGTCCCAAGTCAAGCTACGCCCTCGGCTATGCAAGGCCAACGCGCAATCTCACCATCGATAGCTGCTGGGTGAGCGGCTATTACGAATTGGGCTCAGTGCTCGACGGCACCTTCAAGAAGTTTGCTCCCGATGCGCGCGTGGCCCACAACGGCCGCATCAAGTGCGGGACCGAATCCAACGGCGGATTCATCAACGTCACGATCTCCAATTGCATCATGGAAGGCTGCCAGGGGTACGCGCTGGAGTCAGTCGATGGTGCCCTGCTGGAGGACATCGCCATCACCAACTCCACAATGCGCGACATGTACACGGGGCCCATCTTCATGCGCCTGGGATCGCGCTTGCGTGGGCCCAAGGAAACCACCAAGGTCGGCACGATGAAGCGCATTCTGATCAGCAATCTTGAATGCTTCAATTCGACCAAGCGTCAGGCCTCTATCCTTACAGGCATTCCAGGTTATGCGATCGAAGATGTGAAACTGTCGAACATCTATTTCGAGAGCTCTGGCGGAGGCTCTGCCGAAGATGCGAAGGCACAACCCACGGAGCAAGAAGACAACTATCCCGATCCGGGGCGGTTCGGCATTACGCCGTCTTCCGGGTTCTATCTGCGGCACATGAAGAACCTTGAGATGAGTCACGTGGAGATTGCGAACACTACGCCTGATGTGAGGCCGGCGTTTTACCTTAGCAGTGTTGAGCGTGCGGACTTCTTCGCTGTCACTGCGCCGCGCGGAACGGATGGGGCGTTCTCCCTGCATAACGTGAAGGATCTGCGGATCGGGTGGAGCCGCGCTGCCGCGGACACAACACTCGCCAGCGTCGACGACAAGATGCTGTGAGTCGCGGGATGAAACTCGTGCCTTAGCGCTCGACTTTGGGGGCCGGGGTACCTGAAAAAATGCGTTTTTAGAATTGACTGGCTTAAGCTGTTTATTATGAGCTGAAACGTTCGCTTAAGTGGTGCGCCGTAAGCGCTAAACGTTCGCTTAAAAGGTTCCGAAATGGGGCCAAATGTTCGCTTGGAAGGTTACAGAAAGTCGAGGGATTAACCCTTATTAGGATCGAATTTAGCGTTTTGGTTGCTCACAAGGTTGCGTTTTGGAGCGAAGGGTTGTCTGGAATTAGCCACCTATCCCAAATAGGGCCTAATTGGGCTTAATGGCGCGCATTTGGCGACCAAATAGTGTCATTTTTTGCGTTTTTGCCGACTGTAGTCAGGCCTGGGGCACCCCCCGCCATGAAGCATCACGGGAGAATGGAAAACGGGACGTTGAAGTCTGTAGTATCCCACCCATCCGCGATGAAACTGCGGATGGATGGGGCACCCTCAGTGCCGTGGCGAGGCTAAGGGTGGGGCACCCGCCGGGATCGCAAGAAACGTACAGGGATTGCACAAACGGAGGAGTCCATCATAAATGTGCACCTCAATCGTAGATCAATCCCAGGTCCGAAAATCCGGACCTGGGGCACCCATTTTTCTTACTGATGGGACCAGAGCCACCCGCCAACCGGCGAAGCGTTAGCCGCGCAGGAAGTCCTTGGTCTTCTGGATTAGAACGTCGCGGCTCATGTCGGAGATGGCTTCAGTGAGCGGCAACTGCTTGGGGCAGGCTTCAACGCAGTTCTGCGCAAAGCCGCACTCCTGAATGCCGCCGTCGCCGGCCAGAGCACGCAGACGGTCTTCCTTGAAGACCTTGCCGGTGGGATGGTTGTTGAACAGCTTGACCTGCGCGATGGTGGCCGCGCCTACAAAATTTGTGTCTTCATTGAACTGCGGGCAAACCTCCATGCAGCAGCAGCAGGAGATGCAGTTCGACAGCGGGTAGTTAGCTTCCTGCTGTTGCGGGAAGACGCGCGGTCCGGAGCCGAGATCGTACGTTCCATCGACGGGAACCCAGGCTTTGACGGCCATCAGGTTGTCAAAGAGGACCGAGCGATCGACCTGGAGATCGCGGACCAGCGGGAACTTCGAGAGGGGCTCAACCTTGATGGGCTGTTCGAGGTTGTCAACGAGCGCCGAGCAGGCCATGCGCGCTTTGCCGTTGATAAGCATGGCGCAGGAACCGCAGATTTCCTCAAGGCAATTGGAGTCGTAGGTGATGGGAGTCGTATCGCGACCGTCGGCTGTAACCGGGTTGGCGGCAATTTCCATCATCGCCGAGATGACGTTCATGCCGGGACGCCATTCGAGTTCGAACTTCTCCCAGACTGCGGGCGCATCGGGGTTGGCCTGACGCTTGATCTCTAATGCTACGGTCTTGGTTGCCATGATCCCTCAGGGGCTAAAGCCCCATTCCTTTTTTGGTTCTTGCGGCACGACTGAAGTCGTGCCCTTTCAAAACAGTTGCCACAGTTTCCGGGGCCAAAGCCCCAATACCTTTTGACTCTCAGCATTCAGGGACTTAAAAGCCCCTGCTCCCTCCGATACCCAAACGCCTATTTCGTTGCGTCGTAGCGGCGCGGACGCGGCTTGATGAATTGCGTGTCGACTTCTTCGTACTCGAAACGCGGACCTGCAACGTCGCCCGTAAAACTCGCCTTGGTTGTCTTGAGGAATCTCTCGTCGTTGCGTTCCGGGAAGTCGGGCTTGTAGTGCGCGCCGCGCGATTCGTCGCGGAGCAGCGCCCCCTGAACGATTGTGCGCGAGAGCTCAAGCATGTTCTTCAACTGCCGCGCGAAGGCGAAGCTGGTGTTGGCCCACTGGCTGCGGTCGCTGAGGTTCACCTTCTTGTAGCGCTCGAGCAGTTCCACAATTTTTTCGTCGGCGAGATTGAGTCCCTTGTTGTAGCGGATGACGGTTGCGTGCTCGGTGGTGGTCTGGCCCAGCTCGCGCCAGAGGCGGAAGGGATTCTCAGTGCCTTCGTTCTTGAGCAGCTTGCCGTTGATCTCCGTCTGGCGAGCCAACTCTGCAGCGTGGCCGCCATCGCCTTCGGCAGCGGGCAGGTTCTTTGCGTACTGCAGCGCATTGGGGCCGGCCTGGAAGCCGCCATAGATGCAACTGACCAGCGAATTCGCGCCGAGACGATTGGCTCCGTGGTACTGGTACTCGCACTCGCCGGCGGCAAAGATGCCGGGAATATTTGTCATCTGATTGAAGTCGACCCACAGCCCGCCCATGGTGTAGTGCATGCCGGGGAAGATCTTCATGGGGACTTCGCGCGGATCGTCGCCGACGAACTTCTCGTAGATTTCGAGAATGCCTTCGAGCTTGCGGTTCAGCGTTTCGCGATCGATGTGCGTCAGGTCGAGGTAGACCATGGGCTGGCCGTCGATGCCCAGGCCTTCTTCGTACACCACTTTGTGAATTGCGCGCGTGGCAACGTCGCGAGGAACGAGGTTGCCGTACTTGGGATACCACTCCTCGAGGAAGTAGAAGCGCTCAGCCTCGGGAATCTGCTTGATGGGGCGCTTGTCGCCCGGCGTGCGCGGAACCCAGACGCGGCCGCCCTCGCCGCGAGCCGACTCGGACATGAGCCGCAGTTTGTCTTCGCCCGGAATGGATGTGGGATGTACCTGTATGAATTCGCCGTTGGCGTAATAGGCGCCCTGCTGGAAGATGGCGGATTGAGCGGAGCCGGTGCAGACAACGGAGTTGGTGCTTTTGCCGAAGATTGCACCGATTCCGCCAGTGGCGAGAATGATTGCATCCGCGGCGAAGGAGCGCAGTTCCATGGAGCGGAGGTCGAGTGCGGTGATGCCGCGAGCCTGGCCCTTGGAGTCGAGTACGGCGGAGAGAAACTCCCAGCCCTCGTACTTTTTGACTTTGCCTTCGGCCTCGTAGCGGCGCACCTGCTCGTCGAGCGCGTAAAGCAATTGCTGCCCGGTGGTGGCGCCTGCAAACGCTGTGCGGTTGTAGAGCGTTCCGCCGAAGCGGCGGAAATCAAGAAGACCCTCAGGGGTGCGATTGAAGGGCACACCCATGCGGTCGAGCAGATCGATAATGGCCGGAGCAGCCTCGCACATTGCCTTCACGGGCGTCTGGTTGGCCAGAAAGTCGCCGCCATAAATGGTGTCGTCGAAGTGCTTGTCGGTGGTGTCTCCCTCGCCCTTCAGATTCTTGGCGGCGTTGATGCCTCCCTGGGCGCAGACTGAGTGCGAACGCTTGACCGGGACGATCGAAAACAGATCGACAGTGCCGCCGGCCTCGGCGATCTTGATGACCGCCGCCAAACCCGCGAGGCCTCCGCCAACCACAATGATTCTTGGTGCTGCCATGAACTCGTCTTCCTTTCCTGGGAAGCAAAACTACAGCTTCCAGCTGCGAGCTTCCAGCTCTTAGCTAAAAGCTCGCCGCCGAAAGCAATTCAGAGAGAGACGCCACCGGAGTTGGCGGGGGCAGTCAAATAAGAAACGGGCTCGTTCTCCGATGCGTTGGGGTAACTGGGCCCAACGAAGGCCCAGATGCTTGCCAGACCCATTACGGCCAGGATGACTCCGAAAGCGGCGCAGGCGTAGCCGAATCGCTTGCGGGCGGTCTCGCCAGGAGTAATTCCCCACTTGGCTGCAAACAGCCACACGCCGTAAGCGAAGTGCCAGCAGATGGCGATCATGGCGATTGCATAGACAGCCACCATCCAGGGATTGGCAAGCTCGTGCTGAACTTTTGCGAAGGCTGCATAGGGATGCTCAGGAAGCATTGTGCCCATGAAGCGCTGACGAATAACGTGTTGCAGGATATAGGCGAAGGCGATCAGGCCGGTATAGCGCTGGGCGAGGTACATCCAATTCCCTGCCCATGGATAGTAGACGACGTTCGATTTGCCGCGCAGCCAGATATAGACGCCATAAGCTGCGTGATAAAGGATGGGCAGGAAAATGAAGACCCACTCCAGAACCCTGACAAGCGGCAAGCTATTGAGGAACTTGACCTGCGCCCCGTAGGCGGCAGGGCCTTTGAGAGCTTCGAAGTTCGACAACAGGTGCTCCAACAGGAAGGCGCCGATGGGGATTATGCCAAGCAGCGAGTGCAGCTTGCGCCAGATAAAAGACGTGCCTTTGCCGGCGCGGAGCGGCTGGACGCCGCGGCGAACTGTGTGCGCGGCAGGTTGTTGAGCTGTGGCCATGAAGTTTCGGCTCCTAAAGGCTGCAGGTGGAGGTTATTCCAAATTGAGAGACGAATAATCGCATTTATTGCTGCAAGCATTATTGGTGTCCCGCATCACCTCCGTCAAGGCGACTTGAACATCAGGTCACGCTGGGTGCTGTGTGGCTGGTCACTTGGCAAGCATCGGCAGCAGAGCTGCTATTGCACGGCCGCGATGGCTGTGCATGAGCTTGGTTTCAAGATCGATCTCCGCCATGGTGCGGTCAAGCTCGGGCAGATAAAACAACGGATCGTATCCGAATCCGCCTGTTCCGCGCGGCCCCTCAAGAATCAGGCCTTCAACAGAGCCCTCAGCGGTATGCATGATCTCGCCATCGAAGGCTGTTACCAGCACGCAGTGGTAGCGTGCGGTGCGTTCGGCAGCGGGAACAGTGGCCATTCGCTGGAGGAGCACCATGTTGTTCCACACGTCGGTGTTGTCGTTGGCGTCAGGCGAGTCGACCAGGCCTGAATCGGCGGCGAAACGGGCAGAGCGCACGCCTGGCGCGCCGCCCAGCGCGTCGACTTCGAGGCCGGAGTCGTCGGCGAGGATGAGTTGGCTGGGGGCGAAGCGGGAATAATACACAGCCTTGATGGCGGCGTTGGTGGCGAAACTGTCGCCGTCTTCTTCGGGTGCGGGGACGAGGTCTACCGCAGGCAGGGGGTCGATGAAGATTTTGAAGGCATGGGCGGCGGTGCGGAAGTCGCGGAGCTTTCCCTTGCTGGTGGTTGCGGCTAGAAGGCGGTAGGCCATGGAGAGAGTGTAACGGGCAAGACCGGGTGTGACTCCTTTTTCAGTTCAAGGCGTAGCGGGTGATTTTGCCGGGTTGGAATGCAATTGACAAAGGCATCCTGGCTTGAATAAGGTTGTTCCGCTTGTAACTTATTTCATTTGAGGAAGTTTTTCGAAGGCCGGGGCGCCAAGAGGAAGTTTCTTTGAGTGCGGGAACCAATACCAGCGCGGCGAAACTCTTGATTTGAATGGGGCAGATTCCGATTCGGTGAACCGGAGTGCGGTGATTCGGAGCTTGGAGCTTGCGATCAACACGTTTCTTTGAGAAGAGAGCTGAAGAATGAAGTGCATAAGGATGCAGTGGGTCGCATTGAGTTTGCTGCTGGGAGCGGTTATGCCGTTGACGGCGAGGGCTGCCGCGGGACCGGGGGCTTTGCGCGTTGACGACCTCGCGGCGCCACTGGGAATTGACGATCCGGCTCCGCACTTTTCATGGCAATTGAAGGATCCGGCGCGGGGAGCCAAGCAAACCGGGTATGAGGTGCTTGTAGCGTCGCGGGCTGAACTGCTGCAGCAGGGTCAGGCCGATGTGTGGGACAGCGGACGGATTGAGTCGAGCCAATCGTTGAATGTGCGCTATGGCGGGCCGGCTGTTTCGGCCAGCACCCGCTATTTCTGGTGCGTGAAGATTTGGGATGAAGAGGGCAAGGCTTATCCGGAGAGTGAGATCAACTGGTGGGAGACCGGCCTGCTGAAGCCTGCGGGCTGGAATGCGGATTGGATCGGTTATGAGACGCCGGAGGAGTCCGCGGTACGAAACGCTCCAGCTGTGTGGATCGCGAGCCCGGACGCGAGGGCTGTCGCAGGGGAAAAGAGCAAGGAGCAGCGATTTGCTTATCGGACGACAGTAACCCTCGCAAAGCCTGTGCACCGGGCTGTGCTCTACGCCACTGGGCAGGATACGGTTTCAGCCTGGATCGACGGCGCGCCGGTGCTGGAGGCCGGCAAGCTGCCGCCGTGGCAGCAAATGCCGTGGAAGAAGTTTGTGCGCGCGGATGTGACTGAAAAACTGAGTCCGGGCGCCAACACCATTGCCATCGAGTCTGTGCACTATGTGGTCAATCCCAACGGAATGGCTACAGCCGACGCGCCGCCGATGATTGCAACGCTGGTGGTGGAATATACGGATGGCAGTTGGGCGAGTTTTGCCAGCGCACCAAATTGGAAGGTTGCGGTCCATGCCCCGGCGGGCTGGGAGAAGAAGGGCTTCGACGACTCTGGATGGAAGGCTGCTGTGGTTTTTGCACCGGAGAAGGGCTCAACGGAAGATGCACTCGGGCACCCGTGGATTCCCGACTCAGTGAAGGCGCTGCGGCACACTTTTGCGGTCAGCGCTCCGGTGAAGTCGGCGCGGCTGTATGCAACTGCGCTGGGTGCCTACGAGATTTTCATTAACGGCAAGCGTGTGGGCGACGAAGTGCTGGCGCCGGGCTGGACTGATTATCGGCAGCAGGTAAAGTACCAGACCTATGACGTAACGGCGCAGATTGTAAGCGGCAACAACGCGATCGGTGCGCTGCTTGCGCCAGGGTGGTACGCGACACCGCTGGAGTGGTTCCAACAGCCAAACAACTACGGCGAAACACCGACGGCTCTGCGGGCCCAGTTGCGGATTGAGCACGCGGACGGAAGTGTGGAGTGGGTGGCGACGGACGCAGGTTGGTTGGCGGACACGTCGAACATTCTGCATTCTGAAATTTACGACGGCGAAAGCCAGGATGCGCGGCTTGCGCAGCCGGGTTGGAACACGACAGCATTTGCAGCGAAGAACTGGAAGCCGGTCGCAATCATCCACCCTGCGCCGATTAAGGTTGAGGCGCAGGACTATGCGCCCATTCGTGTGGAGCGCCGGTTGCAGGCCAAGTCTGTGACGGAGCCGAAGCCTGGCGTATGGGTCTACGACTTCGGCCAGAACTTTTCCGGACTTGAACGGCTGAACGTCGAGGGACCTGCGGGGACGGATGTGCAATTGCGCTTTGCCGAAGTTCTGAACGCCGACGGAACGATTTATACCGACAACCTGCGCACGGCCAAGGCTACAGACCACTTCATCCTGAGTGGAAATGGCGCTGAAGAATTCACACCGCAGTTCACTTTCCACGGTTTCCGATACGCTGAGCTGACGGGGCTGCCAACTGGGCCGGGGAAGGATGCGCTCTCAGCGTACGTCATCCATACTGATGCGCCGTTCGCGGTGAAGCTCGAAACCGGCAGCGCGATGATTAACCAGCTTTGGAGCAACATTCTCTGGGGCCAGCGGTCGAACTTCGTTGGAATTCCAACGGACTGTCCGCAGCGCGATGAGAGGTTGGGTTGGATGGCGGACGCGCAGGTTTTCTGGCGCGCGGCCTCCTTCAATATGGACCTGGCCGCATTCACACGGCAGTTTGCGCAGGATATGCGCGGCACGCAGATTGGGACGCCGTACTATGGGATCTTCGCGCCGGGTACTGTTCGGCCTTTCGCAGGTTCGGGCGCCGGGTGGAGCGATGCCGGAGTCGTAATTCCATGGACCTCGTGGCTGCAAACCAGTGACACAAGCGTCATTGAGCAGAATTGGGCGGCGATGGAGAACTATCTCAACGCCATCAATGCGGTGAATCCCGATGGGCTGTGGAGCCACGAGTCCGGCACTCCGTTTGGGGACTGGCTTTCGCCGGAAGGAAAGACGGATTTCACGCTGATTGCGACCGCCTACTGGGCCTATGACGTAACGCTCATGCAGCAGATGGCTCACGCGACGGGGCGCGTGCAGGACGAAGAGAAATATGCGCAGTTGTTCGAGAAGATTCGGGCCGCATTCCAGAAGCAGTTTGTGCATGACGACGGTTTTGTGCCTGGAGCCGACAACACTGCGTCGCCCTTTGGCGTGATCAATAATCCGAATGCAAAAAGCAAGGGCGGCGATACGCAGACCGGTTACGTGCTGGCTCTGCACATGAATCTGCTGCCTGGCAACCTGCGCGCTGCCGCCGCGAAAAAACTGGTGGATAAAATTGAGGCTAACAATGGGATGCTGGCCACGGGATTTCTGGGGACACCGTATCTGCTGGAGGAGTTGACCAAGGCCGGTCACTCCGATCTTGCGTTCAAGTTGCTGCTGAATACAAAGTACCCATCGTGGGGCTACATGGTGGATCACGGTGCAACGACCATGTGGGAACGATGGAACGGCGACCAGATGCGCGATGACCCGAGCATGAATTCATACAATCATTACGCATATGGCGCGGTGGCTGACTGGATCTATCGCTATGCAGCGGGGATTGGCGCCACGCACCTGGATGCGGGCTTCCACACGATCATGCTGCATCCAGTGTTCGATGCGAGGTTGGGAAAACTTTCATTTGAGTACGACTCCGCCTATGGGCCGATTCACTCCGACTGGACGGTGAAGGGGCAGACTGCCGAGTGGCAGGTGACTATACCAGCGAATACCACGGGCTGGCTGGCTCTTACTGCGGACCAGGCCGCAAAGTACAAGCTTGATGGGGTTTCGATTACCGAGAGTAAGCTGGCGAAGGCAGCTACGCGATACGGGGGCAGCGGCTTTGAACTGGCGCCGGGCAGCTATAGCTTTGAGGTCGGGCTTTAGGTCATCGACCGTGTAATTTCGTGCGTTGTGATTGAGTCCGGTGCTTTCCCAGGTCCCAAAATTGGGACCTGGGGCACCCAGGCACGGTAATTTGGGGCTTGTGGCTTCCCACCCATTCGCGATGAGGCTGCGAATGGATGGGGCACCCAGAGTTGGTTCAACGGTGAGCGGTGAGAGACCTGCAAGAACCATTTGGATGCGTCTGTACAAAGTGATTGATTAACCGAGAGGCTTTGAATCTGCTGGCAGGCAGTGTGTGGAGTTTGCCTGCGGCGGGGAGAAATGGAGAAAGAATGCCGGTAATGATTCTGGTTGGTATCGGATGGCACATTCTTGGCGCGGCAATGGCCGCTTCGTTTTATGCACCCATTGGGAGGGTGCGGAACTGGTCGTGGGAAACCACATGGGCCATCGCGGGCTTCTTCTCATGGATTTTGCTGCCGATCGGCGTGAGCCTGATCCTGCTACCGGATTTTGCCGGGTTCTACGGGTCCATGAGTCCGCACCTGCTATTGAAGGTGGCGTTATTCGGCGCGATGTGGGGCGTGGGCAACGTGAGTTATGGTCTGACGATGCGGCATCTGGGCATGTCTCTTGGCATCGGCGTGGCCATTGGAGTCACGCTGGTGGTTGGCACATTGGTGCCGCCGCTTCTGCACGGCCAGTTCATGCTGTTGTTTGCCACCCGGAGCGGATTGCTCACCATGGCAGGCGTTTTGGTGGCGCTGATTGGCGTGGCCATTGTTTCCTATGCCGGCCACCAAAAAGAAGAGCAACTGGGCAGCGAGGTGAAGGAATTCAATGTGAAGCTGGGACTCCTTCTGGCCGTGATGTGCGGAATTTTCTCGTCGGGCATGTCGTTTGCTATTGATGCAGCCAGGCCGATGGAGGCCGCGGCGAAGGCGATAGGCGTGAATTCGCTTTATGCGGCACTGCCTAGCTATGTGATCATCATGGGCGGCGGAGCGGTGATCAATCTGAGTTATTGTTTCATTCGCCTGGCGGCGTTGAAACGGCTGTCGCTGCGAGCCGACCTTGGTCAGCCACGGCCGACGCTGATCAGGAATGCCGCTCTGGCCGCGACTGGCGGAATCATGTGGTACCTGCAGTTCTTCTTCTATGCATGGGGCGCGGCCAATATTCCGCAACGTTTGTTCTATGTGAACTGGATGCTGCATATGAGCATTTACGTTCTCTGCGGCGGTTTGGTGGGTCTGGCACTGGGCGAATGGAAGGGCGTGGCGAGTAGACCCGTTCGGCTGCTGTGGGCCGGGGTGCTGGTGATTATTGCGGCCGCCAACCTGGTGGGGCTTGGCATGGCGTCGTAGGAGCCTGACTCCGAAGTTCTTCGCGGAATCATTTGGCTTCTAACCTGGTGCCGGCACCCGAAATGCAGGTCCCATTCGACTACGCTCAGGGCGGCCTTTCGACTCCGCTGAAAAGCGCTTCGCTCAGGATGACTGCACGTAAATCTTATGAATCTCGATGTGTTGTATAGGTCGACACGGTCAAGGTCCTTCGTTCTGGCTTGCTGATCTGGCGCTTATGAAGGCAGCGGAAGAACTGCGTCAAGGCCTTGGGCGATCAGGTCGGTGCGCAGTTGCTCGACGGTTGTAAACAACAGGCCCATCAAACCCAATGCGTTAGCGGCGTCGATGTTCACCGCTCTGTCGTCGATAAAGAGCGTCTCCTCGGGCAGCGTGCCGAGCTGCTTTAGCACGTAGCGATAGATGGCGGGGTCTGGTTTGGCCATGAGAAGCTGATAGCTCCACACCAGAGCGTCGAATTGCGGGAGCCAGTCGAACTCGCGCTCCATGTTCGCGAGCACATTGTCGCCCATGTTCGAGAGGATGGCGGTGAGAAAGCCACGCTTCTTGAGCTGCTGTTGCCAGGCCAGCATGGCGTCGTTCTGCGTGGTCCACATGCGGGCATCCCAAAGGTTAAGTTCCTCGAGCTCAGACTTGCTGAGGTCGAGGCCAGCGTCGAGGGCGATCTTCTGCCAGAAGGCGAAGCCGGTGAGCTTGCCTTCGTCGTAGGCATGGCGATCGGCCCAGTAGAAACTCTCAAAACGGGCGGCAGAAAGCCCGGTGATGCGGAGCAGCTCGGCATAAGCTTTGGGGTCCTGCGGACCGGTCAATACCATTCCATAGTCGAAGACAACCGCGCGTAAACCCAATGCCCCTCCCTGTGGGCGCCCGTGTATGGTGGAAAAAGGCCCTGAGAGTATTGTGCACGATTGAGCCTGTGCGGAATGGGACCATGCCAGGCGGTTGATGCGGGCTGGATTGAGTTATGCGGTTTTCGCAAAGAACGAATTGGAACACGGAAGAGAGCGAGTTGGCGCGCGCACACCGGCTGCGCGTGGAGGCCGGTGTGCCCATCGCCGACCTGACAGCCTCAAATCCTACGCGCTGTGGATTTCAATACGGCGATGAATTGCTTGAGGCACTCGCCGATCCGAAGGCGCTGGACTACGATCCGCAACCTATGGGCAGCAATGTTGCGCGCCAGGCGGTCTCAGATTACTATTCCTCGCTCGGTGTGGGTGTCGATTCCAGCCAGATTGTAATGACTACCAGCACCAGTGAGGCCTACAGCTTTCTTTTCCGGCTGCTCTGCGATCCGGGGTGCGAGATTCTGGCACCACAACCGGGTTATCCGCTCTTTGACTATCTCGCCCGCCTGGACGATGTAGTCGTGAAGCCCGTGCCGCTGGTCTACGACCAGGGTTGGCAGATTGAGCCTGAGGGTTTTCGCAGGGCGATTACGCCGGAGACGCGGGCCATTGTGCTGGTGCACCCGAACAACCCTACCGGCCATTTCACCAAGCCGTGGGAGGCACAGGAGATGGCGAGGATGTGCCGGGAGTTCAACCTGTCGCTGATTGTGGACGAGGTGTTTCTGGACTACGGAATTTCCGGCTCCGGCCAGAGCTTCGCCGGCGGGCTGGAAGGGGGTCCCGTATTTGTGGTCAGCGGGCTCAGCAAGATTGCAGGGTTGCCGCAGATGAAGGCGGCATGGATTGCGGCCACCGGGCCGGGGCAGACGGAGGCTCTGGAGCGGCTGGAAGTGATTGCCGATACCTTTCTCTCAATGAATGCACCCGTGCAGTGCGCTTTGCCGGTGTGGCTTGAGGGACGGACGGCGATCCAGGCTCAGATAAGGGCGCGGGTGGCGGAGAATCTGGCTGAGTTGGATCGGCAACTTGTACAGCTCCCGGGCGTGCATCGGCTGGAAGTCGAAGGTGGTTGGTATGCAGTGCTTCGGATTCCGGCTCTTGCACCCGACGAGCAAACAGTTTTGGCATTGCTGGAGCGTGGGGTCTGGGTCCATCCCGGATACTTTTTCGGGATGGCAGAGTCTGGCTGGCTGGTCGTCAGCCTGCTGGGTCCAGTGCCTGAATTCAGGGCTGGGGTAACCGCCCTGGTTAATTATCTGCAAACGACTCAGGGTAGTAATATGACTGAATTTTGACTGCAAGTATCGCTTTAAATGATCGGTCTAAATAATTGAAACATATGAGAATGACTGTTTGTGATATGGCTCACATTGTGCGAAGGAACGGATTGCTCCTCTTTTCTTGACCAATGCTCGTGGCGGGACCGTGGCCGGGCAGGACCTTGGTTTCATCCGGCAATTCAAGCAAGCGGGACTGAATCGAGTCGATGATCTGGTCAAAGTTGCCGCCTGGCAGATCGGTACGGCCGATGCTGCCGGCAAAAAGAGTGTCGCCAGCAATGAGCAATTTGAGGGGCACAAAGTGGAGACAGACCGAACCTTGGGTGTGGCCCGGAGTGTGCAGCACCTTGGCGGAGTAGTGTTCCAGGCCAACGATGGCGCCGTCTACCAGGCCGCCGTCGGGTGCCGCGGTCTCGGGAGTGGGAACGCCGATCCACGCGGCCTGCGTCTCCATCAATTTGAGGAGCGGCAGGTCATTCTCGTTCAGAAAGATGGGGGCACCGGTAAGTTGCTTTAGCCAGAGCGCGCCGCCGACATGGTCGATGTGGGCGTGGGTAATCAGAATCTGTTTGAGTTTCAGGCCCAGTTCGGTGAGGCGGCGGTGAATTCTGTCGACCTCGTCGCCGGGATCGATGACGATGGCCTCATGGGCTTCTTCGTCGCCCAACAGAGTGCAGTTGCATGCGAGTGGCCCGACGGGAAAGGACTCAAGGATCATGATTCTGATTGTAGAACCGAGCCTGCCTGATCTGCTTTTTGGGGGGTCGGTGAGGCTGCCGCTTGTTGGTGGGTTGGGACGTTGACTTAACACCTGTCCCTCGCCAAAATGCAGTCGGCCTTCATTTTCATTCTCTTACGACATGACACGTGTCTCGGGGACCAGCTCGCTCTTAACCTTTAGGACGTTGTGATTTCTCGGTCGGATAGAGTTTTGGCGACGCACGGGTCCGATGCCGCGAGAGCCACCTCCAATACAACTTGAAACCCGCTCGGTGCCAGCGAACAACAGT